>DJXP01000009.1 GCA_002449785.1 Clostridiales bacterium UBA7001
TATATTTTCTCTTGAAATTTAAATTGCTCATCTCATTTGCAATATCATTTAGCTCTTCAATTGGTTTTGTAAATTTTTCTGTAATAAAATTAATTGCTATAGCACCTAGAATAATACTTGCAACACCCATTATATAAATAAATCTGTTTGAAATATCCACACTATCTTGAATTGGTGTAACTGGAAGTCTTAAATAAAGCATATTTCCATTATCTAATTCAGAATCTAACAAAATGTATGTTATACCATTTCTTTTGTCTGATACTTTTCTAATCGTTTTATTTTCTGTAGAATACATTATATCAGATTTATTAAAAATACTATATTTTACGTCATATTTAATTTCATTCAATGTTCCAAAATCTTGAAGAAAATTTTTATTTGTAGCATACACAATTTTCTCTTTTTCCCCAGTGACTTCTGGCATTTCTGTATTTTTTGCTATTCCTTCAGCATTATCTGAAAGATTATCAGACGTATTTTCAGAATTTTTTAAAATAAGGATTTCAAAATTATTATTTTCAGCAATTTTCTCAAGTTCAATTTCAAATCGATTTTTCTCTTCTTCTGAAAATTCTTTTGGAATATTTTCATTTATATAATTATATGTACTTAAGCTAGCTTCTTTTTTATTATAATAATAAAGTGCTTCTAATACAGCATTATTAATAATTACAAAAAATGCGATTATCATAATTATTACAATACATAAAGTAATAAAAAGCTTAGCACGAACAGATTTTAGAATATTTTTAAACATTTATTTCTCCTGAATATTAAGTTGAATTCAATCAAAGTTTGGGAATTGACTACTATCATCTAAAGTATTCCCACCTAAGTCATTATAATTTCTTCTATTATAATGTGAGCTTAAATATCTTGAATTTTTTGCTTTTTGCCTCCAAGTTTCAGAACCTTCAACATTTCTTCTTGGGTAAGAATTCCCTATCCAACTTTGTCCTGAACCACCAGCATTATTAGCAATTGCACCTACAAGCCTTTTCACATCCTCATCTGTAGCTCTTTGTTCTGCTAATTTGGCAAAATATGATAAACTAAAATCTATAACTCCAGAAACACTTCTAGATAACATTTCATAAAATTCTTCAGTTATAGGATAATTATTTTTAAAGTATTCGGTATTATATATAAGAGCTTGCTCATAACGAAGAATTGAAAGTCCATCCATTAATATAGCTCTATGACTTTCAGGTTTTTCTTCTGAATTATTAATAGTTTTTAATGGCATTCCCAAAACTAGTCCATCAGGACTTTCTAAAAAGCAATTACCAGAGTCAAGAAATTCTTCTTCACTTTTTAATTTTTCATTTTCATAACTTCTTCGAACTATAGTCCCAGAATCTGTTCTTTTATAAATTGTATAGTCGCTTGATGTTCCATATGTTTCCCTTTGTTGCTCCATACCATATTTGTTTAGAATTATTTTTCTTTTTATTTGTAAAACCTCAGAATCTCCATCTTCAACAATGATATTGCAAGAATTATCTTCGCAACGTTTAATTAACATTCTCTCATTATTTTTTGAAACATAAATAAATGAATCAGTCTTGTTACTTTTTATAATTCTATGTTCTAAAGAATCATCTACATCAACTAATATACTTTCCATAATCCATGGTATATCTAATAAACTATCTGGTATTCCTTTAGCCTTAAATATAGCTCTAATTTGTTCTTTTTCTTCTTCTTCTTCAAATTCCATCTAGACCTCCTCCATGCTTATGATTTTAGCTTTATAATGCACAATTATATAATCATTGATTAAATAATTAAAGATATGTCCCCAATGGGACAAAAATGTCTCTTTTAGAAACGTCCCCAAAGAGACATCATTTTATTTCAAATTTATAACCTATTCCTCTTATAGTTTGAATATGTTTTCCCTTTTTACCTAATTTATGTCTTATTTTCTTTATATGGCTATCTATTGTTCTTGAATCTCCATAATAATCATAGTTCCAAACTGTATTTAATATTTTATCTCTGGATAATGCTATATTTTCATTATCTAACAAATATTTCAAAAGCTCATATTCTCTAAAACTCATTTCAACCTGTTTTCCATCAACTGTAACTGTTCTACCTTCATTATCTATTACAATTCCATCATAATCTTTTAGTTCTTTTTCATCTGGCTTTGCTCTTTTCAAAATTGCTTCAACTCTTGCTACTAATATTTTAGGGCTAAATGGTTTGGTAATATATTCATCAACTCCAAGTTCGAAGCCAAAAAGTTCATCTTGTTCTTCAGCTCTTGATGTAAGCATAACAATTGGAATTTTTTTATCTTTTTGACGTATTTGGCGAAGTACAGACCAACCATCTAATTTAGGCATCATAACATCTAGTAATATTAAATTTATTTTCTCTTTGTTTTGTTCATATACTTTTAAAGCTACCTCTCCATCTTCAGCCTCTAAAATATTGTAATTTTTCTGTACTAAAAAATCTCTAATTAGTTTTCTCATTCTAGATTCATCATCTACTACTAATATTGTCATATCTCCCATAATATTCACCAATTCGTGTATTACTACCTTTCTTTTTTATTTATATAGTCCTACATATTTATCTATCTATATTCAATCTTTTAATATTATATATAATAAGATTTTGTCCATTGTGTGAAATTTGAGTATTTTTTAGCTTTTACTATCTAATTAATCTACAAGACTTTCAAGCTCTCTTAGTAATTTTCCAAAATATCTAAATGCCTCTTCATATGTTTCATTTTTTTCCAAATCTACATCAACACTTCTAAGTAAACTTAGAGAATCGATTGAACCACCTTTACTTAGCATATTAATATATCTTTCAACATATCCTTCTTCACCTGCTAATATTTTACTTGCAATAACTATTGCAGATGTTATACCTGTTGCATATTTATAAACATAGAAGCATGAATAAAAATGAGGAATTCTTGCCCATTCATATTTTATTTCTTCATTAACATTTGTTATATCTCCAAAATATTTTTTTACTATTTCATAATATATATCATTTAAATTATCTGAAGATAAACTTTCTCCTGCTTCAACTTTTGAATGAACTTTTTCTTCAAATTCAGCAAACATAGTTTGTCGAATAAGTGTAGCTCTAATCATGTCCAATTGCTCATTTATTAAAGCAGCTTTTTTTGTTTTATCTTGCTCTTTACCTATAAGATAATTTGCAAGAATTATTTCATTTACAGTTGAAGCCACTTCTGCAACCATTATTGTATAGCTAGCATTAATAATATTTTGATTTTTGCTTGAATAATAGCTGTGCATAGAATGACCTAGTTCATGTGCAATTGTTGAAACATCTCTTGAAGAATTTATATAGTTTAAAAGAACAAATGGATGTACAGTATGAATTCCCATACTATAAGCTCCACTTCTTTTGTTTTCTTTTTTGTAAACATCAAGCCATCTATTATTAAAAGCTGTTTTAAGCATTGATGTATACTCTTCTCCCATGCAAGATAAAGCATCTAAAACAATATTTTGTGCATCTTTATACTCAATTTTCTTGTCTTCTAAATCTAAAGTATTTACATATACATCATACATATTAACTTTTTCTTTTCCTAAAAGTTTAGCCTTTAATTTTAAATATTCGTGGTTTAGATATAAATTTTTATTTACTTCTTCAACTAATTTTTTATAAACTCCAACATTAGAATCATCATGATTTGTAGCAGCATCTAAAGATGATTCATAATTTCTAATTTTACTAGATATTGTTCTTGTTTTTACTCTTGTTAAATATAGCTCTGTTATTGTATTTATATGTTTTTTATAAAGAGAGTACATAGATTCAAAGGCTTGTTTTCTAATATTTTCACTTTTACTCATTAAATACTGTGAAAAAAGTGCTGAATTCATTTTTAATTCATTTCCTTCATCATCATAAATTGATGGATAATCGAATTCTGTATCTGTAAAAATGTCGTAAATATTTTCAGTAGCAGAAAACACCTCTGTGTATTTTGCCAAAGCTTCTTCAACATCTTCACTTAAAATATGTTTTTTCTCTTTTATAATATCTCTAATAGATTTTTCATATTCCTTCATTCTTTCATCTTGAAGATATTCTTCTAGTCTTTCATCAGAAATTTTGCTAAGCTCTGGTGAAATAAAGCTTTCTGCCTCAGAAAACTCAGCCGTAATAGTTTCCATTCTCTTAAAAAACTTAATACTATCTTGATTACTCATATTTTGATTATATTTTAGCATTGCATATCCATATAATCTTTCATGTATTTCTAAAGCTTTTTCTAAATTTTTATAACAATTAAATACTTCATCTACACTATTATTTAGTTTCCCTTTAAATTCTCTAATTTTACTTAAGTAATCATAAAGAACTCTTATATCATTTTCAATTTGTTCATCATTTTCATAAAGACTACTTAAATCCCAATCAAATTCACTTTCCATATTTTTCCTCCTTTGTCCCTTCGGGGACATTTTACCATAAAGAGACTTATATATTCAATAAATTTATTTACTTTTTGCATTTCTGTGATAT
>DJXP01000017.1 GCA_002449785.1 Clostridiales bacterium UBA7001
GATGAAGCTTTTTCACTACAAGGTACTTGAGTTTCAAGAGTAATATCACCTCTGTCTAATGCTTCCATAATTAGTAAAATTGACATGACTTTTGTAACACTAGCAGGACGTAATTGTTCATGTGAATTTTTTTCATATAGTATTTTACCAGTATTTTGCTCAATTAAAATTGCACTTTCAGATTCTATATTTAAAAAGTTATCAGAAATACTGCTTTCTGCATTAACTTCAGTGGTGTCTAAGTTATTATTCCATATTGGAAAGTAAGCAATGGATTCTTTAGATAATAGTATTAATATTAACATTAACAAAAGACTTAACATAGATTTTTCCTTCATTTTTTTCCTCCAAGCAATTTTGATGTTCTATTAAAACATATTCTTTAAATAAATTAATATTACTTTCTTTTTTTATCAGATTATGATAAAATTCTATAAATTAAATATAAAAGAGGTTAAAATGGATAAAAGTAGTTTAGACTGGGCTTATAACAGAACCTGTAAAAATATTAGCTATAAAAGAATATGCTCAAAAAGCTAAGTTGGTTAATATGGGGTATTTGAAATCTACAAGACACTCTAATTAACAAAGGAGGTTAGAAACTGGACAATGGAATGAATCTATTGTTCAAATAAATGAGATCAATATGATAGATATATTAAGAGCAAAAAATGTTTTTAATGATTTTATAAATAATTATGAGAACAAAGAACATATTAATTTTAAATTAAAAGTTATACATACTTATCATGTGGCTGAAAATGCAAAAATAATAGCACAAAAACTAAATTTAAAGCAAGAAGATATTGAACTTGCTGAATTAATTGGGATACTACATGATATTGGAAGGTTTGAAGAACTTAAACTAACTGGAGAATATAATAGTTTAAAATTTGATCATGCAGAATATGCTGTGAAAATATTATTTGATGGTAATCTTATAAGGAAGTTTATTGACGATAGTCGTTATGATAATATAATAAGAACAGCAATACAAAATCATAATAAACTAAGAATTCAAGAGGGCTTAGATAAAAAAGCTTTATTACATTCAAAAATAATAAGAGATGCTGATAAATTGGATGTTTATAGAGTAAAAAAAGAAGCTGATGTAAAAGCACTTCTACCATTAAGAGTTACAAAACTGGAGGATTTGGAATATTCCTTAATTAGTGATAAGGTGTATGAAACAATATTACAAGAAAAATGTGTTATAAATTCTGACAGAGTTACTCCATTAGACTTTAGTGTTAATATTATAGCATTTACATTTGATTTGAACTTTAAAGTAACATTTCAAATGTTGAAAGAAAAAAACTATATTAATGATTTAATAGATAGATTTGAGTATAAAAATGAGGAAACTAATACTAGAATGAAAAAAATTAAAAATGTTGTAAATGATTTTATTGATAAAAAAATAAAAGAAGTATAAAAATAAGTACTTGTAATTTGCAAAAAAGATGTATATAATAATAAAAGTTTTTATATTATCAGGAGGCGAATATAAATGGAATCAAAAGTAAAAAAAGTTGCTATATTAACTAATGGTGGTGATGCACCTGGATTAAATGCAGTTATAAGAGCTATAGTTAAAACAGGAAGAACATATGGTGTTGAGTGTTATGGATTTATTGAAGGATACAGGGGATTACTTGATAATAACTTTGTAAAATTAGATTTAAGTACTAATGCAAAAGACCTTATTTCAAAAGGTGGAACTATTATAGGTACTTCAAATAATACTAATGTATTTAATTTAAAATGTGTAAATGAAGACGGAAGCGTTGAATATAAAGATTTATCTGAGCAATGTATACAAAATATAAAAAATGATGGATTTGATTGTTTATTTACATTAGGTGGAGATGGAACACAAAAATCTAGCAGAGATTTTTCTTTAAGAGGAGTTAATTGTATAGGTGTTCCAAAAACAATAGATAATGATGTTGCATGCACAGATATGACATTTGGATATAATACAGCTGTTTCTGTTGCAGTAGACGCAATAGATAGATTAAAAACAACTGCTGAAGCACACCATAGAATTATGGTTTTAGAAGTAATGGGAAGATATGCAGGATGGCTTGCATTAGAGTCTGCAATAGCAGGTGGAGCAGATGTTGCCTTAATTCCTGAAATACCATATGATTTAAATAAAGTTGTTGAAAAAATAAATGAAAGAAAAGAGATGGGAAGAAATTACACAGTAGTTGTGGTTTCTGAAGGTGCAAAACCAAAAGATGGAACAATTACTATTAAAAGACAACTAGATGAAGGAAAAGGATTAGACAATATTAGACTAGGCGGTGTAGGAGAAAAAATTGCAGATGAATTATCTGAAATGACTGGTTCTGATTCTAGAACAACCGTACTAGGATATGTTCAAAGAGGCGGTACACCATCTGCATTTGATAGAGTTTTATCAACTAAATACGGTACAAAAGCAATGAAACTTGCTGTTGATGGAATATTTAATGTATTAGTAAATTATAAAGATGGAAAAATGGGATATGTATCTTTAGAAGATGTTGTAGGTGCTGGTGCAGTCGTAGGTGCAGCATCAAGCAATAATAGAACAATCCCTATGGATGATGAATTATTACAAGTTGCAAGAGATATGGGAATGTGCCTAGGAGATTAAGCAAAAGAGGATAAGTCTATTTTTAGGGAAAAATGAAAAACAATGTAAACCACTATAAATGAATGTTATAGTGGTTATTTATTTGATTGGAAATTTTATTTGTTTTTATATAAGATAAATAAAAAAAGTATTTTTTTAGCTAAAAATCAAGTATTTTTTAAAAAAGCTTGATTTTTCCACCAAATGTGTTATAATAAAAAGGCTATTTTAAGTAATAGAAAGAAATTGGAGGAATTAAAATGAGTATTAAAGTTGAAAAGACAGACAACAAAAACGAATTAAAGTTAGAATTTACAATTGAGGCAGAAAAATTTAACGAAGGAATAAAGAAAGTATTTAATAAAAATGCTAAATATTTTAATATACCAGGTTTTAGAAAAGGAAAAGCTCCAATACAAATAGTTGAAAGATACTACGGAAATGAAATTTTTTATGAGGATGCTTTTAATGAAATTGTTCCACCTATTTTTGATGAAGAAGTTGAAAAAGAAGGAATAGAAGTTGTAAGTAGACCTAAAATAGATATAGTTCAAATGGAAAAAGGAAAAGACTTGATTTTTACTGCAGTTGTAGATACTAAGCCAGAAGTTAAACTTGCTAAATATAAAGGAATTGAACTTGAAAAAACTGAATATAAAGTAACAGATAAAGTTATTGAAGATGAATTAAACAAAATGGCAGAAAGAAATTCAAGAATGGTTAATGTTGAAGACAGACTTGCTGAAAAAGGAGATACAACAGTAATTGATTTTGTTGGAACAGTAGATGGAAAAGAATTTGATGGTGGAAAAGCTGAAAACCATGAATTAGAACTTGGAAGTAATTCTTTTATACCAGGTTTTGAAGATCAAGTAGTTGGAATGAAAATTGATGAAGTTAAAGATATTAATGTTAAATTCCCAGAAGACTATTTTTCAAAAGATTTAGCTGGTAAAGATGCTGTATTCAAAGTTACAGTTCATGAAATTAAAAAGAAAGAGCTACCAAAAATAGATGATGAATTTGCTAAAGATGTTAGTGAATTTGATACATTAAAAGAATTAAAAGCAGATATAAAATCAAAACAAGAAAAACAAAATGAAGAAAGAGAAAAAGCTGAATTAAATGAAAAAGCTGTTAAAGCAGTTGCAGATAAATCTGAAGTAGATATTCCAGAAGGAATGATAGATTTAGAACTTGATAATATGATAGAAGATATGGATAGAAGACTTTCATATCAAGGTATTAATTTAGAACAATATTTACAAATGGTTGGAAAGTCAAAAGAAGATTTTAGAAATGAAAATAAAGAATCAGCTAAAGAATCTATAAAATTAAAATTAGTATTAGAAGCTATTGGAAAAGAAGCTGGTATTAAGGCTGAAAGTAAAGAAGTTGATGAAAAACTAAAAGAATTAGCTACAGCATATGGCAGAAAAGAAGAAGAATTAAAAGAAAACAAAGAATTAGTAAAAAATATAGAAGATAATATTGAATCAGAAAAAACAATAAAATTAATAGTAGATAATGCTAAAATTAAAGTAGTTGAAGAAAAAAAGGAAGATAAAAAAGAAGAAAAGAAAGAAGAAAAAAAGAAAGATACAAAAAAAGAATCTAAAAAAACTACAAAAAAATAAAATAATTAGTGGAGAAAAGAAGAGTTATACTCTTCTTTTTTTGATGGGATTTTATAAGTAAATTAAGAGAAATACATTAAAAATGAAAAAACTTTCATGTTTTATTGACTTTTATTTTTAATGCAAATATAATAGTGATAGTAAAATAGTTATATAGAATAGGAGTAATATAGATTATGGAAAAAATTGTTGAACTTAAAAATGTTACAAAAACTTATTTGTCTGGAGAAAAAGAGTTTAATGCTTTAAACAATATTAATTTATCAATTAATAAAGGGGAATTGGTTGTTATCCTTGGACCTTCAGGTGCTGGTAAGTCAACACTTTTAAATCTGATAGGAGGTATGGATACACCTACAAATGGAGAAATAATAATAGCAGGTGAAAATATTTCAAAATATAATGAAAATAAACTTAGTGATTATAGAGCAAGAAATATTGGATTTATTTTTCAATTTTATAATATTTTGCCAACACTTACTGTACTTGAAAATGTTGAATTAATAAAAGATATTATAAACAATGATGTTGATGCAAAAGAAGCTATTAAAGCTGTGGGATTGGAAAAACATATGAATAAATTCCCAAATCAATTATCAGGTGGAGAACAGCAAAGAGTTTCTATTGCAAGAGCAATTGCTAAAAATCCTAAACTATTACTTTGTGATGAGCCAACAGGCGCTTTAGATTCTAAAACAGGTGTTGAAGTGCTAAAGCTATTAAAAAAACAGTGTGATGGTAATAATGGTGAAAATACTGTAATTATTGTTACACATAATAGTTTATTTGCAGATATTGCAGATACTGTAATTAGAGTAAAAAATGGACAAATAGAAAGTGTAATTGAAAATCAAAATCCCAAAAATATTGATGATGTTAAATGGTAATTATTTATTTACTATAAATGTTTAATATTTTTTATCATAATGCTTGTGTGTCGCAACTTACTTTTATAATTAGTTATAATGTAAGTTGCTCCAATCGCATTTCATTCACTTCGTTCATTACATTTGGTCGCTTACGCACATTATTATAAAAAATACTAAACATTTATAAAATTAAATAATATAGCATAATAAAGAAAGGAATTATAATGAGTAAATTAAATAAAAAATTATTTAGAGATATAAAGTATAATAAATCCCAATTTATAAATATATTTATAATGGTTTTTTTAGGTGTATTTGTTTTTTCAGGAATTCATAGTTATATGGATGGAATGGATATAAGTGGAAAAAATTATTATGAGAGCAATAATCTACAAGATATTTGGGTATCTGGTGAAAATTTTACAGATGATGATTTAAGTGATATAAAAAAAATAGATAATGTAAAAGATGCTGAAAGACAGCTTTCAATAATTACAGAATTAAATGGATATGATAATGTTTCACTTGAGACTATTTTTATTGAGTCAAATAATATATCAAAATTTTATGTTTTAGATGGAGAAGAGTTTAATAAAGAAAAAAGTGGAGTTTGGATAGATAGCTTTTTAGCAAATAATCTAAATATTAAGGTTGGTGATGAAATAACATTTAAATATCAAAATAATGAACTTACTAAAAAAGTTTTAGGATTAATTACAACTCCTGATCATGTTTATTTTATGAAAGATGATTCTGCAATATTTCCAACACATAAAGATTATGGGTTTATATATTTATCTATAAATGAATTTCCAGATGAATATATTTATGATATGATTAAAGAAAATGTTGTAGATGAAAGTAAAATATTAAGTACTTTATATGGGTTTAGTGATGAATTTTGGAGTACTGCAACTAAAATGGTAGATACAAAAGATTACATAGTTTTTAATACTATGATAGTTGATATAGATGATACATCAAAAATTGAAGATACCAAAAGAGATATTGAAAACAATATAGAATCAGCTTTAGCTGTAACAGATAG
Organism: Clostridiales bacterium UBA7001; assembly: GCA_002449785.1. Classification (GTDB taxonomy): domain Bacteria; phylum Bacillota; class Clostridia; order TANB77; family CAG-508; genus Scatovivens. The sequence goes on from DJXP01000017.1 coordinate 6,178, forward strand.
GGAAGCATCAACATCATATAAAGGATATAATTCAGAAATAGAAGAAGGCGATACATATTCAGGAGTGTTTACATTTCTATTTTTATTTATAGCACTTTTATCTGTAGTTACAACAATGAATAGATTTGTTAAAAGTCAAAGAACACAAATTGGAACTTTAAAAGCATTAGGTTTTAAAAGAGGAAAAATTATTTGGCATTATGTAAGCTATGGGTTTTTTATAAGTTTATTTGCAAGTTTTTTAGGAATATTTGTAGGAGCAGTTATTTTAGGATCATTTTTCTTAAATATGGAGATGGAATATTTTGAAGTTCCAATTTATGATACTATTATATTGCCAATTGTTTATATTTTAGCTATAATGGTGGTAATATTAGTTACATTTGTTACGTATTTATCTTGTAGAAAAATACTAATGGAGCCTGCAGTAGATGCTTTAAGGGTTGAAGTACCAAAAATAAAAATATCTAAATTTAATATAACTACTAAAGGAATATTTAAAAATTCTTCTATTTCTACAAAATGGAATTTAAGAGATGTTTTTAGAAATAAAGGTAGAAGTATAATGGCAATAGTTGGAGTAATTGGATGTACAATGCTTTTAGTATGTGCGTTTGGAATGTTAGACTCTATGAATTCATATTTAAATTGGGAATTTGAAATAATTAATAATTTCAAATATAAATTAGTTTTAGAAAATGATTATAAAGATAAAGAGTTAAACTTTCTTAAAGAAAAATATGGAGATTCAACTAGTAAAACATTAGGCATTGAAATTCAAAATGGTGATAAGAAAGAAACAAATGTGGCTTTAGTAAATGATAGTAACGGATATTTGCAAATTACAGGGCATAATAGAGAAGTCATAGAATTAAATGGTGATGGAATATATATTACTGAAAAACTTTCAAAAAAATTAGGGCTTGGAATTGGAGATGAAATAAAGTGGCATGTATTTGGAGATGACGACTGGTATACAACTAAGATTTCAGGATTAAATCGTGACCCTCAAAGCCAGTGCCTTACAATGACAAAAGAATTTTATGAATCACTAGGATTTAAATATAAACCTGATTCTATTTATACAAATCAGGATATGTCTAAAATTGAAGATTTGGCTGGAGTAGATAACATACAAAGTATAGATAACTTAAAATCAGGAATGTATGCAATGCTAAACACGATGAAATCTATGATTGTTATTTTTGTTATTGTTTCAGCAATTTTAGGATTTGTTATTATTTATAATCTTGGAATACTTTCATTTACAGAAAAAGAATATCAATTTGCAACACTTAAAGTTTTAGGATTTAAAAATAAACAAATAAGAGATATTTTTGAAAAACAAAATATATGGCTTTCAATTATAGCAGTTATTTTAGGACTTCCACTTGGATTTATAATGACAGATTATATTTTTAAAGAAGCATTAGGAGATAGTTATGATTTTAATGCACAAATTAAATTATTAACATATTTAATTGCATTTATTGGAAGTATGTTCGTTTCAATATTTGTTAATAAAGTTTTAAGTAAAAAGATTGATAAAATAGATATGGTAACAAGTTTAAAAGGAAATGAATAATGGGAAATATTGTATTATTAGATGATTTAACTATTAATAAAATAGCTGCAGGAGAAGTTATTGAAAGACCTGCAAATGTTGTAAAAGAACTAGTAGAAAATTCTATAGATGCTGGTGCGAGTCAAATTACAATTGAGGTTAAAAATGGTGGAAAATCTTTAATAAAAGTAGTAGATAATGGAAAGGGAATTTCTCCAGATGATTTAGAAATAAGTATTGAATCACATGCTACAAGCAAAATTAGAAAAATAGAAGACATAGAAAACACTTATACTATGGGATTTCGTGGAGAAGCACTAGCTAGCATATCTGCAGTATCAAATTTTACTATTATTTCAAAAGTAAAAGATAGTATAGTAGGATATAAAATGACATCTAGCAGTGGAAATATTCTAAATATAGAAGAAGTGGCAAGCAAAACTGGTACAACAATGATTGTAGAAAACTTATTTTTTAATACACCAGTTAGATATAAATTTTTGAAAAATGACGGAACTGAAAGTAGATACATAAAAGAATGGGTTCAAAAAGTTGCTTTAGTTAATTTAGACATTTCATTTAAACTTGTTATAGATAAAAAGGAAGTTTTTTCATCAAAAGGAAATGGAAAAATTGAAGATTTAATATATGTAATTTATGGAAAAAAAATTAAAGAAAATATTATAAATGTTGATTATAATTTTGATAAATACAAAATGACAGGCGTTATTGGAAACACAATGATAGCTGAAGAAACAAGGAAAAATCAAATTATATATTTGAATAAAAGAAATATAAAAAATCCTATAATTATGAATGCAGTTGACCAGGCTTTTAAAGGAGCAACAGGTATTGGTAAACATGGATTTTGTATAATAAATATAGAAATGCCAGCAAATTTTTATGATGTAAATGTTCATCCAAACAAGATGGAAGTTAGGTTTAAAGATGAAGATGAGATATATAAATTTGTATATCATGGAATAAAAGAGAGCATGCTAAATGCTGAATTTTTAGGAAATGATGATAAAACAGATAAAAAAGAATATGTAGAAAATGAGCTTAAATTTTTAGAACATGAAAAAGATGCTAAAGATATTAAACCTGAAGAAAATAACATTATTAGAGAAACAAAAAGAAAAATAGAATATAAATATTTAGGGATAAGTTTTAAAACATATATTGTAATTCAGATAGATAATGATGTGTATTTCATAGACCAACATGCAGCACATGAGAGAATTTTATATGAGCAAATTAAAAACAATTATAAAGCAAATATTAGTCATAATACTCAAATGACACTTATTCCAGAGGTGTATGAACTTACACATAAAGAAGTAGAATTTATAA
>DJXP01000058.1:0-1012 GCA_002449785.1 Clostridiales bacterium UBA7001
AAATTATAAATAAATTTAAAACAAAAATTGGAATTTAAATGATTGTTACTCAAATACCAGAAAATGAAAATGATAATGATGAGAATAATAATAATAATAATAATAACAATAATATAAATAATATACATAACATAGACAATTCAAATCTTTTATCAATAATTCAAAATCCATTATATACAGAAGAAAAAGTTTATCGTTTTTATATTAATGATACCGAGAAAAATATATTAACATATAGTTTTACCGATAATAAAATAAACACAACAAAATATAACATAATTACATTTATTCCGAAAGCTCTCTTTCTCCAATTTGTTCGTTTAGCAAACATTTATTTTTTAATATGCGCTATATTGCAATGTATACCAATAATATCTCCATTATCTCCTGCTACAGCAGTAGTACCTTTAGTCATTGTTCTTTCAGTATCAATAATAAGAGAAGGAATAGAAGATTATTCAAGAGCTAAATTAGACAAACAACAAAATAATGAAGAAACTGTAGTATATCGTAATGGTCAATGGGAAAAAACAACAAGTGGGACTTTATATGTCGGAGAAATGGTCGAAGTATTACAAGAGAATACTTTCCCAGCTGATTTAATATTAATAGATTCAGAATTAGAAGGAGGTATTTGCTTTATTGAAACAGGGACACTTGATGGCGAAAAAACTTTGAAACAAAAAGAAGCCCCTAGTGATACTAAAGGAAAATTTAAAGAAAATAATGAAAAAATTAAAAATTTTAATATATCAGGAAGTATTACTTCAGATTTACCAAATCCTGCTTTATATCAACTAAATGGAAGAATGGAATTATCTTTTCAAAAAAATATAATAACAAAAACTAATAATGAAGAAAATACATATAATATACCTTTAGAAGCGAAGCAACTTTTATTAAAAGGTGCTAAATTAAAAAATACAAAATGGGTAATAGGTATAGTTATATATACTGGACATAATTGCAAATTAATGAAAAATGCAAAAGATCCTATATCAAAATTTTCTTC
>DJXP01000058.1:1147-2472 GCA_002449785.1 Clostridiales bacterium UBA7001
AATGCCGATAAGACTCCAACAATAAGTTTCGGATATGCTGAATATAATTATATTATCGAAAGCATTTTAAATTTTTTTACTTATTTATTACTTTTAAATACTCTTATACCAATATCTTTAATAATTACTTTAGAAGTTGTTAAATTAATTCAAGGATTTTTTATGAGTTCAGATCCTAATTGTTATTCTAAATTAAGAAAAAAATGGCTCACACCGAATTCTGTTTCATTAAATGAAGAATGTGGTTTAGTTGATTATATCTTTAGTGATAAAACAGGAACATTAACATGTAATAAAATGGAATTTAAATATTGTGTTATTGGTGATGTATGTTATCAATATTTAAGAGGAAAAGAAGAAGAAAAATCAGAAAAGGAAATAAATTTCAGAAAAGAGAATAATATATATACATTTGAACAATATGAAATGTATAAAAATATAAATAAAAATATTACAACAAAAGATGTAGAAATATATGATGTAAAAAATAAACCAAAAAAAAATTATGAGAATTATATAATAAAAAGTAATGATGGTTCAATAAATTTATCCTTAGAAAAAGAAGATTATTTAATCGAACATTTTTGGACAGCATTATCTCTATGTCATACATGCTCTGTCGAAACAAATGATGATGGTATAGAAGAATATATCTGTGTATCTCCTGATAGTATCGAATTAGTAAAAGCAGCTAAAGCGCAAGGATGGAAATATGAAGAATCAGGAAATCCTGATATTAAATTAATATCTCTAGGTTCTGAAAATGATGTCAAAAAATTAGAATATAAAAAATTGCAAATTTTAGAATTTTCTTCGGATAGAAAAAGAGAAACTATTATTGTTAAATGTCCTAATGGTAAAATAATATTATATTGTAAAGGAGCAGATTCAATAATAGAAAAAAGATTAAGTCCTAATACAAATAAAACAATATTGACTCAATGTAAACATTATGTAGATAAATTTAGTTCTCAAGGATTAAGAACTTTATTCATTGCAATGAAAATCTTATCCGAAAATGAATATAATAAATTTTCAAAAGAATTAAACGAAGCTCGAATGTCTATAAAAGACAAAGAAAAAAAAGAGAACGAAGTCTGTAATAAAATCGAACAAAATTTATATTTAATTGGAACAACAATAGTCGAAGATAAATTACAAGAAAAAGTTCCTGAAACGATAAGAGACTTAAGACTTGCTAAAATAAAAGTATGGATGTTAACCGGAGATAAAATGAACACAGCATATAATATAGGACTAAGTTGCAATTTAATAAATAGAGATATGAAAATATTTAACATATGTGGAATCGAGCCAAAAAAAGA
>DJXP01000058.1:2559-3518 GCA_002449785.1 Clostridiales bacterium UBA7001
AACATATACAGTAATAAATCAACATGAAAGAGAACAGGTCATAATAGATTTCGCCAAGGAATTCAAACGATTTAAAGGAAATTCGAATTCGATGGTAATACCTCAATATGGTATTTTAGTCGATGAAAAAGCTTTATTAACTATAGAAGAAGAAGAATTTATCCAGAAAATATTTTTAGATATAGCAAAAGACGCCGTTGCAGTTATATGTTGCAGAGTATCACCTTTACAAAAATCTCAAGTGGTTAAAATGATGAAAAATTATAGTCCAAATTCGAAAACGTTAGCGATAGGAGATGGAGGCAATGATGTTTCTATGATTATGGAAGCACATATAGGTGTTGGGATCTATGGTGAAGAAGGATTACGTGCTGTACAAAATTCAGATTATGCCATTGGAGAATTTAGATTTTTACATGATTTATTATTTTTTCATGGAAGAACTAATTATATCAGAAATGCTCAATGTATTATTTATTTCTTTTATAAAAATTTCGTGTTTACTTTTTTGCAATTTGTTTATGGATTCTATTGTAATTTTACTGGTCAAACTATAATTGATGATTGGTTTATTACTTTATTTAATTTATTATTTACTTCTTTACCTTTAGGTGCACGTGCTTTACTCGATCATGATGTAAAGCCTATTGATGGAGATATTGTTCAATTAATGTTGCCCTTTTTATATTTAGAAAACAGACAAAATCCTATTTTTACTATAAGGAATTTTTTTATTGGTCTATTAAAAGGAGTATGTCATTCTTTAATTAATTTTTTTTATGTGATATATATGATGGATGAATCAGTCAATGATAAAGGACAAATGGGTGGACTTTGGTTTTGCAGTGTTAATTTATTTACAAATATATTAATTATTGTTTCTGTTAATTTATTAATAGATACGAAATATCACACATGGATTAATGCTGTTATATTATTAGTTATTACTTTTATTTCTT
>DJXP01000059.1 GCA_002449785.1 Clostridiales bacterium UBA7001
TATTTGTGTTTTCAGATTTTTTAGGAAAAATTATTTACAAAAGCATTGATGCAAGCTACTATATAAAACTTCTTGCACCACTTGCCATTTTTATTTATGTTGATACTGTTGTAGATAGTATTCTTAGAGGATTAGATTCACAAGTAAATGTTATGCTAATTAATATATTAGACTTAGTAATTAGTACTTCATTTATATTTTTCTGTGTTCCCAAATTAGGGCTTACAGGTTACATTATTTCTATTTATATGAGTGAAGTAATAAACTTTACTTTAAGTCTAATGTCCCTTTGGGGACGTTTGTTAAAGGACAAAAATGTCCAATTAAAAACGTCCCCAATTGGACATTAATGGGACATTTTATACAAAGTATATTTTTCATTTTTATAAACTTCGTCAAAATTGTAATTAGATAAACTATCATTTGGGCTAATGTTTATATTTTCGAGTACTATATAATTTGTATTAGTACCGAAAGCATATTCTTGAATTCCTTTATAATTTGCAGTGTTTATATTATAAACAATACTATATTCAGGAGGAACTCCCCATATTCTGCCTTCTGCTAAGCATATATTTCCATCTATTTGTCTAGTATAAATTTCAAAATTAGCTGGTCCTACTAGTTTTTTATATTCTTCATTATCATTACTTACATAATTTACAATGTCTAATAGTTCATCTTCAATCTTATAATAATTATTTACCTTTTGAAAATTCTCTTGATTATAAACCAAATTGCCTGATACAACAATTAATAGGCAAACAATAGCTATAAGTAAAAACTTTCTATACTTTTCATTTGCAGAAAAAATCATATATGTAAGCATAAAAGCTATAGCTATGCCAATTGGAAACATCCAATATACTCTCCAATAAACGTCATCACCTAATATTTTTACATATATTTTGGTAAATATCGGATTTAAATTTATAATAAAAATAATTACAGAAAAAATTCCAAAAACCACTTTTACATTTTTCTTAATTTTCTTATTAAATAAAACAAAGATAATAGAAGCTATAAAAAGTAAAACATATAGGCCTGTCCCTTTAAAGGAATCATAAGCATTTATCATTGTATTTATTGTAAATTCATCAATATCAAACATAATTTGTCCTCTATAAATATTTTCTTATTTTATAAGTAAATAAATTATTCCATATCCCACACATGGTAAAACACTAAGTAAGTATTTAAAAACATACGAAATTTTCTTATCTTTTATGATATAAAGAAATGTTAATATTCCAGATACTATTATTGGAAGAGAAAGTGCCATTGAACTCAAAAGAATACTTCCCCATAAAACTAAAAACAACATAAACCAATAATAATTATTATTTTCTGTTCCAATTCCTTTTAGGAAAATATAGAATATTAGTGGAATTGTTATATTAGCAAGTATTGATTTTCCCTGCCAAAGTCTTGTAAGTAATCTTACAAATATTGAATATCTGGTATAGTTTCCAAAAATGTATAAAATGTTCATAATTATTAAAAACATAAATGTTTTTTCATAATCATCATCAAATAAATATTTACCAATTATAAAGTACAAGCTATATGCAATTAGCACAAATATAACTGGGAATATAGTATGTGCAACAATTGCAGGGGGTATTCTCACAAGTGTTGCAATATTTGCAGTAAACCATGGAAATGGCGATAGTCCCGTTCTCCAAGGAATTGTGGTAAGTTCATAACCTTCATCACTATATTTAAATAAAGTATTTGTATCTATAGCAATTACCGCTTTTGCTACAAAGTTTGAGTCATCTTCATCTTCATGCATATATGTAAATCCCATATAACATTGAAATAATATAAGTAAAATGCTTATAATAGCAAGTATTTTTGGACATTTTTTTATACTAGTTTTTAAGTCTAAATATATATTTTTAAACTCTCTTCTGTTAATAATAAGTGAAATCAGGCTCACTATAAGAATAGTAAAGAGCCAAGTATTTCTTAACTCGAAAAAAGATCTTTTTAAAAAAACAAATGGTATAGCAAAAAGCTCAAATACTACAAATTCAAAGTAAAGGCCCATTAGCATAGCCTCAATTATACTTTTTTCATCTTTTTTTCTTAATACTCTCATTATTCCGAATCCAATTATTGTAGGAACAATAATTAGCCAAATTATACTTAAAAACATCGAAATTATCATCTAATTCTTCTTTCTATTCAAACTTTTCTGTATTATACTATATGTTCCAAAGTTTTACAAGGGGCCAAGAGGGACGCTTCTATTTGGGGCATTTTTTTCCAAATAGAAACATCTCTCTTGGCCCTCTTGACCACCTCTTGGCTCCCTATTGGTCCCATTCTATGTCATAATAAGTTTCTGGAACTTTTCCTACAATTACAGCTTCTGTTAATAATACTTCTGTTTTTATGTTTTTTCCAAAAGTAGAAAAAGGAGTTAAAATTCCAACATTCGTATTTATTTCTAAAAAAATTTTATGATATGTTTGATTAATTCCTACTGCTTCAAATTTAGTAGTTACATTGTAATTAATGGTACCTGCGCTTTCAAGTTCAACATCAAATTTTGGTTCTACATTTTTTAGTATGCTTATTCCGACTTACACTCCCCATGTTTATTGCAACAGTAAGTCTTGGAATTTTATCGAATTCAAGTTGAATATTAGAAATAATTTCACTTACTATTTTATTAATCTCTATAACATTTGCCTTAATTAATGACACATTCCCTTCTGAATCTTTTTCAATACTAATTAAATCATCATATTTATATCCTTTCATAACTCTATTAACTTCTGTATTTATAATTTTAACTCCTTTAGAACTAGCAGAAGTTTCACAAGTTGATTTGAAAACTGGATATGCAAATTTTAAAAACATGAAAATACAAAAAATAATTGAAAAAAATGCAATTAAAAAAATTGATTTAACACTTGTATATTTTCTAATATCAGGCAATACTATTCTGGGTCTTGAATAAATCTTATCTTTCATAATAAATCTATCTCATAATAAATAGCCTATCACCAGCAGTAATACTATTTTCATTTTCTATTTCATTTTGCTCCAAAATTCTTTGAACAGGTACTCTAAATGTTTTTGCAATACTCCAAGCTGTATCTTCAGGTTTTACGAAATATACAATCATTTTATAACTATTCTCATCCTCTAATTCTATTGTTTCAACATTTTCAATCACACTAATTTTTTTGAAATTAGTATTAAGCTCTGTTGCAATTATATCTATCTCACAATCCACATTTTCTCCATTAACTGTGAATACTTTTTTAATAAACGTAAATTCAATATTTCCTGAATCATTATTCATTTTAAACATAAATGGAATAGTAACATTCTTTACATTCAAGCCATTTCTATTATCAGCATCATAAAAAATAGTCATATTTAATTCACATTCATAATTAAAATTTACTCCACTTTGATTTATACTTACTACTTTAGGTAATAATAAAACATCATAAATGCTTATAATATCTTCAACAAGAATTCTTTCATTTATTGAAATTTTTTCAAATGGATTATTCTCATTTGTTTGAACCATTGTTTCTTTTTTACTAAAATTAATATTATTATTAATTCCATACATATCCTGTATTACTTCAATGTTTTTAATTTCATAAACCTCGCAAGACACATCAAATTCAATTTGAGCATTTATAGCATGTTTATTGCTACTTACTTTAAATAACATATTTCTAATTGAGTATTCAGTATTACAAATATTTTTATCTGTAATTTTATCAATATCTATAAAACTCATAATTGGAATTTTTGCATTTGCTACTCCAATTCTTCCATCTTCTGCTAAAAAAATTACTTTAATTTCAGCATCAGCTTTTGCTAAAACTTTATTAATACTAATTTTATTTTCGATATTTATAATATCAACACTTACTTTTAGTATTTCAGATATATTATATGATTCATCAACACTAATATCTTCTTTAATAGAGGTTCTAACAGTGTTAGCACCTACAATTGACCTTATTTCCAAATTCTCTTTTAGTTTTTGAATACCATTTATACTATCAAAATCATTCAAAAGCTGAATTTCACTTTTTTCATAAACATCACTTATTACTTTTAAAACTGCTTTTATTGATATTTTTCTCTCATTTAGAACTTTTGACTCAATATTTTCTAATACAATTTTTTGCTTTACAAATGCACCTTCATTAATTAAATTATCTTCAATACTTTCTATAAATGTTAAAGTTGTTCCAATACTTCTGTTTTCTCCATTTTCAGCCAAGTATACCACATAAGTATCAACATTACCCTCAATTCTAATTCTACCTGTAAACACTTCTTCTTTGTATATATATGGAATTGCATTTGTATTTACAATACTAACAATGTCTGGTTTAATATCTGGAACAATAATATCTCCTTGTACTTCAATAACTTTAGTATTACTTACAATCTTTTGGTTTATATTTATAACAGAATTTTCCATACGATCCTCCTTCAAATATTTCTTTTTAAAATGTATATGAAGAAGGCAAAAAAAAATTCCTAAAATTTAGGAATTTTCTGTAACAGCTTGATGGCTGACTCTTGTCTTTTTAACTTCAATTTGTGGTTGTACTAAAGGCTCATATGTTTCACCATTATACATACTTACTTCTACAGATCTTGTAAATAAATCTGTATAATTGTAAGACCCCATTCTATTTGCTTCATCAAATTTAACACTAAAATAACTATTATAAACATTCTCTATTGTTGCTAATTTTTCTTGTGGTTTACTTCTTTTCCCTGGTGACTCTTTTATTATTATTTTTTGTCCTATGTTATCTCCAATATTTCTTCTTAAGTCTGCTATTTCTGATCTATAAATACCCATATTAAACCACCCACTTCTTTAGATTTGCTGGACTCGTTATATCACAGGAATACTAATTTGTCAAAAAGTGTCGCACCAATCAAATCTTTTAAAGTGCTCTTTTTTCAAGCAAATCAGGTGAATTTTCGATATGTTTATCATTTGTGTTACAAAAATATTTCTTTTTGATTACAAGTTGTGTTTTTGTTTATTTATCAGTAATTTTGTGCCTTTACTAATAAAATTTAAAAATTTTGATTTTGTATTTTTTTGCTTTAAATTGTAATAGTAATTTTTCATAATATCAATAAAGCGTTGTGTTAATTATGTAAACTGTTTTTGCTATATTTTCTATTAATCTTATAGTTTATGTTTTAACCTTTAAGCATTTTTCTTTTTTATATTTGTACTGTTTTCTTTCATTCTTTTATGACTATATTTTAACTTTGTAGCAAGGCCACCTCTTATATGCCTTTCAGCTTTGTTTTTATCTAATACTTTTCTTACTTCCATCGCTAGTGGGTAATTTATATTAAGTAGCCTTTGGCTTACATCTTTATGAATACTGCTTTTACTAATTCCAAATTTCTTGGCAGCACCTCTTACTGTATCTTCTGTTTCTATTATATACTGTGCAACAGCAATTGCACGCTCTTCAATTGAAATATTTCTCACTTTAGAAAACCTCCAAACGAATACTTTTGATTAAGTGTATTCATTCAGAGGTTGTATTAGAACAAACAAAATTACATTAATATTCTTCAATTTTTACATATATTTTTTCTTTATCTAATTCGTTTTCAACATATTTTTTTTCTACATCAAGTTTTGTAATTTGATTATCATCTGCAAAGGCCATTTTATTTAATCCATCTAGAATTATTTTTACTATATTATCTATATCAGGCTTTTTCGTAGGACTTAAGGTACCATTATGCATAAGTAATTCATTTTTCTTTGATGTATTTTTAGGAATTTTAAAATATGCAATAATTGTAACTGAAACCCTTCCTGTGAAAGGCTCATATTTTGGATATTTAATTTTAAAATTCTGTTTTATAAAATCTTCATAATCTTTTGTCTTAGAAGGAGTATATGCATGACCTGTATATGTATTTACTCTAGGTCTTCCCTTACCATTAATATCACCTTCAACTTCAAATTCATAAATCATTTTTCCCTCCATGTCCCATTGGGGACGTTTATTAATGGACATTAGTGTCCATCGGGGACGTTTGTTAATGGACATTTTTGTCCATTAACAAACGTCCCCAATGGGACACTAATGAGACATAATTATTATTTTTCCATCAGCTGTTATCTTAGCTTTTCCTCCTATTGGAAATGTAAATATTGGAGTTGTATGTCCAAAATCTGCTCCTGCAATTACTGGAATATTATCAAGTTCTGGCTTATTCTTTATTAATTTAATCCATTTTTCTTTAGTCATTCCAGTATTCTTCTCTGCCCTTCCTAATACTATTCCTTTAACTGTTTTAAATTCTGGCATATGTATTAATGATTGTAAATCTCTATCAAAAGTTACTAAAAATAATTTATCTGCCATACCATCATCTTCTAAAAATAGAATTTTATTTGATATATCTGGCATATACTCTGTTCCTTGAAGAAGATTTAATGTACATAAATTTCCACCTACAATTTCTCCTTCAGCTTCTCCTTCATTTATTACAAACATTCCATCATTTGGAATAAATTCTCTATTTTCTTGGTCTATAAACCATGCATCATTGCTCCAGCTCTCTGAAGACTTAACTTCTATTTCTTCAGATTCAAAAAACATCTTTTTAAAATGCTCTATAGTATATTCGCATCCTTTTTTCATACCTAAACTTGAAAAATGTGGGCCATAATATGTAACTAATCCTGTTTTTGCATATATAGTATCTAAAAGTGCAGTAATATCTGAAAAACCACATAAAATTTTAGGGTTCTCTTTAATAGCTTCATAATCAATAAGATTTAAAATTTGATTTGAATTAAATCCACCAATTACAGTTAAAATAGCTTTAACATTTTTATCTTTAAAAGCATCATTTAAATCTTCTGCTCTATGTTCTTTTGATGTACACATATAATCTTCATCTGCTTCATAAACATATTTTCCATATGTAACTTTAAGTCCCATAGCCTCTAGTCTTTCTGTTGCAATTGCTATGCAGTCTTCTCCTAATATTTTCATACTTCTTGATGGAGCAATAATTCTTACCTCATCACCTGACTTTAACTTTTCTGGTACCATACTATCCCCTCCTAAATCGTTTATTTGTTTAATAATACCATTATAGAAGATTTAAGTCAAATATGAAATGTATTTTGATAGTGTAAAATTGATAGAATGGATTCTTGCAGTAAATAATTGAAGAAATGTAGTTGGGCAGCATCAAGTTGACATAAATTTTGCAAAGGTGTATAATTAATAATGTAGAGATACACCTTTGTTTCTCAAGGGGGGAGAAAGGAAGGAAAATTGATAAAAGTAATATTTAATTTTACATCACAACAAAAAATCATCTGGGAAAAACTCCCTGAATTGTGTGAGCCTGCATGCGCAACTTCAGAACTCGCAAAAAAAATTAGAAACAGCATGCTGAACACAAATAAAAGCAATGCAACCCTTGAAGTTACCGATGAAGAATACGCTTCCCTCATTCATGGTGGAATGCCAATCCGTATCGGTGATGATGAAAACGCACTTGCGTATCCTATTCTTAAAGATGGATACTGGCTTGTAATCGAATAACCATCACATCCCCCCGCGAGAAAATGAAATCGAGGCTGCACAAGTAAAGTCACTATAGCAGCCTCGTTTCACTTTTTTATAATACATTTATTTTCGATGATATTATTATTTTTTATAAAAACACATAGGCCTGTCCCTTTTGGCTGTTTTTACAACCAAAAAATGGCGTCCCTATTGGTTTCCAAATTCTTTTTTATATGCCTTTACTAATTTTTCTGGCCAATTAGATGTTGGCTCAAGAATACCTGTAAAGAATCTTAATGTTTTAGGTTCATGAACAAATTTTAATCCACCTATTAAATCTCTATGGTCAAATACCCATTTTACCCTATCTATTACATATTCTGTTTGAGAAAGTGTAAATACCCTTCTTGGAAAAGCTAGTCTTACAAGTTCCATAGATGCAAATCTTTCACTTCCATCTGGATTTCTTTCTTCTGAAAGAGTTCCTCTTTCCATTCCTCTTATACCACCACATAAGTATAGTGCACAAACTAGGGCTCCTGCTGGATATTCTTCTTGAGGAATATGACTACATATTTGGCTTGCATCCAAATGTGCTCCAAGTCCTCCACCAGGTGTAATTACAGGGACACCATATTCATCTAGTCTTTTTACACAGTATTCTATAAATTCAGGTCCTTGTGAAATAACATCCATATCCATTGATTCATCGAATCCAACTGTCATTGCTTCCATTTCTTTTACAGACATTCCACCATATGTTAAAAATCCTTCAAACATTGGTACTAAGTCTTCCATAGAATGGAATAATTCTTCATCTCTAACCATAATTGCACCACCACGTGCAAACCCAAATTTTCTCCCTGAAAAATATACAATATCAAATAAATCTGCAATCATTCTAGTTATTTCTCTAATAGATTTATTCTTTAGTTTTTCTTCTCTAACTTTTATAAAATACAAATTATCTTGCAAAAGTGAAGCATCTAAAACAGTTAATATTCCATATTTTTTGGCTATATCTGTTGCAGATTTCATATTTTCATAAGAAATTGGTTGACCACCTATTAAATTTGTTCCAGATTCTATACGTATATATGGAACATTTTCTGGTGTTTCTTTTTTAATACATTCTTCTAATTTTTCTAAATCTATATTTCCTTTAAAAGGTAAATTACTTTTTGAAACTAATCCTTCATCTTTAACTAATTCTTCTACTCTTCCACCAAGTCTTGTAATATGTGCTTTAGCAGTAGTAAAGTGATAATTCATTATTACACAATTTCCCGGTTTAACAAAACGAGTAGCCAAAATGTTTTCACAGGCACGACCTTGATGAGCAGGAAGGCAATACTTCATGCCAAAAATTTCGGTTAATTTTTCTTGCATACGATAAAAAGTTTCACTTCCAGCGTAAGCATCATCAGCCCTTAACATTGCTGATTGCATATTATCACTCATAGCATTAACACCTGAATCTGTAAGCATATCTAAAAAGATATCCCCATTATGAAGCTTAAATGTGTTAAATCCTGCTTCTTGCATTTTCTTAAGTCTTTCATCTGTTTCTAATAAATTAAGTTTTTGAACAATTTTTACCTTATGCATTTCAACAGGTATTTGTTCATGTTTGTAAAATTTTATTGATGACATAATCATCGCCTCCTTATTAATTAATTTAACTATTAATTAAAGTGGCCAAGAATAACTAATAATTAGGTTTAAATATCATTATAATGATATTTATTTATAAAAAAAAAATTCATAAATAAAGGACGAGCTATACCCGTGGTACCACCTTAATTTATGAATTATTTTCATACACTTAATTTAGCTATAACGCACAACCGATTAAACTCCTGATTTGTATTTCGTTATACTATTTTTGTTAAGTTCCACCAAACCTTAACTCTCTATAAAAAATTATAGCAAACTACTTAAGATCATTCTTCATTTATTTTTATATTGTATAATAGAATAACATATTATTTATATAAATGTCAATACCTAAATTTATTTTTTTAATTTTATTAAAAACTATTGAATCATATAGTCTCTAATTTTGAATAAAGTTTTTTCATCAGATATTTGACTTAAGCCAAAATTGTCTAACACATTTTTATCACCTTCATCTTCCCAATTAATATCAAAATAGTTTACTTTTTTGTTATACCTTGGAAAAGCGTGATAATGAACATAATTATCATGCATCATCATAACAATATAATTAAACTTTTCTGCACCAAATTTTTTTCTACAAATATCTTCATACCACTTTACAACACTTGGAAATTCAGCAGCTTCTTTTGCATTCAT
Source organism: Clostridiales bacterium UBA7001 (assembly GCA_002449785.1). Lineage (GTDB taxonomy): Bacteria > Bacillota > Clostridia > TANB77 > CAG-508 > Scatovivens. The sequence goes on from DJXP01000059.1 coordinate 9,882, forward strand.
ATTACTTATATCTGGAACTTCTCTTTTTAATAGAATAACTGAATCTCCTAGTGTTGTTTGTTTTCTTCTTAATACTATTATCCAGTTCTCAAATTCCTTGATACATAACTCATCAGGTCTAAATTTTTTCATAAAACCATATTTTTCCATAACTAATATTTATTGATATTCAAATTGAATATCTTTTTCTCCTCTCTTTAAAATATCTTCTTATTTATATTTTAAAGAGTTTTTTATAGTCTGTAAAATACATATCTTTTATATTTTCATAACCTATGGTTATGATGCAAAAATGGTAGATTAATTTCTACCATTTTTTATTATTATTAAATTCTTTTTCTAACATCTTTATTAGATTGCTTAATTCTTTAAATTTATTCTTTTTGTTATAATAAACTCCATATTCTTCTTTAGGCAATGAAAAGTTTGTTTTTAATATATTATATGTTCCATCGGCTAATTCTTTTTCTATAAACTCTTTTGAAATTGCACCAATGCCATTTTCAAATTTAAGAATCTCTAACATTACTGTATTTCTTATATACTTAATATTCTTTTTTTCTTCTTCAGAATATTTCAAACATTTTATAATATTTAAAGCTCTTTTTGAACTTGGATCTGAAAGATATACTGTTTCCTTTTTTATATCTTCTTTAGAAAATTCTTTATTCATTTCTTTATAATAACGACTATTTACAAAGAAAACATCTGTAATCTCCCCAAGTTTTATAAAACCAATATTTGGATCATTTAAATCTTCATCTCTTTTACTATATATTCCTATATCAATTTTTTGCTCTAATAAATCTTTCTTTAGCTCACTTGGTTTTACGTAATTAATGTTTATTTTCATTTCAGGATATTTTTCATAAAACTTCAAAATATAAGGGCTAAATAGTCTGCTAAAAATCATAGCTCTTGTTCCAATATTTATTTCTCTTGCATCTTTAAACATATTTTCGGCATTTTCAAGTAAAAAAACAGCTTCATTTATTTTTCTAAAAAGCTTTTCTCCTTCAGATGTTAATACCATACCTTTTCTGCTTCTCTCAAATAGCCTAACATCAATTGCATCTTCTAAATTTTTTATTCTTTTCGTAACAGCTGGTTGAGAAATATTTAGTAATTTACTAGCTTTTGTAAGATTTTTCTCGTTTGCAACTGTTACAAATATTCTGTATAACTCAAAATCAACCATAATACTCTCCATTATATCATTTGTTTTTTTATGTATCAATCTAGCTTATTCTATAACTAAAAAGACGACTCAAAATAAGTAAAATCATATATACAAACACTATTGCAGCTCCTGCTGGCATACTTAAGAAAAATGATGCAAAAATTCCTATAACAAAACAAATAATTGATGTTATTACAGATAATATTACCAATCCTTTAAAACTTGTTGTGAATTTTTTTGCGATAATTGCTGGGAATACAATTAAACTTGAAATTAACATCGTTCCCATCATTCTCATTCCAACAACAACTACTAATGCTGTAAGTAGTGCAATAATAAATTGATAAAGTGCAACATTTATTCCAGTAGCTTTTGCATAAGTTTCATCAAATGTAACTAAAAACAATCTATTATAAAAAACTATGTATATTCCTATTGATAATATTGAAAGAATAATACTTAATATTACATCATTTTGATTCATTGCTAAAATACTACCAAACATATAATTATAACTATCTGTTCCAAATCCACTAGTAAATGATGTAATAATTACACCTAAAGCTAAAGCACCTGTTGCAACTAATGCTATTATAATATCTGCAGATTCACCTTTCTTTTGGCTAATAACCATTATAATAATAGCAGCAATGATTACTATTGGTATAGATACAGCAATTTGTGGCAAATTTAGCATATTTGCCAAACAAAGTGCTGCAAATCCAACTTCTCCTAGTCCATGCCCTATCATAGAGTAATTTTTTAATGTTAGAATTACTCCAATTAACGCTGCTGAAAAAGAGATTGCAATCCCACATAATACTGCTCTTTGCATAAATGTATATGATAATAAATTTAATATTTCACTCATTTTTTAAAATCCCTTCCAACCTTCTAGATTACCATCATATTTAAGAGAAGTAGCCAAATTTATTATTCTTGGCTTAATGTCCTCTACTTCGTCAATATCATGTGTTGCCATTATAATTGTTATTTTATTTTCTTTATTTAATGTATTTAATATATTATATAATTCTTTTGTTATATTAACATCTAATCCAGATACAGGTTCATCTAATATTAATAGTTTTGGTTTTCTAATTAAAGATCTTGCAATAAGCACTCTTTGCTTTTGTCCACCTGATAAGTCACCTATTCTTCTATTTTGCAAATCTTCAATTTTTAGTTTTTTAATTATTTCTAAATAATCTTCTTTATCTTTTTTGGTATAAAACAATTTTTTATGTTTTTGAACTCCAGACATTATTATTTCTTTAGCTGTTGCAGGAAAATTTAACTCTTTCAAATTAGTCTGAGATAAATATGATATCTCATCTAATGAAATATTTAAATTCACGCTTCCTTCTTCAGGCTTTAAAAGTCCAACTATTGTTTTAATTAAAGTACTTTTTCCTGAGCCATTTTCTCCAACTAAGCAAACATATTCTCCATCCTCAATTTTAAAACTTATATTATCAATAGCAACATGATTAGAATAAAGTACTTTTAAATTCTTAACTTCTAAAATGGTCATTTTATCTCAATCCCTTTTCCAAGTTTTCTAAATTTTTCTTCATTAATGAAACATAACTGTCGTTATTAACATCCCCGTTATGTATTGAATAAAACACTAAAGCTTCTGCGTTAGTTTCTTCTGCTATCATTTTAGCAACTGTACCTTCACTTAATTCTTCATAATATACAGCTTGCATATTGTATTTATTTATATAATCTATTACAGATTTAACTTTTGCAATACTTGGGTCTTCTCCTTCTCCGCAGTTTTTATAAACACTTACAAATTTCAAGTTATAATGATCTACAAAATATGCATATGCAAATTCTCCACCTACTGCAATTTCTCTTTTTTCAGAATTTTCAATAAGATTTTTAAGATTGTTATCTAATTCTAATATTTCTGACTTATAATTTTCAGCATTATTTTTATAATAATCAGAATTTTCTGGATCTATTATGCAAAGCTCTTCTAAAATATTATCAATCATAATAATTGCATTTTCTGGATTCATCCAAATATGTTCATCATATATTTCTTCATGTTCATCATGATGTTCTTCATCTTCTATTATTTCAGAATTAATATATTTTTCTTCAAAATCTTCTATTTTCATTAATTCTACATTTTTTGCCACATCTACAACTTTTGAATTTGTTTCATTTAAATTATTAACAATATTTTCTGTCCATGGTTCTAAATCATTTCCAATATATAAAAACATATCACTATTTAAAATATCAATCATATCTTTAGCAGTTGGCTCAAAGTTATGTGCTTCAACTCCCGAATTTAAAAGTAATTTCACCTCTCCCTTATCTCCTACAATATGTTTTGCAAAATCATATTCAGGAAATAATGTTGCAATTATTTGTATTTTATCACTTTTGCTCTCAAAATTATTGTCTTTTCTATTTTTTAAAAAGCTTATTAAGCTTATCATTATTAACACTAGAATAATAATTGAAAGAATATAATTAAAAATTTTTTTCAAATTACTTTTCCTCCATTTATAAATACATAAATAAACATATTATTTTTTTATATTAACATATTATAGAATACTATATTTTACAGAATTTGTCAATATTATGTAAATTCACTTTTTATTATGTTTTCAAGCACAAAAAAGCATTCCAATAAAACTATTGGAATGCTTCTATTATTTGAATTCTTATCTAATTTCTTTATTTACTTTTTCAAATTTTATATAAAATACTATTGCTACAACTATTAGTGCAATTATAACATATAAAATTGTATCTTCAACACCTGTATAAGGAATGTCATCATCACTAGATGTATTATTCACTACATTATATCTAGAAGTATTAGTATTAGTATTATTTACTACATTATTTACTGTATTGTTAACTGTATTATTTACTGTTGGTGTGATAGGAACTATATTTAATACACCTGTGTTGTTTTCATTTGTAACATTAGCAGTATTTGTGTTATTTGAACCTATTGTAATAGTTGTAGATATATCTGAAGCATTTATTTCATTTTCACTATTTGATGCAACTATATTTGTAAATAAAATTGTTCCTGATTCTGCTGTAACTTCACTCTTTGTTTTAAAAGTAACTTGGAAAACAGCTTCTTCAGTTTTAACAAATGTAGTTTTAGTTAAAGTAATTTTTCCTGTTGTAGAATTAAATGTTGGACTCCAACTATTTAATCCTTCGATACTTGAATCTGTAATTTCTTCAAACACATCTGTATCATATTTTAATGTACCACTTAAAGTATTAATTCCATTTGTTCCAACATCTAGATTTGATACAAATACTCTTACAGTAAATTCTGTTGATTCATCAACTGATGTACTACTTGGATTCATTGTTGCAGAAAAGCTTAATGCATTTACAATAGTAGTATAAACCCAAACTAGTAATAATGCTATAATACTTATTTTTATAATTTTCTTTTTCATCTGAACACTCCTTTATTTAAGTATAACTATTGAATAAATAAAAATCAAGTTAAATTTATATATTTTATTTTACATTTATATTACAATAATATTTATATTTCATTATATAACTTAACCATTAAAGAAACATCAACTAAATTAACTTTTCCATCCACATTCATATCTGCTGCTTTTAATCTGTTTCCAGTTAATTCAAAGCCTTTATTTTCATTGTAATGCAAAATTAATTTAGATAAATCAGTTAATGTAAGAAGACCGTCTTCTTTAATATCACCTTTTACTATTATAACATATTCTTCTTTATTTGACAACACTATTTTCATGCCTGTTTTTACTAATTGATTATTATTATTAATTTCTTTATTTTCATCCTTAAAAGTAACATTAGCTGAATTTGTTTCTATATTGTTCAAAAACTTTGAAATACTAGTATTATAATCCACATTAGTTATATATTTATTTCCATCAATATTATATATTTTTGATGTTATAGTAATATTCTCTGGGTCTACTGTTGGATTTGGATCCACTGTTGGCTCTGGATCTACTGTTGGCTCTGGATCCACTGTTGGTTCTGGGTCTACTGTTGGTTCTGGATCTACTGTTGGTTCTGGGCCTACTGTTGGTTCTGGATCTACTGTTGGCTCTGG
>DJXP01000029.1 GCA_002449785.1 Clostridiales bacterium UBA7001
ACGTTGACTGCCCAGGACACGCTGATTATGTTAAAAACATGATTACAGGTGCTGCACAAATGGATGGTGCAATATTAGTTGTATCTGCAGCTGATGGACCAATGCCTCAAACAAGAGAGCATATATTACTTGCAAGACAAGTTGGTGTTAAATATATCGTTGTATACTTAAATAAATGCGATATGGTTGACGATCCAGAATTATTAGAATTAGTTGAAATGGAAGTAAGAGATCTATTATCTAAATATGATTTCCCAGGAGATGATATTCCAATTATTAAAGGTTCTTCATTAAAAGTATTAGAGTCTACATCTACAGATCCTAACGATCCAGTTTATGCTCCAATTAAAGAATTAATGGAAGCAGTAGATTCTTATATCCCAACACCAGACAGACCAACTGATCAACCATTCTTAATGCCAGTTGAAGATGTATTCACAATTACAGGACGTGGAACAGTTGCTACTGGTAGAGTTGAAAGAGGTGTTGTTAAAGTTTCTGATGAAGTTGAAATCGTAGGATTATCAACTGAAAGAAGAAAAACAGTTATTACTGGTGTTGAAATGTTCAGAAAATTATTAGACCAAGCTGAAGCTGGTGATAATATAGGTGTTCTATTAAGAGGTATTGATAGAAAAGATATCGAAAGAGGTCAAGTTATATCAAAACCAGGAACAATTCATCCACACACAAAATTCAAATCAGAAGTTTATGTTCTAACAAAAGAAGAAGGTGGAAGACATACACCATTCTTCAATGGATATAGACCACAATTCTATTTCAGAACAACAGACGTTACAGGTGTTATTGATTTACCTGCAGGTGTTGAAATGGTAATGCCAGGTGATAATGTTTCTATGACAATAGAATTAATTACACCAATCGCTATCGAAAAAGGATTAAGATTTGCTATTCGTGAAGGTGGTAGAACAGTAGGTTCTGGTGTAGTTTCTGATATAATTGAATAATATTATAAAAAATATTAATTAGGATTATAAAAGTAAGGGGAATTTATATGTATTTAGGTACATATAGATTCTCTTTTTATATGTTACAATTCACAGCCTTTAAGTTTTACTATAAGCTAGTTATTTTAAATTTTTGAAAAAATAAAGCGACTTGAAAGTAATTTTTGTTTAAAAATCTTTATTAATTTTACGGAAAGAGTTCAAGCTTGCCTTGGAAGGGTGCCGTAAAATTACTTTAGATTTTTAATAAAAATTAGCTTGAACTAGCAATTTTTTCAAAAATTTAAAATAACTAGCTTAATATGTAATATCATTGGCTGTGAATTGTAACATTAAGTTGTATTTCTTGAAAGTCTTTTTTTCCTTTCTATTGACTGAAATTGTATTTTCATATAGAATAGAGTTATTAAAATAAGTCCAGTTTACTAATAAAAATAGTAAATGAAAGAAGGAATAATATATGGATAAAATAACTTTTACGAATTTATTAAAAGAAATAGGGGATGGTTTGAGACAAAACAAGGCTTTGATTGATAAGACTTTAAATGAAGAATATAGTAAGGGAGCTCCTGTTGCATTTAGTAAAATTGAAAATATAGTAAAAGATTTTCAAAATATTGACAGTTTTAAATCTGAAGGCAAAAAAATTGCCATATGTTATGATGGACGACCTGAAATAACTTTGACATATATATTAGATTCAATTGTATTTAATAATAATATTACATATTGCATAAATGGAAATAAAAAAATAAATAATGTTTTAATAGATATTGTACAAGATAGTTTTTTAAATTGCAGAATAAAAAACGAGTGGATAAGTTATGATGAAAAGTATAACGAAATATATTTAAGAGATACAGAAAAATATTTTGATAAACTAGTATATATTGGTGACTATTTTGAATATGAAAGATTTTGCACATTTTTTAAAAAGCCAGTTGAATATAATAATTATGGATATATAAAGTTATATATTGATAAGAAAAAACATAATGATATATATAGAAAAATAATGGAATATGCATACAAGGAAAATATATATTTGGAATATTATAATGATGTAAGAGATTTCATTTTAGAAAGTAAAAAAAGTGATTGTGCGGTTTTATATTTAGATGATCCAAATCTTTTAAATAAAGCTCAAAAAATGATAAAAGCAGGTGAACTTATAATTAATAATTTCCCATTTGATGAATATAAGTTTAAAGTTTTAAGATAATGTAATCAATAAGGAATGACTTAACGGTCAAATTAAGGAAAAATATTGATTTTTTAGCATAAAATATGTAGAATATATATAGCTTGAGCTAGGAGGAAATAAAAGTGAAAATATTATTAGATGCAATGGGTGGAGATAATGCACCAATTGCTACTATAAAAGGAGCTATTAAAGCTTCTAAAGAAATTGATTCAGAAATTATTTTAATAGGAAATGAAGAAATAATAAATTCTAAAATTAAAGAATTTTATGGTAAAAGCCTTTCAGAGATAACAAATAAAATAACAATTAAACATACTACAGAACAAATAGAAATGGAAGATATTCCAACTATTGCAATAAAGCATAAAAAAGATTCTTCAATGGTTGTTGGATTTAGGATGCTAAAAGAAGGTGAAGGAGATGTTTTTATATCTGCTGGAAATTCTGGTGCTTTACTTACAGGTGCAACTCTTCTTGTTGGAAGAATTAAAGGTATAGATAGACCAGCAATAGCTCCAATGTTACCTGCTTATAAGAAAAGTTTTATGCTAATGGATGCAGGAGCTAATACAAATTGCAAACCTATAAATTTAATTCAATTTGCTCAAATGTCTTCAATATACCTAAAAAATACATTTGGAATTGAAAATCCAAGAGTTGGGCTTTTAAATATTGGAACAGAAGAAACAAAGGGTAACGATTTAGTAAAAGAAACATATAATTTATTAAAAGAACATAGCAAGGAATATGGAATTAATTTTATAGGTAATGTTGAAGGAAGAGATTGTTTTTCGGGTGAAGTTGATAGTGTTATTACAGATGGATTTACTGGAAATGTATTTTTGAAAACAACAGAAGGACTAGGTAAACTTGTAAAAAGAAACTTAACTGAAAGCTTAAAAAGAAATATATTAACTACAATAGGTGCAATACCTTGTCTTCCAGCAATTAAAAGATTTTCTAAGACAATGGATTATAAAGAATATGGAGGAGCATTATTCTTAGGTGTAAAAAAACCTGTTGTAAAAGCTCATGGAAGTAGTGATGAATATTTATTTTATTTTACAATAAAACAAGCTGAAAAATTTGTGAAAAGTAATGCTGTTGAGAAAATGAGAGAAGAATTTGAAAAAAAATAAAAAATACTTGACATTTTTTTAACTATATATATAATAAGTCTATAATGATTATTAATTGTGTGAAACAAAAAGGAGGATATATAAATATGAATACAGAGGAAATTTTTGAGAAAGTTAAAGCTATAATAGTTGAGCAATTAGGAGTAACAGAAGGTTCTGTTACAATGGAAGCTTCTTTTATAGATGATTTAGGAGCAGATTCATTAGATATAGTTGAACTTGTTATGGCATTAGAAGAAGAATTTGATATGGAAATTCCAGATAGTGATGCAGAAAAAGTTGTAACTGTAAATGATGTTGTTGAATATATTAAAGATAATGTATAATATATTAAATTTTATAATTTACATAGTAATAAAAAAGCTCTTGAAGAGCTTTTTTATTTTATGGGAAAGTAATAAGAAAATTGTATGTAATTGTTGTTTTCTAAATAAAATTGTTTGCAATTTACATAAAACCATAGTATAATAGTATTTACTAAAATAAGGCTTATAAAGGAGAATTCATATATTATGAGTGAAAAAGAGTCAAATAATAAACAAATAGAACAATTACTTCTTATTATGCAAAACTCTGATAATATGGATGAAAAAGAAGCAACACTTAACGAAATACAAAGACTTGCAGGAGAAGGAAATGATGATGCGAGATTAGTATTAGCAATATTAATTACTGAAGGAAATGGAGTTGATAAAAATCCTGAAAAAGGATTTAAAATAATAGAAGAACTAACAGAAAATGGAAATTATAATGCCAAAAAACTTTGGCAGCATTATATTCTGCCGGAGTTGGTACTCCTAAAAATATAAAAAAAGGAATAAGTTTATATTAGGAATTAGCTAAAGAAGGTGATCTTGAAATACAACTTCAGTTAGGTTCTATATATTATTATGGTTTATTTGGTGTTGAAATAGACAAAGAAAAAGGAATGGAATTAATAGAAAATTGTGCTAAAAATGGTTATGATCTGGCTCAAATGACTTTAGCAAATATATTATATGAAAATTTAGAAGAATTAACATTATTAAATAGTAATTTATGTAATTGTTTTTATTTTGTATATTTTCGAAAATTGAATAATTTAAAAATAATAGGTTGTAAATTAGATAATTTAGAAGTTATTGAACGATTAAAACATAATTTGAGTAACAAAATAAAAATATCATATTCTACTAAAAGATATTATAAGATAGGATAATAATGAAATAAAACAATATTATATATATAATAAAAAATAATTGTAATTATCAAAAAAAAATTATATAATATACAAGTAATGGAGGAACAATATAAGTGATAAACAAATTAGAAAAACTAGAAGAAGAAATAGGGTATGTATTTAAAAATAAAAATTTACTGATTACAGCGCTAACTCACACATCATATGCATATGAGAATAAAGTTAAAAGCTATGAAAGACTAGAATATTTAGGTGATAGCATTCTAGAATTTATAAGTAGTAAATATCTATTTAATAATTACGAAAATTTGTCAGAAGGAGAGATGACTAAAGTTAGAGCTTATGCTGTTTGTGAAGATAGCCTGTTTGAAATTGCAAATAAGCATAATTTTAGTGATTTCTTATATTTAGGTAAAAGCGAAAAGGCTGGAAATTCAGATAAAAAAGCTATTCTTGCAGATTGTGTAGAAGCAGTTATTGCAGGAATATATTTAGATTCAGGCGATATTAGTATTGTGGAAAAGTTCATTCTTGATAATATAAAAGATAAAGTAGAGTATGGTAGCCATAATGTAGGATTAAAAGACTATAAAACGGTTCTTCAAGAAAAGCTTCAAGCTCATGGAGAAGTTTTTATTAAATATGAAATAATAAATGAACAAGGGCCTGATCACAATAAAACATTTACAGCAGAAGTAAAATGTAATGGAAGAAGCTTGGCCATTGGAAGTGGAAGAAGTAAAAAACATGCTGAGATGGAAGCTGCTAAAAAAGCTTTGGAAAATATGGAGGAAAAATGAAGAAACAATATATCATTCCAATATTTGTACCGCACTTGGGGTGCCCAAATGATTGCACATTTTGTAATCAAAGAAAAATAAGTGGTCAAATGAAAAATATAACTGAAAATGATGTAATTGATACAATTGAATTTTATTTAAGTAATTTTAAAGAAAAAAATGCATATAAAGAAGTGGCTTTTTATGGTGGTAGTTTTACTGGAATTGATGAAGAATTACAAGAAAGACTTTTAAAAGTTGTATATGATTACATAAAAGAAAAGAAAATTGATGGAATAAGAATTTCAACAAGACCAGATTATATAGATAAGAAAACTTTAAAAAGACTAAAAAAATATAAAGTAAAAACAATAGAGCTAGGCGTTCAATCGACAAATGACTTTATTTTAGCTAAGTGTAAAAGAGGGCATACATATAAAGATGTTATTAAAGCTTCTAAACTTATTAGAAGATATAGATTTAATTTAGGACATCAAATGATGATTGGTCTTCCAGATAGTACAGAAAAAGACGATATACAAACTGCAAAAGACTTAATAAAATTAAAGCCTAAAATAGTAAGAATTTATCCTGTTTTAATAATTAAAGGAACAGAACTTGAAGAAGAATATAATCAGGGAAAATATGAGCCATTGCAAGTAGGACAAGCTGTTGAAAGATGTAAAGAATTATGCTATTTGTTTAATAAAAAGAAAATAAGAGTAATTAGAATTGGACTTCAAAATACTGAAACTATTTCTTCACCAACAAATGAGTCAAGCGAAGTTGTAGCAGGACCGTATCATGAGAATTTTAGACAATTAGTTGAATCTTCTATTTATTATGATACTATACTTGAAAAGGTAAAAAAAGTAAATACAAAAGCAAAAGAAATTGAAATAACTGTAAATCCTCAAGATGTTAATAATGTTGTTGGATATAAAAAAGAAAATATAAATAAATTAAAAGAATTCTATGATTTAGATGTTGTTATAAAGCAAGATATAAAACAATCACCAAATAAAATAGATGTTAGAATGTCAAAAAAACATAAAGATTTTAAAGATGATGATGAAAATGTTTAAGTCTATTGAGGCAAATATTATATTTTTAAAGTAAAATTTTTCTTGACATTTAAAAAACAAACTATTATAATTATAAAAAATTTAAGGGGCAGAGTCAGTAATTATTTACTGGTTTTGCTTTTTTTATTTCAATTTATTTTATTCTATAAAAAATTTCTCGAGAAAGTTTCTTTGTAGATGATCTCTACTATTTCAAAAATAAAAATATGTGAAAGGAGTATGTGTTTGAATAAAAACAATAAGAAAAATATGGAAGTATTAAATCCTCAAATTGACTTTATATTTAAAAAGATATTTGGGGAAGATGGTAATGAAAATATTACTAAGGATTTTGTTAGTTCAATAATAGGCGAAAAAATAAAGAAACTGGAAATAAAAAATCCTAATTTGTTAAGAGAGAGTATAAACGATAAAGGAGAAGAATTAGATATAAAGGCTGTACTTGATAATAATGTTCTTTGCGATATAGAAATACAAGTTGCCAATAATCATGATGATGATAAAAGAATTCTAAATTATTGGTCTAAAATGTATAGGAAATCAATTCACAAATCTTTTAAATATAAGCAAATGAAAAAAACAATAGTAATATTTATAACATCTTATGATGTAGATAATTTAAAAGATTTAAAAGAATATAAAACTAAGTGGAAAATAATAGAGAGTAAGTATAGAAAAACCGTATTGACCGATATTTTTGAGGTTGATATAATAGAATTATCAAAGGCTAAGAGATTAATTAATGAAAATGCATTTGAAGAAGAAGAAAATTTAAAAAATTGGATTAAATTTTTAATTAACCCAATGGAATTAGGAGGTAAAGAGATGGCTGGGAAAAAAGTAAGTGTTTATAATGATTTAAGTGAAGAAATTAAGCAAGCATATATAGCTTGGCAGAATATTAACCTTACAGAAGAGGAGAGAGATGTAGCTGAAAGGAAGTATATGGATTTACTTTCACTGGACTATGGGAGAGAATATGAACGAAAACTTGGAAGAAAAATTGGTAGAAAAGAAGGAAGAAAAGAAGGAAGAAAAGAAGGAAGGAAAGAAGGAAGAGAAGAAGGAAGGAAAGAAGGAAGAGAAGAAGGAAAAAAAGAGAGTCAAATTAGGATAGCAAAAAAAATGCTTGATGAAGGATTTGAAATATCAACAATAGTTAATATTACTGAATTAACTGAAAAGGAGGTAACAAACATACAATAAAAAGTGTTAAAGAATTACTAATCGTATAAAATCTTTTTAATAGTTAATACTATTCTTATGAATATGATTAATGTTTTTTATGAAATAATAATTATAATAATAGGATGCTTATTTGCCTCTTTTGGTATATCATGCTTGTTACTACCAAATCAATTATCTAGTGGTGGTTTTTCTGGAATAGCAACAATTCTCTATTATTATTTTAATATTCAGATGGGAACAACAATATTAATACTTAATATTCCACTTTTTTTTTGGGCCTTTTTAAAGAATGGATGGAAATTTACTTTAAAAACAGTTTTCGCAACTTTTTTATATTCTATTTTTATAGACATTTTTGAAGTGATTAATATAGATTTATCAGATAAATTACTTGCAAGTATATATGGTGGTATTTTTGTTGGAATAGGATTAGCATTAGTATTTAAAACAAATACTTCAACAGGTGGCACAGATTTAATTGCACATATTGCACAAAACTATACTATAAATATGAAAATGAGTAGTATTATAGTTATTATTGATGCTATAATAGTGTTTTCAAATGTTATTGCTTTGGGCAATTTAGAAATAGGTTTATATTCTTCAATTGCAATTTTCATAATTGGAAAAATGATAGATGTTGTTTTTGAAGGAATTAATTTTTGTAAAATAATATACATTATTTCAGATAAATATGATGAAATAAATAATGTTTTAAATTTAACATTAAAAAAAGGAGCAACAAAGATATATGGGAGAGGTAGTTATAGTAACAAAGAGAAAATTGTTATTATGTGTGTTACAAAGAGGAGAGATATTGAACAAATAAAAACAATCTCTAAAAAGATTGATTCTAACTCTTTTATTATTGTAACAGATGCAAGAGAAGTATATGGATTGGGATTTAAATAATAAATTTTCCTTGGGTTAGTGGAAATTTCTTTTTTTATGAGGTAATTTAATTTTTGTTTCTTTGACAATATAATCAATACTTGTATTATATATGCGAGAAAGATTTATTAATATAGAAAGTGGAATATCTAAATTAGAATTCTCGTATTTTATATATAGTTCTCTTGAAATACCTAAAATTTGAGCTATCTTTTCTTCAGTATAATTTTTTTCAGTTCTTAATAATTTTAATCTATTATTCATGTATGTAAACTCCTTTTAAATATTAATTAAATTATATATATTTAAAATAAAATTTACAATACGGTATTTTTTATTTAGAATCAGGATATCTATCAATAATATCTGTCTCACCAACAATGTAATCTATGCTTGTATTATAAAATTTTGCTAAAATACATAGCAAGTCGACTGGTATATCTCTTTTTCCAGTTTCATATAAACTATATTGTGGTCTAGATATTTTTAAAATTTTAGAAATAGATTCTTGAGATAAATCATTATCTTCTCTTAAATCTTTTAACCTTTTTAAATACATTTTTAACCCCTTAAAATAATATATAAATAAATTCTATCATGTATTCAAATAAATACCTTTAAGGTGTATGCATTTAAATACAATTGCTGTTATAAAATATCGCATTTAATTTAATAAATTATCTTAGTAATTTACATAAAAATCAATATATATTCATTCCTAAAAACACCATTGATTATTTATGAAAAATATAATAAAATATTAAATAAATTTATTGAAATTTTGTTATAATTAAGGAATAAGAAATGGAAAAGTTTGTATTAAAAAATCCAGATTCATTTAATTTAGAACATATATTTGAATGTGGACAATGCTTTAGATGGAATAGAATAGATAATAATAAATATATTGGTATAATAAAAAATGCTGTCATTCAAGTGGAAAAAAATGAATCAGATTATATTTTTACTGGTGAAATTATTTCAAATACAAATAGTAAAAACGATATTCTAAGTTTTGATAGTATTATTAAATATTATTTCGATTTAGATACAAATTATTCATTATATAAAGAAAAATTATCTAAAATAGATAAATATTTAGAGCAAAGTATAAAATTTGGTGAAGGAATTAGAATTTTAAAACAAGATTTGTGGGAATGTATCATTTCATTTATTATTTCTGCAAATAATAATATTCCTAGAATTAAGAAAATAATAGAAAAAATATGTTATAATTATGGAGAAAAAATAGTATTTAATGGAAATGATTATTACTCATTCCCATTACCAGAAGCTCTTTCAAAAGCAACAGTTGATGATTTAAGAACTTTAGGATTAGGATTTAGAGACCAAAGAGTATATAATACGACTAAAAAAATTTTATCTAAAGAAGTTGATTTATGTGCTATAAAAAATATGAATAGTACAGAAAAAATGAGAGAAGAACTTTTGAAGTTAGATGGAGTAGGACCAAAAGTTGCTGATTGCATTTTACTCTTTGCATTAAAAAGATTAGATGTTTTTCCAATAGATGTTTGGGTTAGAAGAGTAATGAATGATTTATATATTCATAATGAAAACGAAGAAAAGGTAAATAAAAAAGAACTTAAAGAGTTGGCAGAAAGCAAATTTTCAGGCCTTTCAGGAATTGCTCAACAATATTTATTTTATTGGAAAAGAGAAGAAGGAAAAGGTGCATAAAAAATATAGTAGGAGTTTTTATGAGAAATTTTGTAGATAATTTTATTAATTTCATATTAGTTTTATTAAGTATTGTAATAATTACTGTAACTGCATATTTTTGTTTAGATGTTTTTGGAATTATTCAAGTGCCTGAAAAATATAGTCTAGCAAATATTTTTTATTCTCAAATTGAAGTAATTGCTGTAGGAAAAATTGCATCAGTAGAAAATATTATTGAAAATTCTAATATAGTAAATAATACAAGAAATATTGTAAAAGAAGATGATGATACATCTGTTATAGAGGGGGAAGCTGAAAAATCTACCAATAGTGGTGATGTTTTAAAAAGATTACAAGAATTAGAAGAAAAAAATAAAAATAATGAAGTACGCGAAAATGTAGATGTTAATGACCCTAAAAAATTATATTACTCTCAGCTAGATGTATATGGAAAAATAATATATGATGAATTATATATGAATAAAGATAAATTAAAAACAGGTACATATACAGCTGATTTCAATACTAGGTTTAATGACTTATTACATGAAGAAACAGGAA
This sequence comes from Clostridiales bacterium UBA7001, assembly GCA_002449785.1. GTDB lineage: Bacteria > Bacillota > Clostridia > TANB77 > CAG-508 > Scatovivens. The sequence continues at coordinate 10,679 of DJXP01000029.1, forward strand.
TGGATACTTTAAACGATTCTTTTCAATTAGCTATAAATGCTTTAACTTTTGATAATCCAGACTTATTTTATATAGATGTTACAAAAATATATTTACTTACAGAAATTACAACTAGAGCTTTTTCAAAGACTTACAGAGTTTCAATAGGTGGAAATGGTGGTAACTATTTATTTAGTAATTTTACTGGTGAAAACTCTGTAGAAAAAGCAATAAATGATATGGAAAGTATACGAAAAACATTAGTAGACGAATGCTATGGAAAAGATACAGCGGAACAACTAAAAATAGTTCACGATTATATTGTGGATAATACAGAATATGATTTAAATGCAGGAAATAATGTATATAATGCTTATGGTGCATTAATTGATGGAAAATGTGTATGTGAAGGTTATGCAAGAGCATATAAATATGTTTTAGATGAATTAAAAATACCATGTATTATTGCCTGTGGTATAGGAAGAAATAGTGTTGGTACAACAGAAAGTCATGCATGGAATTATGTTTATTTAGATAATAAATGGTATGCAATAGATACTACATGGGATGACCCAATTATTACAGGCGCAGTGGGTGGAGTAATAACAGGTCAAAGAAGATATACATATTTCCTAAAAGGTTCAGAATCAATTTTTGCAGATCATTTTGAAGATGGCAATATTGTAGGAAGTTATAATTTTAAATATCCTAAGATAAGTGAAAAAGATTATTAAAAAAGTAGTAAAGTGTAGCATACTCTGCACTGCTTTTTTATAGAAAAGGAAAGAAAAATATATGAAGCTAAATATTATTTATGGTAGAAGTGGTACGGGTAAAAGTGAATATATATATAAAGATATTTCTCAGAAAATGAGTAATAATAAGGTTTTTTTAATTGTTCCCGAACAGAGTAATCTTTCTGCTGAAAAAAATCTTTTTGACATTACAAATAAAACTAGTTTGATTAATGCTGAAGTATTAACAATGAGTAGAATGGCATATCGTGTCGCAAATGAAGTTGGAGAAAACATTCCACATCTATCAAAAGCTGGCAAAGATATGCTTATTTTCGATTTATTAAATAAAGAAAAAAGCAATCTTAACTTTTTAGGAAAATCAGAGAAAAATATTGAAGTTGTAGATAGAATGCTGACTGAACTAAAAAAGCATAATGTAAGTTTAGATTTATTAAAAAATACTAATATAGAGAATCAATATACTAATTTAAAAGTAAAAGATATAATTACAATATATGAAAAATATGAAGAAAAACTAAAAAACAATTATATAGATGAAAATGATGTATTATCTATTTTATGTGAAAATTTAGATAAAACAAATATGTTTAATGATGTAATAATTTATATTGATGATTTTTTAGGATTTACTAAACAAGAATATAATGTTTTTGAAAAACTATTAAATAAATGTTTAGAAATAAATGTTACTATACCAACAGATAATTTGAATGTAGGAGAAATGAATGACATTTTCTACTTTAATAAGAAGTTTGCTAATGAATTAATTAAAATTGCTGAACAAAATTCTTGTGAGGTTAATACGTATGAACTAAAAGAAACACATAGATTTAAAAGTGAAGAGCTCAAATTTTTAGAGAATAACTTTGAAAGATATAATGCAAAATATAATCATAATGTAGAAAATATTAATTTGTTTTTAGCTAATAATCCGTATTCTGAAATTGAAAGAGTAGGGAAACGTATCCACAATTTGGTTAAAAATAGTGGATACAGATACAACGAAATTGGCATAATTGCGGAAGATACACAAAAATATTCCGAGGATTTAAAAGCTATTTTTAATAAATATGATATTCCTTTATTTGTTGATGAGAAAAAAGAATTAAATCAGAATTTATTAATAAAATTTATCATAGCAATATTAGACATTTTCGCTAATAATTGGTCATATGAAGCTGTTTTTAATTATTTAAAAATAGGGTTATTAGATTTGGATGAAAATGATGTTTTTGTTCTTGAGAATTATTGCAGAAAATGGGGAATTAAAGGTAAAAAATGGTATGCAAATGAATTCTCATATGAAGATATTAATGATAAACAAGAAAAACTTGAAAACATTAGAAAACAAATTGTTAGTCCATTATTAAAGTTTAAAGAAAATATATCTAATAACAAATCTGCAACTCAAATTACAAAAGAAATATATAGCTTTTTAGCAAATAATAATATTATTAAAAATTTAGATAAAAAGATTTTATCTTATAATAGCCCAGAAATATCTGATGAATATAATACAAGTTATAAGCTTCTTATAAGTGTATTAGAAGACATATGTTTGATTTTTAAAGATGAAAAGATGTCATTTGATTATTATAAAAATATATTACAAGTTGGGCTTACCTCATCAGAGCTTGGTAAAATACCAGCAACTCAAGATCAAGTTGTTTTTGGAGATACAGAAAGAACAAGAAGTAATAAATTGAAGGTTTTATTTGTGATAGGTATAAATGACGGATATTTTCCTAAAGTAAATAAACAAGAAGGATATTTAAATGATGAGGATAGAGTCCTTTTAAAAGATAGGGGAATAGAACTCGCGAAGAATTCTGTTGAAAGTTTATATGAAGAACAGTTTAATATTTATAGAACACTTACTACACCAGAATGTAAGCTTTATTTATCATACTCATCTTCTGAAAAAGATGGAGCAAGTATTAGACCTTCACTTTTAATAAAGAAGATAAAAAGATGGTTTCCAAATTTAATAGAAGAAAGTGATATAATATCTGAAAAATATGAAATAACTAATGAAAAAGCAACATTTGAAGAGGCACTAAATGTTTATAGAAAATATTTAGATGGTGAGGAAATAGATGAAAATTGGCAAAATATTTTAATATATTTTTTTAATAAAGATAAGAAAAAATTTTTACAATCTATATCTGGTGCCAATTATTCAAATAAAGCAGAAATTTTAAATAAACAAAATATAGAAAAATTATATGGAAATATTTTAAAAACTAGTGTTTCGAGACTTGAAGCATATAGAAGGTGTCCATTCTCATTTCACTTAAAATATGGTTTGAAATTAAAGAAAAGGGAAGAACTTAAAATTGAAGCAATAGATACTGGTTCATTTATGCATGAAGTAATAGATTTATTTTTTAAAGAAATTGAAAATAGGCAAATAAATATTAAAGAAATTGATGATGATCAAGTTTTCGACATTGTAAGTCAAATTATTAGTGAACTTTTAGAAACAAGTAAGTACTATATTTTTACAAGTTCAGCAAAATACAGATTATTAACTAGGAGACTAAAGAAAGTTGTTTATCAATCTATTTTATATATTGTTTATTCTTTAAAATACAGTGATTACAGTATTTTAGGAACAGAAATAGAATTTAGTAATAACGGTAAATTTAAAACAATAAATCTTGATGTTGATGGTAAAAAAATTGAAATTACAGGTAAAATAGATAGATTAGATGTTGCAAAACTCGCGGATAATCAATATGTTAGAATTATTGATTATAAATCTTCAAGTAAAGATTTAGATTTAAATCAAGTTGAACTTGGACTTCAAATTCAGCTTATAACATATTTGGATGCAGTATGTGACCAAACAGATTTTGAAGCTAGTGGAGTTTTATATATGGGACTTATAGATAATGTAGTTAAAGATGCCAAAAATATGACCGAAGAAGAAATAGAAAGAAGTATAAGAAATAATTTTAGAATGAAGGGGTTAGTTTTAGCTGATGTGTCTGTAATAAAAATGATGGATAATAAATTACAAACAGGTCAGTCTGATATTATACCTGTATATCTTACAAAAGATGGTTCAGTTAGTGAAAAGAGATCTAGTGTAATATCAAAAGAAAATTTTGATAATCTAAAAAAACAGGTAAAACAAATAATTAGAGATATTTCTAAAGAAATATTAATGGGAAAGATAGATATAGAACCATATAGTTATAATCAGAAAACTGGTTGTGACTATTGTGAGTACAAATCGATATGTCTCTTTGGGGACGTTGCTAATGCTGTTAGGCTTTAGCCGTCACATCATCAGTATGCCGTAGCTTTCTTAAAGGGACATTGAAAGGAGAGATGTAAAATGCAAGAAAATGAGGTTACAAGACCAACTATAATGGAAATAGATATAAAAGCTTTTGAAGAAAATGTTAATCAGATACAAAAGTATGTGGGGAATAATATTACTCTTATTCCTATTATAAAAGCAAATGGATATGGAACATTTATAAATACAAGAATAGAAGTATTAAACAAATTTGATATTGTTGCAGTAGCTTTAGTTGATGAGGCTGTTACATTAAGAAAACTAGGATATTCAAAAGAAATTTTAGTAATAAATCAGCCATATATAGATGAGATTGAAAAAATATCAAATTATAATATTACAATAGGGCTTTCATCAAATGAATTCTTAGATAAAATCATTAATACTAAAAATGAAATTAAAGTACATTTAGAACTTGAAACAGGTATGGGAAGAACAGGAATTGATGAAAATGATTTAGAAGAATATATAAATAAAGTAAAATCATGTGATAAAATTGTTGTTCAAGGTGTCTATTCACATATGTCTTCAGCAGATTTTGATGATGACTATACAAATAAGCAAATAGAAATATTTGAAAATGGTGTAAATTTAATAAAAAAGAATTTTGAAAATTTAAAATATATTCATATTTCAGCTTCAAATGGGATTTTAAATTATAAAAATGCATATTATAATGCAACTCGTCCAGGAATAATACTTTATGGGTATGAACCATTTGAAGGAGCAGGTTTAAAAATTCCTTTAAAACCTGTGTGCAAATTGAAATCTAGAATTACATTTTTAAAAGAAGTTCCTGAAGGAACTTCAATTGGATACTCAAGAAAATACATAACCTCTAAAAATTCTAAAATTGCTACGATTCCAATAGGATATGCAGATGGATTTAGAAGAGAATATGCTAAAGAAGGTTATGTTTCTATAAATGGTCAAAGAGCAAAAATTGTTGGAAATATTTGTATGGATAGTTTTATGGCTGATGTTACAAATATTAAAGACGTTAAAATTGGTGATGATGTTTATATTTGGGACAATAATATAATTACTTTAGATGAAATAGCAGAAAAATGTAATACTATAAATTATGAAATAATGAGTACGGTATCAGATAGAGTTCCTAGAATTTTTAAGTAAGAGGAGATATACTTTATGTTTAACAATGCAAATATTTTATATAACTCAAAAAATGGAATTGAATATATTCAATTTAAAAAACTATTAGAATTAGGAATAAAACATGCATATACACTAAAGGGAGATAATATTAATTTTAGAAGTAATTCTCCAGAGGAAAAAGAAAGTTATAAAAAAATTTTTTCAGCTGTTGGATTAGATGTAAATACACTTGTTAAACCACTTCAAAAACATACATCTAATGTTAGATGTATAAATAGAGTTATGGAAAAATTAGAATTAGAAAATGTTGATGGACTAATAACAGATAGTAAAGGGATTACATTAGTTAGTACAAATGCTGATTGCATTTTATTTTTAATATATGACCCTGTAAAAAAAGTAATAGCAAATGTGCATTCTGGATGGAGAGGTACATTTCAGAAAATCCTTCAAAAAGCAGTTGTTAAAATGATTAATTGCTATAAAAGTAATCCTGAAGATATTTTGGTTTTCATTTCACCTAGTATTAGAAAATGTCATTTTGAAGTTGATACTGATGTAAAAGATTTATGTGAATATATTTTTGCATTTACAAATAAAACTCATGAATTTATTTTAAAAAAAGATACAAATAATAAATATTTAATAGACACTGTTCTTATAAATAAAATTTTGCTTCAAGACTTAGGAATAAAAGATGAAAATATTATAGATTCTGGAATATGTAGTGTTTGTAATTCTAATAAAATTAATTCATATAGAGTAGAAGGTAAAGAATTTAAGCTAGCCACTGCATTAATAAGTTTATAAATAAAATTATAGAAGGAATTGAATAACTAAGAAAATGTATGATAATTTGGAAGAATTAGAAAAAATTGTAGAAAAATGTAATAAGTGCGAATTGTGTAAAAATAGGACAAATTCAGTATTTGGAACTGGAAATATTAATGCTGATATAATGTTTATTGGTGAAGGACCAGGAGCAGATGAAGATATGGAAGGGATTCCATTTGTTGGTAAAGCCGGTAAACTTATGAATCAAGCATTTATTGGACTTGGTATTAATAGAGAAAATGTATATATTGCAAATATAGTAAAATGCCGCCCACCTAATAATAGAGTACCTTCAAAACAAGAAGCAATGATATGTATGGATTATTTAAGAAACCAAGTACTACTTATAAAGCCAAAAATTATAGTGCTTTTAGGAAATACTGCTCTTAAAAATATTATAGGCGAAAATTATGGAATAACATCAAGTAGAGGAAAATGGATTGAAAAAAAGGGTATAAAATATATGCCAACATTTCATCCAGCAGCACTTCTTAGAGATGAAAGCAAAAAATTAGACTTTTGGAAGGACATAGAACTTGTAAAAAAAGAAGCAGAAAAGAACAATTTTATAATATAAAAAAATGGGGCTTTTTTATAGCCCCATTTTCAATTTTATTAATAATCTTTTTCTCTTACAAATTCTTCAAATAGAAGTTTTAGTTTTGAAAACAATGTTTTGAAAAACTGGAATCCGTAAGTATTTTCTTGTACTGATGTAAGTTCATTTGTTATAGATTGAGCAGTTAAAATATTACCATATTTTTCAATGAATTCTTGTTTTTCTTCTAATCTATTTGTCATTTCAATGTAAAATTCATTAAAATAATTATAATTCTCAGCATATATTAATACATTTTTGAAATTATATAAATGTTCTCTAAAATTTTTAATATCTTCAATAGTCCTAATAGAATTAAACTCTTTTTCAAAACAATTTTGTAAAATAATGTTTTGAGTTTCTAATGTTTTTTCAAAGATTATATTTTTTAGTGAATCTATTTTATTATTAATTTTTTGAATTTTTTCTGCATCTTTTTCAGTATTGTTTGAGTATAATGAAAGTTTATGAATCTCATTTGAAAGCAAAGCTTCATATTCAAATATTAAGTCAAAGTTCTTTTCTATTTTTGAATACGTTTTTGCACTTGATTTAGCAATAAATGTGTTTTTGAAAACATCATTACTATAAAAAGTACTATGATATAGAGCATAAGAACCTGTAAAATAAATCATTTCGTTTAGTAAAGTAGTTTGTATAGGATAAAAATCTGGACTTATTGTTGATAATTCCATATTATAGTATTTTACATTATCAGTTTTTGCTTCTGTTGCAACTGAAGCCATGTGCTGAACAGCAGCTTCATTTATTGCCATACCATTACCTGTTTTTGGATTATATAATCCAAGTCTAAGTAGTTTGCCAGAATTATTCTTTAATTCTTGCATAAAATGTATACATTCATGAACGGCTAAAGTATTAAGATCATCTAAGTTCATGTTTTTACTGAAATAAATAGAATTATTTTTATAAAAATATTTAGCCATTGCCATATCGTTTGGCATTTCAGCTATATACATATTAAGCCTAGATATAGAAATAAATAGATCATTTTGGTTAATACTATGTTCAGGAAAAGAATTTGCAATTGATTTTGAGATAATAGTTGCAATTTTATTTACTTCTAAAGTATTTAGTTTTCCAACAACTCTAATGCCTTCTTTTTTTAAGGCAGAATTAATACTCATTTGTAACTCCTTAAAATCTAATATATACTATATTATAACTTAAAAGTTTATTAAGATACATATCATTATCATTAAGATATGATTACAATTGCGTTACATCAAGGCTTTTTTGCAAAGTTACATAAATTTAACATAATTTCTAAATGATGTATTTCCGTAATAAAAAATTAGTATAAAAAAACATATAACCTTAGAAACTCATGGTTTTGATTTGATTTTTTGTACCAAAAGTGGTATAATTAATATGTGGAACATTTTTTTATTAATGAATTAATGATTAATAAATATAAAAGGAAGAGTTATTATGAAATTATCAAATGAAAAAATTAAAATAATTTGTATTGGGATTATTTTTGTTATTATAAGTTTAACCAATACCGTTTTAGCAACAGAATTTGAATTAGTTACAAATTCTGAATATGAGAGTTGGAATAGTTTACCACTAGAAGAAAAAAGTAAACAACTAATGCCTAGAACTTCTTCTACAGTAGTTCCAGAAAATATCTTAAATAGATATAAAAATAGAAGTAAAAGAAAATATTCTATGTTAGATTTTGGAGTTAATGGTATAACAAACTTAAAAGACACCTTAGGTGCATCTGCTCAAGATTCAAGATATACATTAGCATATAATCTAAATTTAAGAGTAGAAAATCAAAAGGATACTAATGAATGTTGGGCTTTTTCTACAATTAAAGCACTAGAAACAAATATAGCATTATCTAACTACGAGAATAGCTTGGAGAACTTTTCTGAAAGACATATGGATTATGCAACTTCTCAAAGCTTTTATGATGGTACAAACGAAATGGGACTTGAAAGAGAAGCAAAAGATGGTGGTTTACCTATTTCTGGCTTAGCATATTTAATTAATGGACAAGGTGCAGTATTAGAAGATAATATGCCATTTGAAAATAATTATAATAAAATTAGTATTAATGATATAGACCAAGAAGTAGATACTGTTGTTACAGATTATATTGTTTTTCCAAATGTTGTAAAAAAATATGTAAAGAATTCAAGTGGAAATACAACATCAGTAAAATATTATGATGGTTCAAATAATGAATACTCAGCAGAAGAATTACAAGCAGTAAGAAATATGTTTAAACAGCATATTATTAGCAATGGTGCTATTATTACAATGAATGGTGGAAATTATTCTCAATATTACAATAATAAATCAAATCCATTTAAGGCTACAGCATATAATTGTAATGACGATTCAAAAATAAGAGACCATGCAATTGCAATAGTTGGTTGGGATGACAATTACTCTAAGGATAATTTTGCAGAAGGAGCTAAACCTTTAGCAGATGGTGCATATATTTGTTTGAACTCATATGGTGAAACTTCTTTTGATAATGGATATATATATGTTTCATATGAAGATAAATTCATAGAAGAAGAAATGTATGGAATTACAGGAACTAAAAAAATAAATTTTGAGAATATTTATCAATATGATACATTTGGTGGAGTATTTAACATTGGAACTAGAAGCGTTTCAACAGGATATATTGGTACAAAATTTTCAAGAGTAGCTGAAGAACCGGAAATGTTAAATTATGTAGGTGTAACAATTCCTAAATATTCTACAATTAATATATATGTTAATCCAAATGGTTCTGATTTTGATAAAAATAATTTGATAAAAGTAGATAATGAGGTAAATGTATTAGAGCCTGGTTATCATAGAATTAGAATAACACCAACAGAATTGAGTAGTTCTGAATTTTCAATTGTAGTTGAACAAACTTGCCAAGATAATTCATTTTACTTTTCTGTTGAGGGACCTCAAGCAGGAACAGCATATAAAAATGTAAGCTCTGAAAATAAAAGTTTTGTATCTGTTAATGGTACAGAATGGATGAATTTAAATGAAATTAATGTTGGAACAATAGATACTAATAAAGCAGATGTTTGTATAAAAGCATTTACTAATTTGAAAAGTTCAGAAGAACCATATGAACCTATAGACCCAGATGATCCAGCCCCAGTAGATCCGGATCCAACAGTAGATCCAGAGCCAACAGTAGACCCAGAACCAACAG
>DJXP01000049.1 GCA_002449785.1 Clostridiales bacterium UBA7001
AAAAAAAATTTAAATTAAGTTTAATTAATTTTTAAATAAATTACTAAATATTTATATTGATTGATTTTTCTTAATAAGATATAATCTAAAAAAAATAATAAATAAAATGAGCAAAAATCTTGCAACGATTTTACTCTGCCTACTATTACTAGCTTTTTTAGTAGATTCAAAGCCAACAAATAAACAATCTATACATTCAGGAAAAAAAGCAAAAGCTAAAAGACCCTTAATCCAAATAGAAGATCATCCTAAAGAATATTATGATGAATTAGTCGCTAAAGGAATGCTTTTAGATAATTTAACCCAGGGTCAACCTCATTATCCATTTTATGAAAAAATGGATTATGACAAAGATAAAAAACGAAGACAGGATGTACTTGCTGAATTCCACAAAAAGAAAAAATTCAGAAAATTAGCCGACAATGAACAAACATTAGATAACCTTGGTTTCATTGGACTTATACAAAATTACTCATCAAGTCAAGCAACTAGAGTAATGACCTATGTTACAAATGCGGTTAAAAAAGATGATACTAAATTCATTTTATATCCTTACCCTTTTAAATTTGAAAATAAATCCGAAGAAGAACCTAAAACAGTAGAAGTAAATGAAGGTGGATTTTTTACCTTGAATCAAACAGGATTGAAAGACAAAGAAGACAAATTTGCTTCTATACAAAATATTACTTCTGTAACAATAGGTAAAGCTAAAGGAGTATATGATATAGATATTGCTATTTTAAGCTTAGTATATAAAGATAATGAAGGAAGAGAACAAGATTTGTTCACTAATGCTTATAAATTATGTGAATATTTCACAAATTCTATAGGAAAAACAAGTTCATGCTTAACGGACAAAAAAGCTTATTTAGAATATAAATTGAAATATCCCAATAAAGGTGCTGTTGTGAGAGTCTCTGCCAATGATTTATTAGATGAGATTTTATTTGACAAAGCTACTTCTCAATTAAAATTTAAATTATTAATGGTCCCTGATTACCTTTCCGCCAACGAAGAAACTATTCTAAGTAATAGATATTTAACAAGTGGAGCTGTTGAAGTTATCAAAAAATTCAGAAATTTAGGAGGTAATATAATATCTTTTGGAAAATCAGGATACCTTCTAGAATTAATGGGTATACTACCTAAAGGAACTTATGATAAAGATTACATTATTGGAACAAATGCTAATAAGCAAGAAAACACTATTTATGGTTGCCAAGAGCTTTATAAAAAAACACCTACTGAGCAGCCCGATTTTTTAAAACAACTACTTTGCCTTGGATATAAAAATAGAACTATTTTGCAAGAAACATATAAAATGATCAAAGTCCCAGATGATTTTGAGTCTTTAATTCATTATAATAATAAAGAAAAGAAACTTTATAGAAAGGTAGACGGAGGTATACATGATCTAACTGATGAAAGCCTAACTTTTGATTATATTCTTATTTCTAAAGAAGATTCTCAAAAAGTTAAAGGTAGAATATTTTTAGTCAATGGTAATCCTGACCAAAATTTCTGGTATTTCGAAAATGTGAGAAATATGATATTATATTGCATGACAAAAGATTATATATTTGATTTAAAAATAAAATTCAATTTAAAAGAAGAATCAGATGAAGATTTGCCAATTCCAGCAGGGGAAGAAGGTGTCCAACTCGTGACCAATTATAAATTTTATAATTTATATGACACACAAATAACTAATTTCAGACTCGAAATTTTATTCGCAAAAAAAATCGAGTTTTATGGAGATTTACCCACAGGATGCTCCTTACAAAATGTAGATAAAACAAAATATGCCGGAATAAATCTTACTGATTTTAGTCTTGAAGAATGTTTGGTATGTACAGCAAATTCGGTTCAGAATCTTAAATCTATAGAAAATAAATTCAAATTAGAAATAACTGATTATACAGTAACAAGTAAACTTATTGATATTCCTTTCATGTATTCAAGTCTTACTTTTAAAATGAATGGAAAAGAAACAAAACTTACTCCTGGAATATTTTATGCTCAAGCTTCTTTAGCTGCTCTCCTTCGTGGTACCATTAATAAAGATCCAACATCATATTATCCAATGAGAGGAAAAGGTCTCTATTTCGATTTAGTTCTCACTGTGGAAAATAAAGAAAACACTATTGCAAAAGATGTAAATTATATTTCTTTAGTACCTTTAGTTTCTCCTTTAGTAGACGGTGAAGATGAAGGACTTATCGCTCATACAGTACCAGTTTATGAAGATTATTATAGAACACATAATTTTGTTTATCCTTGGAAAGAATACAAAGAAGAGAATATTGATTATATTGATTATGCTGAAATTGCTGGAAAAAATGTTTGTTATGTAGATGACTTTGATACCCCTGTTAAACTTGCTAAAGTAAAAAGAGAAGATGCTGAATATACTGCAAAATCTGAAGCTTTTGAATCAATGACTTATGATGAGAAAGCCGGACCAGAAAAAGGTGTTTTACCTAATACTTTATTACACCAAGTATATTTCGGAAATAATAAACAATTTTATGAAACTGCCGCCCCAAGAAAATCTTTATTTATTAACACAGCAACAAATGAAGGTGCTAAAGCTTATTATGGAACTGATTCAATTCCGGATGATGAAAAAGATATCCAGGATCCTACAAAAGCAAGAGTCCATTTAGCTTTTATAAGACTCGATACTTATTTTTATAAATCTTCCCATAATCAATATCAACTTCCTAATGGATTCAATGAACAAGTATTAATATCTATAGATAAATATGAACAGAATGGTGCGAAAGTTTACGGAGAAAATATTGGGGATGTTTACGGAGAAGTAAAAGTCACAGGACATTATAATATTCAAGAGGAAAAATATAAAACTCTTAAACCAAATGAATATTATAATTCAATGAGACAATATAGTTATATGACAAAATATGATCCAACAAACCCTGAGGATTTAAAAAAATTACAAGGAATGACGACTGATAAAATAAATTTAACACATTTTATGTGTCCGAATAAAGACCTTTCTATTAATAGAGCAGGAAATATTTATGGATTTGAAGAAGATAGTGATGGAAAATCAGGATATTTTAAAGAATATCCTTCAATTAAATTCATATTTGGACATTCGATCGATTTAACATTATACCCTGAAAAAACAAGATTAGGAGGTATTGCTGAAATTATATTACCTGAAGGTGTTGATTTTCCTAAAGATGAAGATCCTGTTAAAGAAGATAGAATTACTACAAGTGCTGATAATGTTGCTTTTTATAAAAATGAATATGATAGAGATAATAAAAAAATTAAATTATATTTCAAAAGAGGTCTTATGCCAAATGAAAATTATGGCCTTCCTTCAAAATGCCAAGTCTTTTTAGAAAATTTAACAGCCCCAGGTAATTTCTCTGCAACTATTAATATATATGATTTAAAATATGACTTCAGTGCTCCCAATTTTGAATACTATTATAAAGTTTCAACTGAAGAAAACGCTGTTGCTTTTTATAGATCATTCTTCTCTTTCCCTTGTCTTTATATAGAAAATACAGTTTTAAGAAAAACTCCTGATGCTGAAGAATATAGTAATGAAATGTACGAATATGAATTAATGAATCCATTTTCAAGATATGGTGGATACTTCCAAGAATTAACTAAACATACCACAGTATATGGAAGTGGAGAAGCTCATCATATAAGAGATCCTGGTTTTCAAGGAATAACCGCTGGATTTTCTTTGATTCATAATATAGGTACATCAAGTATACCATTTGCCGAATTTTTAAATCATGCTACTTTAGCCATACCTGGAGTACCTACTACATCAAGATTAGAATGGACAGATATCTGGGGTAGAAGATGGGGACAAAATTTAAGAAGTGTTTATCCTGATATACCTCCAGTACCTCCTGTTCCACTCAGTTTTATTATGACTACTACTTTTGAATTAATTACTAATGATAAAAATCAAGAAAGAGTTATTGAATGGCAAAGTGATGAAAGTGTTTATATTAGAGTTCAAATGAAAATGAGAAATACTTATAAATTATATTGGGAACCTGTTCTATGTCACAAAAATCAAATACCAATACTTAAAAAAACAAATATCGATTTTTCTAATCCAATTTTCATAAATGCAGAAGCGGAAGAAAAAAAAATATCTACAACAGAAGATGATTGGGATGTTAATTTAGGTTTCAATTCAACTTATGGAGAATGCTACGATGAAAATTCATTTATCGCAGGTCAAAGACTTACTCCAGAAATTGTAGCAAAAATGAAATATATGATGACTTGTGCTGAGACTTTAGATCCTACAAAAATGGGAGAATGTGTCAAATTTGCAAAAGATAATAATCTTCCAGTAGTAGAAAAACGCCCAGAAAATGCCGATAGTTCAAAAGATGAATCACCTGATAAAACATGGAATTATTCACCTTTAATAGAAGATTATTTACCTAAAGGATATATAAGTAGTGGTAAAATGTGGGATTTGACTTTAGAAGATGATTATTGGGATAATGAATTTTTCAAAGGATATCCTTGGCATTTAGATGATTGTATACCAAATTTCGATAATGAGATAATTAAACCACATGATATAATTGCTTTCCCTATCTTTAAAGGACTTGGATATAATATCACTTATAGTAAAGATTATAGTTTAAAAAGATTCCCTGATTATAAAGGATGGTGGTCGGATCAATTACAAAATAAAGATCATACTTTAATAGCCGGTCAAGAAAAAGTAAATAAAGTAAGTGTTGGACAAAAATCTTTAATTGCTGATTCTCAATGGATAAGTGGATATAAATTAAAACAAGATTCTACTCATAAAAATTTAATAGAAAAAAGACTTAAAAATCTTTATGTTTGTATGTTTAATAGACATAGAGTAAAAATAACTCCAGGACAAAAGAAATATGCCTTTTTGAAAAACGTTTATCAAAATAATGTTATACCTATTTTACCAGATTTAGCAGAAAAAGATTCAAGATATACAGATTTTGATTGCTCGAAATATCCTTATCAATATGATAATAAAAATATTTCTCAAGTAGATAATAGAGTTTATACAGGAAATGATAGAGATTGGTTATATTTTGCAGCAGGTTTAAGAAGTTATGCTATGGAAGATATCAATGTTATATTAAAATTAGATCCAATTGATTCTACTAAATTCGAAGGTATAACAAAAGTTCAAGATGGTGGAAGATTCACTTATTGGCAACCTCCAGATGGACCAAATTCTTATCAATATTATGATGGAAATGTTAATACAGTAATAGGAAAAAGAGTTGATTTAGATATTTTAGGAAATTTATATCCAACTGGTATAAATACTTTTAATACTTATTTATTCGAATTATTCGAAATACAAGATGAAAAAGAAAAAGATAGAACTTATGACATGAATACTTATATGAATTCGCATGGTTATGGAGATTCTACAGTTACCGTATATGTTGGAGGAACAGATGCTACAACATGCAGAGTTGAACCAGGTGGTTTTACTTATGTTAAAATTGTTTTTTATAACAATGCAGGATTTGATTGGAAAATGAAGCCAGGTGCTATAGAATATGATGAAGCAGAATATTCTCTTTATTTAAATGGAGCAAGTATTATGTTAGATAAAGCAACAGCAATACAATTTCCAAAGAAATATAATTTCATGTCATTTGAAATTCCTTCTGAAATCGAAC
>DJXP01000035.1 GCA_002449785.1 Clostridiales bacterium UBA7001
AAGGTTAGAAACTTAGGTAAGAAATCATTAGATGAAGTAACTAATAAGTTAATTGCATTAGGTTTAAACTTTACATCAGAAGATGAATAATTTTTTAAGGAAGGTGGAAAATAAAGTGGCAGGAACAAGAAAACTTGGAAAACCAACTGATCAAAGATTAGCAATGCTTAAAACACAAACAACAGATTTACTATTAAATGGTAAAATTGTTACAACTGAAGCTAGAGCAAAAGAAGTTAAAGCTTTAGCAGATAGTATTATAGCATTAGCTGTTAAAGAACATAAAAACTATGAAGAAGTTGATGTTAAAGTATTTAAAGCAAAGCTAGATAGTAAAGGTAATAAAGTTACTGAAAAAGTAACAAGTAAAAATGGAAAAGAATATCTTAAAGTTGTTAAAGAAGAAACAACAGAAAAGAGACAAAAAGATATGCCATCTAGATTAAATGCTAGAAGACAAATAATGAAAAAGGTTAACAAAGTTGATGGAACAGATTTAATGGATAAATTGTTTAATGAATTAGCTCCAAAATATGATGGAAGAGCTGGTGGTTATACAAGAATATTAAAAATGGAACCTAGACGTGGAGATAATAGTAAACAAGCTATTTTAATGTTAGTATAATATAATAAAAAAAGAGCCCTATGGGCTTTTTTTTTATAAATATTGCTTCACAATTTTATATTAATCTACATAAAATATAACATAATTTAACTTTTAAGGAGGAGTTATTATGTTAGAAACTATCATATATGGATTTATTTGGTGTTTTGCTGTATATGGAATACTTGTTATGATACAAGAAATCACAAGGAATAATACATATAAAAAAATAGAAGAAAATATAAAGGTGATTTTAACTGTTAAAAATGTTGAAGATGGAATTGAAAACTATATTAGGGAAATCTCGTGTGGTAGAAATTTTTATAATAATTTAGTTGTTATTGATATGGATTCATCTGATGAAACACTGTGCATACTTAAAGAACTTGAAAAAGAAAATATTAATATGAAAGTTTTAAATGAAAAAGAGGGCAAAGATTATTTAGAAAAATTAGCATAGTTTTTATAAATAATAATAAAGCTTTAAGAAGTATTAGAGTATAATGTTACGCAGATTGACTTTATGTTAACCTTGTGATATAATATACAAAATAATTTTAATTATTATAATAAAATTTGGAGGATATATGGGATTATTTAGTAGTTTCACAAAAGAATTTAGAGAAGGACAGGAAAGAGCACAAAGAGAGCATGATAGAGCAATGCAAGAAATTAATGATTTTCTTGAAAATACACGAAAAGAATTAATTGAAGGTACATTTTTTAGAAATCAATTAGCTAATTTTAATCTAACTTCTAGAGAGGCAAAAAAATTAATTATGGAATTTGAAAGAAAAGGATTTTTTAGTAATTCCAATGATCATATAAGAAAAATATATGAAGATCAATTTGGTTTAGGTTTAAATATTCTTGTTCCAGATACAGGTATAACATCTATTAATGTGCAATTCCCTAATAATAGGTGTATTGTTGAATGTGATAGTGAAGAAACAGCTCGTTATATAGAGGAAATTTTTAGAGAGAAGAATGCAATTAAGAGTAGTCAAGAAGTAAAAACTGGAACTGGTGGAGCAAATACTATTAGAAGTGGAACAAATGATAGTAGTACTTATGTTTCTACTAGGCAGTTAGGAAAGCAGTCTGTTGATGAAATTTTTAAAAGTGGAGATTTTTTGTGGAAAACTTCAAAACGTGATAGAAATAGTAAATAGGAGAATAATTATGGGATTTATAAATAATTATCTAGAAAAAAAGAGAATGGCAGAAGAGGATGCTGAAAGAAAAGTTAATATCGAAATAGAAAGAATTAATTCAAAAATTGCCAAAGGAAAAATTGGAGATAAAGATTTTTTATTCAAGACAATTTTTTTTGATAAAGGTTCTAAATATCCATATGAATACAAATTATGGAAACCTTGTTTTGGAAATTTCGCACGACTTACTAGGAAAGAACTTTTTTCAAGAAAGGGTAATGATGTATTTATCGATAAATACAGAGAGCGCCAAGAACAGTTTTTTAATCAAAAATTTTTAGAATTTGGAATAGATGCTTATCTTACTATAGCAGGTCAGACAGTACAAATTGAATTTGGTGATAAAGATGACTTTATATTATTTAGAAATTTATTTAAAGAATATTCAAAAAATGGATTAAAGGAAGATTTATCAATTGAAAAAATACAAATTGAAGAACTACCAAAACTTGAAACAGATTCTAATGCTGTACAAGAATCTTTGCCAGAAAGTAGGTTTTTTGTATATAAACCATTAGTAGATAGTGCTCCACGAGAAGTAAAGTCAAAAAGTTCTACTACTGCTAGTAGTAAAGTGGCTACTAAAATTAGTTCAAATGAATTAGGTAAGCAAGTTTCAGCAAGTTTCTTTACTGAACTTCCAGATTGGTATAGAATTAAAGAAAGCCCTGAAAAAAATTAATCATTTTATTAATAAACGAGGTTAAAATATGAATGAAAAAGAATATGAAGATGCTTATGCAGAAGTATTAGAAATATTGAAATATGTATCTGAAGATGATTTTAAGAAAATACCTAAATCCAAAATAGAATTAATGACAGAAAATGCAAATAAAAACCATAATTTTACTTATGATTCGAATAAAACATTAGATGAAAATGGTGTTACTGAACTCACAAAAAGAATTATTGCAGTTATTTTTCGTGATTATTGGGCAACTGAAAAACAAAGAAAAAAAATATATGAAATTCAAAATTTTGTTAGAATGAAAAATGAAGCAGAGAAAAGAAAAAAATACGATCCTAATAACATATTTTAAAAATGTGAATAATATAGTTCACATTTTTTTGTTTTTTTATATTAAATTTTTTAAGAATATTATATAATAAATAAAAAACGGAGAAATATAATGGAAAATGTAAAAGAAAAGGCAAAAAAATTTGCAATTAATGCTCATAGAGGCCAGATTAGAAAAAGTGATCCAGATAAACCAATGATTATTCATCCTATAAGTGTTGGAAATTTATTAGATGAATATGGTTTTGATGATAATGTTATATCTGCTGGATTTTTGCATGATGTTGTTGAAGATACTGATTATACAATAGAGGATATAAATAAAGAATTTGGAGAAGATATAGCAAGGCTTGTTATGTGTGCAACTGAGCCAAATAAAAAACTTTCGTGGGAAGAAAGAAAGCAAGACACAATAGATAGAGTAAAAAAATATTCTTTAAGGGAAAAACTTGTTATTTGTGCTGATAAAATTAACAATTTAGAAGATTTAATGATTTTATTTCAAAAAAGTGGCAATAGAGATTTCTCAGCTTTTAAAAGGGGAGAAGATAAACAAAAATGGTATTATACAAGTGTATATAATAGCTTGGTATATGGTGAGGAAGAAAATTTTCCACTTTTTAAAAGATTAAAAAATGTTATTGAGATAATATTTGAGGGAAAAGATAATTCTTTTTTAAAAGAAGTAATTTATAAAGAAAATTCTGATTATTATGAAAAATTAAAAATTCTGCATGCTAAAAAATTAGAATTAGCAAGATTAAAAAATGTACTTAATAATCCAAAACCATATATAATTGAATTTACCGGAACACCAAGAACTGGTAAAACAACTAGCATAAATAATATTTATGATTTCTTCAAAAAAGGAAATTTTTCTACTACAATTGTTGAAGAATTCACAACAACAAAAGAATATAAAGAAAATACAAAAGAAAAATTAGGCAAATTAAGTTCAAAAGATAGAAATCTTATAATATTAGAATTAGTAGAGAAACAATTAATTAGAGTTTCTGAAAGTAAAAATGATATTGTATTAATAGATAGATCAATAAATGATAGGCAAATATGGAATAATAGACAATTTATTAGAGGAAATATAAGTGAAAGTGAATATGATGAACTTACTGAAAAATACCAAAATCTGTCTAAAAAAATGATAAATTGTTTAGTAGTTACATATACAGATGAATTAACTTCATTAAAAAGAGACTATAATTGTAATTTGGCTCTAGAAGAAAGAAGCTTTATGAATTTAGAAAACATAAAAGAGTATAATGATTGTTTAAATAGTCTTTACAACTTATTTGAAAATAGCGTTGATTCTTTGATAAAATGTGATACTACAAATACAGATATGAAATCAGTAATAATAGAAATTACAAATAGAATTTTAGATTCAATGAGAACGACATATATAGAAGAATTTAAACAAGATTTAAAAAAATTTTAAAATTATTATTTCAAGTATTGAACTGTTACATATTAATATGATAGTATACCCATAAGAATATATTAAATATTTAGGATGTTGAAATTATGGATAATATAGAAAATAATACTAAAATACCTGATAGTTTATCACAAATGATTGATGACATACGATATATGCTTAATGAGTCTGGTGAAATAATTTTTATTGAATGTTTAGGAACCCCTGGAAGTGGAAAAACACAATATGTGACATATTTAACTAGATTACTTAAAGATAAGAATATGGGAGAATGTGTTATAAGAAGAACTGATCCAGAAAGGAAAAATGATTTTTACGATAAAGAAGATTATTCAGATTTGTTAAAAAAACGTTTTCATACAGTTATTAATGATATGAGTGACAAAAATAAAGGAAAGATAATTATTTATGATAGAGGGCTGTTAGATTTAATTGCATGGCTTAATTATGATTATTTGAGAGCAAGATTGACATTTAAACAATATAATGAAATAGGTGGAGATGCTCTAAATGATGATTTTTATTTAAAGAAAATGCCAATGCAAATAAGAAAGAGTATTGCAAAACCAAATGAAAATGATATTATGAATTCAGAAGAATTAAATAGATTACTTAATGTATATTCTCCTATTTCAGTGGCATTCAATACAACTCCTGAAATTAGTATTAGAAAAGTAGATAAAAAAATGTATTCTATTCCTGATTTAGAATGTTATAACGAATCGCTAGAAAACTTAATTTACAGTATAAAAGAGGCATCACAAAAATGTATTTATGTTGTAAATGATGGATATGAAAATAAAAGTTTTGAAGATATAACATTTAATGTTTTAAAAAGCATTAGAGATTATCTAAAATTACAAGTACCTAAATCACCTGGAAAATATATACCTTTTCCAGAAGATCCATATCCAGATGACAATTTATTTCATTAAAATAGATAAAGAACTTATTAAATAAGTCTTTTTGATATTATAAGATAGGAGGTAGATAAAAATAAAAAAGAATAACAGAAAAATTTATTTAATATTATTTGCAATAACTTTAGTAATTATATTTATTATAATAGGAAGTTTTTTTAGGAATAATAAAAAAGAAAAGACAGCGACATTTGATTTATTTAATAAAAAAATCATTTATAACTTTGGTACAGGAACAGCTTACGAAATTGATATTCCTCAAATAATAAATGAGTATGATGAAATTGTTATAGGGAATAATACACTTTGGTTATTCAGCGATGATAGTATTTCTATATGTAAGAATAAAACTATATTTGAAGATTTACCTCCAAATGAAGATTTAATGTTAGTTGCAGGAGAAAACAAATCATATACAAAAATATATGAAAATGATGGTGTTAAGTTATATGAAGTAACTTATAGTTTTTCGAGTAATTCTCCCGGTGGAGATGTAAAGAAAGTGTTTTATGCATTATACAGAAAAGATAATGATTGTACCCTTGAAATAACAGGTCCTGATAAAGATAAAATTTTAAAAATATCAAGTTTGATTACAAACACTACTCAATATAAAACCTTAGAAGAACAATTTTATGGGATTACTGTATTAGATGAAAGAATTATAGATACTAGTAATATAACTATAAATAAAATATCAAGTATAAATGATTATTTAGATTTAGGCATTAAAGTTGAAGAAAGCATAATTGATGTCCATTTTCTATCTCCAAAAGATAAAACTTATCTTCCTGGATTAAAGATAATAGAAAATTGGAAATTAGTTACTGAAGAAGATGGTTATAAAATATATCATGGCTATTCTGATGGGATACAATCAGATGCATTAAAGATAATTAAAGATGATAAAGAGTATTATATTGATTTAACAATACCAGTTGATTTGTATAAAAATGAAAGAGAAATTAATTCTGACGGTAGCACTACATCATATATGTATTTAACTCAAGAGACAATAAAAGAGTTGATTCAAGAAATACTTAAAATTTTAAAATAGAATATTTATAATAATTCTTCGATATATTTATTATACCGGGGAATTATTAATACAATTAATTTATAAAAAAATCGAACTTTTTTAATAAAGTTCGATTTTTTATGGAGCAGGTAGCGGGAATCGAACCCGCATAGCCAGCTTGGAAGGCTGGAATTCTACCATTGAACTACACCTGCAATATTCAGTCTTAACTTTATAAATAATAAAAGATGGAGCAGGTAGCGGGAATCGAACCCGCATAGCCAGCTTGGAAGGCTGGAATTCTACCATTGAACTACACCTGCAAATATTCCTTCTAACAAGTATAAATTATAAAGTATTAATAAAGATTTGTCAATAGTTATTGTAAAATTTGTTAAAAAAGGTTATAATAAAAATGCTATATTTAATTAAAATATTTGTAAAAAAAGGAAGGAAAAATGGAGTATATATCTCATTCTGAAAATGAAACAATTGAATTAGGAAAAAAATTAGCTTCTCAAATGTATAAAGGTCTAGTTATAGTTTTAACAGGAGATTTAGGATCTGGAAAAACAAAATTCACGGAAGGCATTCTTACATATTATAATATGCAAAAAGAAATATCTAGTCCAACTTTTATGCTTGTAAATGAATATAATACAAAGAATTTAAATATTTATCATTTTGATGTTTATAGATTAAATGATAGTGATGAATTTCTTGCTATTGGTGGAGATGAATATTTTGAAAAAGGAACATGTATAATAGAATGGGGAGAAAGAATTGGAGATGTTATTCCAAATGATTATGTGCATATAATTTTTTCTAGAGATAGTAAACAAGA
Source organism: Clostridiales bacterium UBA7001 (assembly GCA_002449785.1). Lineage (GTDB taxonomy): Bacteria > Bacillota > Clostridia > TANB77 > CAG-508 > Scatovivens. Next base: position 7,072 of record DJXP01000035.1, read on the forward strand.
AGATGATGATAAGACACGAATAATAAACATAAAATGTAATGGTAATACTTATGAGAAAATTAAAATGTAATAGATAGTTTATAGGTGGCATAAAACCTAAATTTTAATGAGGAGGATATGGTATTATTTAATATCATCAACTAAAAATGAAAATATTAGCAATTGATACTTCTAGTGAAGTGTGTAGTGTAGCATTGTTAGAAAACGATAAAAAAATAGATGAAAATAGAATTGAAAATGGAAAAACACATTCTGAGAACTTAATGAGTCTTTTGGATGAATTATTAACAAGAAATAATATTAACCTAAATAGTATAGATTTGTTTGCTTGTTCTGTTGGGCCAGGTTCTTTTACTGGAATAAGGATTGGTATATCTTCAATAAAACCAATGGCAGAAATATTAAATATTCCAGTGGCTTCGGTAACCTCTTTAGAAACGCTAGCTAAAAATGTTGATGATGCTGATATAATTGTTTCATTAATTGATGCTAGAAATAGTCAGGTATATGCAGGAATATTTGATATTAATTATAATAAACTTGAAGAATACATAGCAGATGATATAAATGTTGTAATAGAAAAGATTAGTAATTATAAAAATATAACATTTGTAGGTAGTGGTGCCATTTTACACAAAGAACTATTAAAAAATAGGATTAAAGGTGCAAAATTTATAAATAATAATACTCAATCAGCTGTAAATGTTGGGATTATTGCTTATAAAAAGTATTTAGAGAAAGATTTATATAATTCGGATACACTTTTACCAATATATTTAAGAAAATCACAAGCTGAAAGATTAAAAAAATAAATGAAAAGAGATATAAATGGAAAAAAATGAAATAATTATAGATGAAATGACAATGAATGATTTTAATAATATAAAAGATAATCTTTCAGAAGAATTTGATGATTTTTGGAATGAAAATATTTTAAAAAGTGAATTAGAAAATATAAATTCAAAGTATTTTGTTGCAAAAAAAAATAATATGACAGTCGGATTTGCTGGAATATTAGTATTAATAGATTCAGTTGAAATAACCAATATAGTAGTAAAAAAATGCGAAAGAAATGAAGGAATTGGAAGTATTCTTTTAGAAAAATTAATTAGTGAAGGGATTATTTTAAAAAAAGATAATATTAGTTTAGAAGTAAATGAAAAAAATTCCATTGCAATTATGTTATATGAAAAGTATAATTTTAAACAAGTAGGATTAAGAAAAAAATATTATAATGGAGAGAATAATGCTATTATTATGACAAGAAAATTATAAAAAAACAAATTATAGTAATTTTTGTAATTTAATGTGATTTTTTATAAATAATAATTGCATTATTATTTTATTTGATATAAAATCATTTTAGATGTTTAAGTGGAGGAAATGTACTAATGAAAAAAAGAAATGAACTAATGCCAAAAGATTTGAAAGATGTATGCAGTACAAGTTTATTTAAATTTGAAACTACTAAAGAATTAGTTGATACTACTGATTTAGTGTATGGACAAGAAAGAGGGATAAAAGCTTTAGAGTTTGGAACTGATATAGATATTAAAGGTTATAATTTATACTTAGAAGGTCCTTCTGGTGTTGGAAAAACTATGTATACTAAAAAGTTTCTTGATAAAAAAGCTGAAAAAGGTAAAGTGCCAAATGATTGGGTATATATTTATAATTTTGATAATCCAAATGAACCAATAGCAATATCTTTTCCGGCTGGACAAGGTAAAGTTTTTTGCTCTACAATGGAGAACTTTGTTAAAGACGTTAGAAAAGACATCAAAAAAACATTTAATAATGATGATTTCGAGAAAGAAAAACAAATAATTAAACAAGAATATGAGGAAAAAAGAGATAAATTATTAGAAAAATTAAATCAAAAAACTTTAATTCAAGGTTTTAAGGTTAGTTCTACAGAAAATGGTGTTTATATGATGCCAGTGTTAGATGGAAAAACTTTGGGAGAAGACGAATTTGAAGATTTAGATGAAAGTGTAAAAAAAGAATTTGAAGAACGTTCACAGCTTGTACAAGAACAAATATTTCAAGCATTAGCTGAAATAAAACAAATAGAAAAAGAAACAGAGAAAAAAATAGATGAATGGCAATCTAATATTGCTCTTATGACAATAAATATACATGTAAATTCTATAAAAGCTAATTATAAAAGAAATAAAAAAGTTACTACTTATTTAGATAACATAAAAAAAGATATATTAAAAAACATTAGCCAGTTTTTAGCTCCAGATCCAGATCCAAAAGTACCAATTCCAATGCAACAAATTCAAAAACCAGAAATAAGAGAACCATGGTTAAATTATAGAGTAAACTTGTTTATAGATAATAGTAAGCTTGAAGGTGCACCAGTTGTAATGGACACAAACTACTCATATTATAATATCTTTGGTGGTTTAGAATATGAAAACCAATATGGTAGCTTAAAAACAGATTTTATGATGATAAAACCAGGTTTATTACATCAAGCAAATGGTGGATATATTGTTTTTCAGGCCAAAGATTTATTATCTAATCCATTATGTTATGAAGCTTTAAAAAAAGCATTAAAAATTAAAGAATTATCAATTGAAAATGCAACAGAGCAAAGAGCTGGTATGTTACTTTTAGCATTAAAACCCGAGCCAATACCTTTAGACATTAAAGTATTATTAGTTGGAAGTTCTAATATATATCATACATTACTTTCTATGGATGAAGACTTTAGGAAATTGTTTAAAATAAAAGTAGAGTTTGAAGAAGATGCTCCTAAGACCAATGCTAATATTCAAAGATTAACCAATTTTGTAAGAAGTTTCTGTGTTCAAGAAAATTTATTAGATTTAAACAAAGAAGCAATGGCAAAAGTAGTAGAAATTACTTCGAAATTAGCAGGTGACAAACAAAAATTATCAACACAATTTAGTGAAATTGGTGAAATAGTAGGAGAGGCATCAGTATGGGCTAAAAAAGACAAGCAAAAAATAATTACAAAAGAATATATTCAAAAAGCTCTAGATGAAAGAGTTGATAGAATAAAGAAATATGATACTAGATATTTACAAATGATAAAAGAGGAATCGCTTTTAATAGATACTGATGGTTATACAGTCGGACAAATAAATGGTTTAACAGTTATAAAAATAGGAGATTATTCTTTTGGAAAACCAGCTAGAATTACTGCAAGTACTTATGTTGGTAAAAGTGGAATTGTTAATATTGAAAGAGAAGTAGAAATGTCTGGTTCTTCACATTCAAAAGGTGTACTTATACTTACAGGATTTTTGGGAGAACTTTTTGCACAAGACATGCCACTTTCACTTACAGCTAGTATTTGTTTTGAACAACTATATGGTGGTGTAGATGGTGATAGTGCTTCAAGTACAGAAGCATATGCAATTTTGTCTAGTTTATCTGGAATTCCAATTAATCAATCAATTGCAGTAACAGGTTCAGTTAACCAAAAAGGCGAGATTCAGCCTATTGGAGGTGTTAATGAAAAAATTCAAGGATTTTATCAAATATGTAAATTAAGAGGTTTTAATGGGGAACAAGGTGTTATTATTCCAAAACAAAATGTTAGAAATTTACATTTAGATGATGAAATAATTGAAAATGTTAAAAAAGGAAAATTTCATATTTATGCTATTTCAACAATATATGAAGGAATTGAAATTTTAACAGGAGTGCCAGCTGGTAAAAAAGATAAAAATGGAAACTTTCCACTTGGAACTATTAATTATTTAGTAAAAGAAAAATTAAAGAAATTTTCGAAAGTATCTGAAGGTAAAAATTAAATTTATAATTATAAAAATGTCTATCATTTGAAGATAGGCATTTTTATTTTTTAAATAATATTTTTATTATAGATGGAAATACTATTTCTAATAATATGATTATTAGGAGGAAAGTGTTTTATGAAAAAAATAAAAGCAGTCCAATATGGATGTGGGAAAATGTCTATGTTTACTATGAAATATATGCTGGAAAAGGGAATTGAAATTGTTGGTGCTATAGATGTGAATCCAGATATTGTTGGGAAAGATATTGGAGAGATAATAGGTAGAGAAAAACTTGGAATTACAGTAACACATGAAGAAGAGGCAGTAGGTTTATTAGAAGAATTAAAGCCAGATATTTGTATTGTTACAACTAGAAGTTTGATAGGTGAACTTGAAAAACCACTCATATTGTGTGCTAGTAGAGGTATTAATGCTATTACTACATGTGAAGAGGCATTTTTTCCAATGAATTCAAATCCAGAATTATTTAAGAAAATAAATGATTTAGCTAAAAAAAATAATTGTACTATAACTGGAAGTGGGTATCAGGATATTTTTTGGGGGCAAATTATAACTTCAATTGCTGGTTCCACACATAAAATAACTAAAATAAAAGGTAGTTCAAGTTATAATGTTGAAGAATATGGATTAGCTTTAGCAGAAGCACATGGGGCAGGACTTACGATTTCAGAGTTTGAAGAAAGAATTGCTAAGATTGATAGAATTTCAGATGATGAAAGAAACGAAATGATAAATAGTGGAAATTTTAATCCATCATATATGTGGAATGTAAATGGATGGCTTTGTGATAAACTGGGTTTAAATGTTATAAAACAAACTCAAAAATGTGTTCCTAAAACAGCTAAAGAAGATTTATATTCTTCAACATTAGAAATGACTATAAAATCAGGAGATGTAACAGGAATGAGCGCTATAGTCACAACTGAGACAAAAGAAGGAATTGTTTTAGAAACAGAGTGTATTGGAAAAGTATATGAAAAAAACGATATTGATAAAAATCTTTGGACCATTGAAGGTGAGCCTACTACAACTATTTTAATTGAAAATCCAGATACGGCAAGATTAACATGCGCAAGCATAGTAAATAGAATACCAGATGTTATTAATGCAGAATCTGGATATGTAACAACAGATAGAATTGGAGAATTAAAATATAAGAGTTGCATATAAGTGTAAAAAAAGAGTAAAAAAAATTAGGGAATTTCCCTAATTTTTTCTTACATAAGTTATATATTCATATTTATATGGGATTTTTTCATTTTCTGGTCCTTTTTCTCTTTCAATTTCGTTCCAATTAGAAAAATCAATTTTTGGAAAAATTGTGTCTCCTTCAAATTCCTGATCAATTTCTGTTATATAAAGCTTTTTAGTATATGGTAATAATAAATTATATATTAAACCACCACCAATAACAAAGCATTCGTCTTTTGAATTTATATATTTATCTAAATCATGAATACTATTTATAACTTCAACATTTTCATCATCATATTCAAAATCTAAATTATGTGTTAAAACAACATGTTTTCTATTTGGGAGAACTCTTCCCAATGATTCAAATGTTTTTCTACCCATAATAATAATATGATTTTCTGTGAGTTTTCTAAATCTTTTAAAATCATCCGGTATATGCCATAGAAGGCTATTGTTTTTTCCAATAATATTATTTTTTGATTTTGCAACAATTATACTTAACATTTTTTCTCCTTTATTATTCTGCAACAGGAATTTTTCCAAGTTTTACTTCTTTGTTATATTCATATCCTTCAACAATAAAATCTTCAACTTTAAAGTCATAGAAATTTTTAGTAGGATTATTGATAATTAGTTTTGGCTTAACATCTAAAGGTTTAGCATTTAATAATTTTTCTATTAAAGGAATATGTCTATCATAAATATGACAATCTCCAATATTATGTGTTAATGTACCTACTCCTAAATCACATACTTGTGCAAACATAATTAAAAGTGCGGCATATTGCATTGTATTCCATCCATTTGCAGCAAGCATATCTTGTGAACGCTGATTTAAAATTAAATGTAATTTATTATCTTTAACTAACCATTGAGTTCCAAAAGCACATGGTTCTAAATTCATGTCTTTAAGTTCATCAAAAGCAAATAGATTTGTCATTATTCTTCTACTAGCAGGATCATTTTTTAGAAGATATAAAACATAATCAACTTGGTCTAATTTTTTTATACCATCTTTTGTTTTAAAATCATATTTTCTAGAAAATTGATATCCATATGCTTTTCCAATTGTACCATCTGAACCTGCCCATTGGTCCCAAATGTGAGAATTTAAGTCAGAAACTTTATTTGATTTTTTTTGCCATATCCATAAAATTTCGTCAATTGCTCTATATATTGTTTTTGAATTATTTCTAAGTGTAATCATAGGAAATTCTTTTCCAACATCATATTTATTTGTTACGCCTACGATTGAATAGTAGTTAGCTTCTGTGCCATCTTGCCAGTGAGTTCTTACATGAGTACCTTCAGAAGAATATCCATGCTCTAATATTTCTTTACATGTATCTATAAAATTTTTATCTGCTTCTGTCATTTTTTTCCCCCTTAAATTAATCTTATAGAAGTTATATCATATTTATAAAATTTTTCAACATTTATTTATAAATTTTAAAATAGAAAATTATATACAAAACCCAAAAAAAGTGATATAATATATAAATATTAGGCGAGGAGAATAGTATTTTGGGAAAGTTTTTTGTAAAAACTAATCAGATTGAAGAAAAAAAGATTATTATTTTAAATGATGATGTAAATCATATAAAAAATGTTTTGAGGCTTAATATATTAGATAATATAGAAGTATGTAATAAAGATACAGGTGATAATTATAATTGTCAAATATCAAATATTTCAAATAATCAAATAGAATGTGAAATTATAAATAAAATTGATAGTATAACAGAAGGAAATGTTAAAATAGATGTTTATCAAGGACTTCCTAAATTTGATAAAATGGAATTTATTATTCAAAAAGGCACTGAACTTGGAGTAACAAACTTTATCCCAGTTAAGTTTAATAGATGTATTGTAAAAATAGATAAAAAAGATGAAGAGAAGAAACTTTCTAGGTGGCAAAAAATTTCTGAAGTAGCCTCTAAACAATCTGGAAGAGATATTATACCTAATATTGAAAAAATTGTTGGAGTTAAAGATATTTGTGATATAATTAATAAATATGATATTGTTTTATTAGCTTATGAACAGGAAAAAGACAATTATATTAAAAATGAGTTAGAAAAAATTAAAAATACAAAAATGAGTTTTAATATAGCTATTGTTATTGGTCCAGAAGGCGGAATAGAAGAAAAAGAAGTAGAAATATTAAAAAATGCAGGTGCAAAAGTAATTTCACTTGGCAAAAGGATTTTAAGAACAGAAACTGTATGTATGCAAATGGTTTCTATAATAATGTATGAATTAGAAAAAAACTAATTATGTTGAAGTGAGGAACTATGGAAAAAGCAAAATTAATGCAATTAGAAATAGAAGAAAAAAGAAAATTACCTATAAGTGTAAGAAATGTTATAAGTACAAAAATATTTCAAGATTTAGTTATAGCTACAATTATAATGGCATATTTTTGCTTAGTTAATTTTATATATTATAAATTTGAAAATGCAAAGTTTGAAGAAATATTAAAATATTTTGCCATAATAATTATTATAGGAACAGTTATAACATTTGAAGTTTCATATAGAAAAAGTAGTATCAATTTATTAATAATAGGTATGGAATTATTTTTGTGTGGAGTTTTTTCATTATATATACCATATTTGTTTTTGCACACAAATAGTGCTATTAGAACTTCTGCTATGATTTTACCATCATTTTTAATAATATATTATGCAATAAAATCTTTACTTATTTTTAAGAAAAAACAATTTGAATATAGAAACAGTTTAAGTGATGTTAAAGAAATTGTAAAAACTTCTAAAGATAGTTACTTAGAAGAAAAAAGTGAAAAAACATTTAAAGCTAAACTTAGAAGAGAAAAATTATTAAGGCAAAAGATTTTGCAAGAGCAAAAAGCTAAAAAAGAAGGAAAGAGAATATAGAAATAATAATAGAAAGAGGTAATTATTTTGATTAAAAGTATGACAGGCTTTGGAAGAGCAAAATATGAAAATGAAGGAAGAACATATACAGTTGAAATTAAATCAGTAAATCATAAATATAGTGATATAAATATTAAGCTTCCAAGATTTTTAAACTATATGGAGGATAAAATTAGAAAAACAATTTCAAAAGCTATTTCTAGAGGAAAGATTGATGTTTTTATTTCCTTTGAAAATTATAGCAATAAAGGTACAAATATAAAGATTAATAGAGAACTTGCAAAACAATATTTAAAGGAGCTAAAAGAATTAGCTGATGAAACTGGTATAGATTTTAAGTTAAATGTTGTAGATGTTTCTAAATTTCCAGAAATTTTAAAAATTGAAGATGATGATAATGAGGAAATAATTGAAGAAGAAGTCTTAATAGCAGTAAAAGAAGCACTAGATAAATTTATTAATATGAGAGAACTTGAAGGAGAAAAATTAGTAGAAGACATATCTCAAAGAGTCGCCAGTATAAAGAATAAAGTTATGGATGTAGAAAAATTTTCAGAAAACTTAGTTCAAGATTATATTAGTAGATTAGAGACAAGAGTAAATGAATTATTAAAAACATCAGTGGTTGATGAATCAAGAATTGCTCAGGAAATTGTAATTTTTTCAGATAAATCTTCAATTGAAGAAGAATTAACAAGACTTAAAAGTCATTTAGAACAATTTTTAAATTTATTAAAAGCTTCTTCACCAATTGGAAAGAAGATGGATTTTTTAGTTCAAGAAATAAATAGAGAAACAAACACAATTGGTTCAAAAGCAAATTGTTTAGATATAACTAATTTGGTAGTTGAAATTAAAACAGAAGTTGAAAATATTAGGGAACAAATACAAAATATAGAATAATTTAAGAAAGTGAGGTTTTATAAATTGAAGCTAATAAATATAGGTTTTGGAAATATTGTAGCTACAGAAAGAATTATTTCAATTGTTAGTCCTGAATCTGCGCCTATTAAAAGAATAGTTCAAGAAGCAAAAGATTCTAAAATGGCAATTGATGCAACTTATGGAAGAAGAACGAGATCTGTTATAATAATGGATTCAGGGCATGTGGTTTTATCTGCTATTCAACCAGAGACAATAGCAGGAAGAGCTGATAATAGTTCAGAAGAAAAAATTGAAAATTAGAGAGTATTAATAAAATGAAGAGAGGTGAGATAAATGATTGTAAAACCTACAGTCGCAGAATTATTAAATAAAGTTGAAGATAATAGATATGCTTTAGTAATAATGACTTCAAAAAGAGCAAGACAAATAGCTAGTGGTAGCGAGCCTATGACATCAGCTAAAGATACTTCTCCAGTAACACTTGCAGCAGATGAAATTGCTGAAGGAAAAGTAACAAAGATTAAAGAATAGAGGTAAAAGAATATGTTAGTTATATTATCTGGTGTTGCAGGAGCTGGAAAAGACACAATAAAAAAAGAAATAATAAAAAGAATGGAAAATGTAAAATCGATTCCTTCATTAACAACAAGGACACCAAGAGAAGGAGATATTCCTGGAAAAACATATATATTTTTAACAAAAGAGGAATTTGAAGAAAAAATTAAGAATGATGAAATATATGAATATGATATTCATCATAATAATTATTATGGAACTTCTAAAAAGATTTTAAATGAAGCATCTAAAAATGGAATTATAATAAAAGATATAGATGTAAATGGAACAGAATCCTTAAAAAACACATTAAAAGATATAAAAATTGTAACTATATTTTTAAGAGTTCCAAAAGAAGAATTAAGACATAGGTTAGAAAATAGAGTAGATAAGCCTTCTGAAGGTGAAATTATTCTTAGATTAAATCGTTTTGATTATGAAGAATCTAAAATAGGTATTTATGATTATGTTCTAAAAAACGATGATTTAGAAAAGACAGTAAGTATTATTCAAAAAATAATTGAAGAAGAAAGTAAATTAGATAAATAAATTTTAATAAATCGTTGCTATAAATATATTTGATTAGCAACGATTTATTAAAATATAGTAGGAGTATTAATGTTTGCAGAAGTAATAATTAATAGTAATGCTCGAGCATTAAATAAAACATTTGACTATATAGTACCTGTTAATCTTGAAAAAGATATCAAAATTGGTTCAAGGGTTTTTGTACCCTTTGGAAATGGTTCTAAAATTGATGATGGTTTTGTTATTAATCTAAAAAGTAACTCTGAATTTGCTAAAAAAGAAATAAAAAAAATTGAACCAGATGATAGCTTAAATGAATTTAAAATAAATTTAGCCAAACTAATGGCTAGAAAGTATTTTTGCAATATTTCAGATTGTATAAAGCTAATGCTACCACCGGGTACGAGCAATAAAGATATAATAAACAGGATGAAAGATAAAAAAGGAAATTTTGTTTACTTAAATATTGAATATAAAGAACTTCAAGAATTAATTAAATTAAAAAAGATAAAAAGTGAGAAACATATAAGGGTTATAAATTTTTTAGAAAATAATAATGGAATATATAAGTCTGATTTAGAAGTGCTTACAGATGTTAGTAGTAGTATTATAAAAACTCTTGAGAAAAATGGTTATATTAAAATCGTAGAAGAAAAAATAGAAAGAAATCCATTTATTGGTAAAAATATAAAAAGAGATGATGAAAAGGAATTAACCGATGAACAAAAGAGTTGTTTCGAAAGTATAAAAACATCAATTCAAACTGAAAGTTTTTCATCTAATTTAATTTATGGTATTACTGGTTCTGGTAAAACAGAAATATATCTACAACTCATTAAAGAAGTATTAGATAAAGATAAATCTGCAATTGTATTAGTGCCTGAAATTTCTCTTACTCCTCAAATGGTAGATCGATTTTTAGCAAGATTTGGTGAGGAAAATATAGCGGTTTTACATAGTAAGCTTTCAAATGGAGAAAGATATGATGAGTGGAAAAAAATCAAAAGCAATAGAAAAACTGTTGTAATAGGTGCTAGGTCTGCCATTTTTTCACCTGTAAATAATCTTGGAATTATTATAATAGATGAAGAACATGATAGTTCATATAAGTCAGATACTACCCCAAGATATAATGCCAAAGATATAGGAAAATATATGGCTGAAAAAAATAATTGTCCACTTGTTTTGGGAAGCGCAACCCCTGATATTGGTACAATGTATTTAGCCAAAAACAAAAAAATTAATTTGTATAGTTTAACTAAAAGAGCTAATAATATGAAGCTTCCAAATGTTCAAGTAGTTGATATGAGAAATGAATTAGTTATTGGAAATAAATCTATGATTAGTTTAAAACTACAAGATAAGATTCAAAAAAATCTTCATAAGCAAAAGCAAACAATTTTATTCTTGAATAGAAGAGGATATTCTACTTTTATTATGTGTAGAGAATGTGGTTTTGTTGCTAAATGTAAGAATTGTAATATTAGTTTAACATATCATAGAAATATTAATAAACTAAAATGTCACTATTGTGGTTTTGAAACTAGTGTTTTAAAAGAATGTCCAGAATGTAAAAGTAATAAAATTAAATATTTTGGAACAGGTACGCAAAAATTAGAAGAAGAGGTACATAAACTATTTCCAAAAGCTTCAACTATTAGAATGGATATAGATACAGTTAGTAAAAAAAATTCGCATGAAGTAATATTAAATAAATTTAAAAATGAAAAAATAGATATATTAATTGGGACTCAAATGGTAGTTAAGGGTCATCATTTTCCAAATGTTACATTAGTAGGAGTAATTACAGCAGACGGATTGCTAAATTTAGAGGATTATAGATCTGCTGAAAAAACTTTTCAAACTTTAGTACAAGTTGCTGGAAGATCGGGGCGAGAAGAAGCTGGTGATGTAATAATACAAACATATAATCCAGATCATTATGCAATAATAGATTCTAAAAAACAAGATTATGATTTATTTTATAATGAAGAAATTGCATTGAGAAAAATGTTGAATTATCCACCATTTTGCGATATAATTATTATTAATTTTATGGGAACTAATTTAAATGAAATTAATAATATATCAAATTTAGTTTATAAAAAAATATATTCTAATAAGCAGAATAAATTAATTATCTTTAAACCAGTTCCATCTCCAATAGACAGAATTAACAATAAATATAGATGGAGAATTATAATAAAGTGTAAATTATCTAGTAAAATATTAGATATAATTAATAACGGAATTACTGATGATATTATTTATAAAAATAATAATACTAGAATTACTGTTGATATTAATCCAAATAGTATGAGTTAGAATTTATAAAGGTTACTTATATTTAAACCTTGGAAAGGAATGAAAAAATGGCAATAAGAAATTTAAGATATGAAGGAGATGAAATATTAAAAAAACGTGCTAGAGAAATAGAAGTTATTGATGATAAAATTAAAGAACTAGCACAAGATATGATGGATACCATGCATAAATGGGATGGACTGGGGCTTGCTGCTCCTCAAGTTGGTATCTTAAAAAGAATAATTGTTATTGATTTATATGAAGAAGGAACACAGTTTACTCTAATAAATCCAGTTATTATCAATGAAAAAGGTTTTCAAGAAGTTGAAGAGGGATGTCTTAGTTTCCCTAATAAATTTGGAAAAGTTGAAAGACCAAAAGAAATTATAGTAGAAGCTCTTAATTTAGATGGTAAAAAAGTAAAAATTAAAGCTAAAGATTTATTAGCACAAGCTTTATCACATGAAATAGATCATTTAAATGGTATAGTATTTACAGAAAAAATTAAACCAGGAACTTTAGAGGTTGTTAGTGATGAAGATATAAGGAAAGCTAAAGAAGGGAAAAAATAGTATGAAAATTGTCTTTATGGGTACACCTGACTTTTCAGTTAAATCATTAGATAAACTAAATAGTAATGGAATAGAAATATGTGCTGTAGTAACAACACCTGATAGAAAATCTGGAAGAGGTATGAAGACCATTCCATCACCTGTTAAAGAATATGCCATTAAAAATAATATTAAAATATTTCAACCAGAAAAAATTTCAAAAAATACTGAATTTAAAGAACAAATTAGGAATATGGAGCCTGATTTAGTTTGTGTAGTATCATATGGAATAATACTTCCTAAATCATTTTTAGAGATACCTAAATATGGATGTATTAATGTTCATCCATCTTTGCTTCCAAAATATAGAGGTTCTGCACCTATACAATGGGCTGTTTTAAATGGAGATAAAAAAACTGGTGTTACAATAATGTATTTAAATGAAAAAATGGATGCAGGAGATATTATTGTTCAAAAAGAAGTAGACATTGGAGAAAATGAAACAACAGGAGAATTATGGGAAAGACTTGGAAGTATAGGAGCTGATTTATTATTAGAAAGTGTAAATAGAATTTCTAATAATACAGCAAAAAGGATCCCACAAGAAGGGGATGTGACTTTTGCACCTATGCTAACTAAAGAAATGGCACGAATAGATTGGAGTAAAAATACCAATGAAATAAAAAATTTGGTAAGAGGTTTAAATCCTATAATGGGGGCTTTTTCTATATTAAATAATAAAAAGATTAAATTTTGGAAAGTAGAAAGAGTTGATGCTAATGAGTATGAAGAAAAATTTAAATTATATGAACATGTTGAATATAAAAATGCTATAGCAGGAGAAATATTAATTGCCAATGATAAAATGGGGTTATATATAAAAACTATTGATGGAATAATTTCTGTATTAGAAATACAAGGTGAGAATGCAAAAAAAATGAGTATAGATAATTATTTAAGAGGTAATAAAATTAAAATTGGAGAAAGATTTGAATAATTATTTTTTATATTACTTGTAAAAAAATAATTATATTGATATACTTAATGTAATTTTTAAAGATAAAAGGAGGCTTTTTTTATGGATGAGAATAATTTAAATAGTGAAAATATTGAAGAAAATGTTGATGAAATAACTGTTGAAGGAAACGATACTGTTAAAATTGCAAATGAGGCAGTTGCAACATATGCTGGAATTGCAGTATCTGAGGTTTCTGGAGTATATGGTATGTCTGGTGGATTTGCAGGATTAACAGAAGCTTTAAGTGGTAAGAAAAGTTTGACAAAAGGAATAAAAGTTGATGTTGGAGAAAAAGATGCTAAAATTGATGTTAGTATAATTGTTGAATATGGTGCTAGAATTCCTGATGTTGCTTTTGAAATTCAAACAAAAGTTAAGAAATCTGTTGAGAATATGACAGGACTAAAAGTATTAGAAGTAAATGTTCATGTACAAGGTGTGCATGCTATTACTGAAAAAGAAGAAAAAGAAGAACCAGTAGAAGTAGTAGCTGAATCAGAAGAAACAAATGAATAAAATTAATAATGGAAGGAAAATAAGATGAAATTTTTTGATAAATTAGTTTTAAAAATTTTTTCAATAATTATAATTGCATTAACAATTACAGTAATTTTAGTAATGACAAATGTTTTATCTATAAATTCAATAAGTGCATTTATTATAAAATTTACAGATTATGAAAATGGTATAAAAATTTTAATTGTATGTTTAGCTGTTTTAATGCTACTTGCAATAAAGGGATTGTTTTTTACGAGTAAACCAAATACTCAAAGTTCAAAAGATGGAATTATTTTAGAAAATAGTAGTGGGAAACTAATTATTTCAAAAGAAAGTTTGGAAAACTTAATTCATAGTGTTGTAAAAGATGTTCCTGGTGCTGAAACTGTTATGAGTAAAACTTTTTTAGATAAAGACAAAAACTTAATAGTTTATGTGACCGTTATAGTTAGCAAAGATGTTATGCTAAAAGATATTACTATGGAATTGCAAAATAAAGTCAAAGATGCAATGAAAAAGACTGCAGATTTAGATGTTAAAGAAGTAAATATAAAAATTAGGAATATTTCTTCTAAGAAAATTAAAGGACTTCCAGAGCCAAGTACTAGTGAAATTGAGCAAGATGAAAATGATGTTAATGAAACTAATATAGAATTAAATGATGAAGAAAATAATGACAATATTGATAATGAATAAATTTATGATATATAGAAGCATCTATTTTTATTAAGGAGGAATAAAAAATGAATAACGATAAAAATGATTTTGATAATGAAGTGAATGATAATAGCTTAAATAATTTTCTTCAAAAATATGGAGGAGCAATTATAGGAGCAGTAGTTGCAATACTATTATGTTTTACACAATTATATAAATTAGTTATTATTGTTGTTGTTATAATTGCAGGTATTTTGGCAGGAAATTATATCCAGAAAAATAAAGATGATGTAAAAGAAAGATTAAAAGAACTTATCGATAAATTTTAGGAGGATAAAATGTTAAGATCAGCAATGAGGGAATTAGCTTTTAAGTTAGTATATGAACTTGAAGTACAAAAAGAAAATACAGATGAACAGTTTGAATTATTTATTGAAAATAATGATGTAAAAGAAGAAAGTGTGATTGAATATTTAAAAGACATTAAACAAGGAATAATTAATAATTCAGATGAAATAAATGAATTAATTAAATCTAATTTAAAAGATAATTGGAGTTTAAATCGAATTTCTAAAATTAATATAAGCTTAATAAAACTTGCTATTTATGAAATGATATATAAGTCTTTACCATATAAAGTAGCAATTAATGAAGTGGTTGAACTAGCTAAGAAATATGCAGATGAATCAGCTCCTGTTTTTATTAATGGAATTTTAGCAAGTATAGTTAAAGAAAAAAACTTGAATGGAGAAATTAATGAAAATTAATCCAATTACTGTTACTGAACTTAATAGATATGTTAAAGAAAAAGTAGCGGAAGATGAGTATTTAAATAGTGTTTATGTGAAAGGAGAAATTTCAAATTTTAAACATCATTATACAGGTCATATGTATTTTACTTTAAAAGATGAAAACTCTTTAATAAAATGTGTTATGTTTAAATCTCAGACTGCTACTTTAAATTTTATACCTAAAGATGGAATGAAAGTATTAGTTTTAGGCTCAGTTGCTGTATATGAAAGAGATGGAGTTTATCAAATATATTGTAAAGCTATGCAAGAAGATGGAATGGGGAGCCTCTATATAGCGTATGAAAAGCTTAAGAAAAAGTTGGAGCTTGAAGGACTATTTGATGAAAAACATAAAAAGAAGATTCCATTTATGCCTAAAATAATAGGTGTACTTACTTCAAATACTGGAGCGGTAATAAGAGATATAATAAATGTATCTACAAGAAGAAATCCAAATGTTTACATTAGATTATTGCCTGTTCCAGTACAAGGAGAAGGAGCAAGTCAAAAAATTGCTAAAGCAATAAAAATTATGAATGAAAAAAAATTAGCTGATGTAATTATTTTAGCAAGAGGTGGGGGATCTTTAGAAGATTTATGGCCATTTAATGAAGAAATAGTTGCTAGAAGTATATATGAATCTGAATTACCAATAATTTCGGCTGTTCGGACATGAAACTGATTTTACTATTTCTGATTTTGTAGCTGATTTGAGGGCACCAACACCATCTGCTGCTGCTGAATTAGCTGTAACTGATATATCTGAATTACAATATGATATTAATTTATACCAAAGAAGAATGAAAATAGCATTAAAAAGAAAAACAGAAATTATGAGATTAAAATATGAAAAGTTAATTAATTCTAAAGTATATAAAGAACCTTTTTTAAGAATTAATGATTTATATTTAAGAATAGATAAAAGTGTTAAATCTATTGAAAATATTGCAATGAGAAAACTAAAAGATTCAAAAATTGATGCAACAAAATTAATTACAAAATTAGATACATTAAGTCCATTAAAAACACTTACAAGAGGATATTCGTTAATTGAATATAATAATAACATTATTTCAAAGGCATCTGATTTAAAAAAAGATATGGAAATAGATATTAGATTTCATGATGGAAGTAAACATGCTAAAATACTTTAGGAGGGAAATATGAATAAAAAAATTGTTTATATAAGTATTTGTATAATACTTATTCTTGTAATAATATTCTTAATGAAAAACAATGGAGGTAATAATATATCAAATGAAGTATTAACTGAGAATATTATTGAAGAAAATGTATTAAATGAAGAAGAAAATATTATTGATGAAAATACTACAATAGTTGAAAATGTAATTAATAATGTAGCTATTGAAGAAAACAATACAGTTCAAACTATTCAAAATGCTATAGTACAAGATAATTTAATATCATCTCCAGAAAAAAATGCATATGAATCTGAAAAAGATTTAGGAAGCACTAGTAAAAAACAAGAAGCTATTAATATGGTTAAAGAATATTGGGGAGAAGATAATACAGTAACTTTTTCTTGTGATTCTGTTACATCTAATGGAGAATATATTATTGCGGTTGTTTCTAAGAATACAGCATCTGTTAGTGGATATTTTAGAGTAAATCTTGAAAAAAAGACTGTTGAAGTGGACTACTAAAGGCTGTATGATAGTGTTTGTACTTGTTTTAAACTAATTTAAGATTGGATGGTAAATAAATATGGCAAAAAAGGAAGATATGAATTTTGAAGATGTTTTAAAAAAATTAGAAGATATTACTAATAAATTAGAAAAAGAATCTCTTACATTAGATGAATCTGTAAAGCTTTTTGAAGAAGGAACAGAGCTTTCAAAAAAATGTAATGAAATCTTGGAAAATGCAGAAAAAAGAATTACAATTTTATTAAATGAAAATGGAGAAATTAAGGAGGATAGCTTTACAGCTGAAGACTAATATGAATTTTTTTGAAGAAATAATAACTAATAAGTGTATATACATTCCATTTTTATTATGGTTTTTTATACAACTTTTTAAATTTTTAACAGATTTAATAGTTAATAAAAGAATTAATATAAAGAGAATTATGGGAGCAGGTGGGATGCCAAGTTCACATTCTGCTGTTGTAAGTTCACTTGCTATATTAATTGGTAAAGATTATGGATTTAATTCAGGTGTTTTTGCTTTATCACTTATTATGGCTTTTGTTGTGATGTATGATGCAGCTGGGATTAGAAGAGCAGCAGGAAAGCAAGCTACGATATTAAACAGAATATTAGAAACACCTGGACTTACTACTGGTGAAGTACAAGAAAAATTAATAGAGGCATTGGGACATACACCAATACAAGTTTTTGTAGGAGCAATTATAGGGGTAATAGTTGGAGCTATAGTATAAAATATAAGGAGGTTTCCTATGACAGATTTAGAAATTTCAAGAACAATTCAACTTGATAAAATTGTTGATGTTGCTAAAAAAAATGGAATTACAGAAGATGACCTTGAATTATTTGGAAAGTATAAAGCTAAAATCTCAAATGAGTTTATAAAGAAGAAAGAAAAAGAAAAAGACGGGAAACTTATATTAGTTACAGCAATAAATCCTACTCCACTTGGTGAAGGTAAAACAACAATAGCTATTGGCTTATCTGATGCAATAAATAAAATTGGGAAAAAATCTATTTTAGCTTTAAGAGAGCCATCTCTAGGACCTGTTTTTGGTTTAAAAGGAGGAGCAACTGGTGGTGGACTTGCACAAATTGCTCCAATGGATGATATAAACTTACATTTTACCGGTGATATACATGCAATTACATCTGCGAATAATTTATTAGCTGCTTTAATTGATAATCATATTTTTTTTGGTAATAAATTAGGATTTAAAAAAGTTATATGGAAAAGATGCTTAGATTTGAATGATAGAGCTTTACGAGAAGTTGAAATAGGCTTATCAGGTGAAAAGAATATGAAACCTAGGAAAGATGGTTTTGATATATCAGTTGCATCAGAAATAATGGCAATTTTCTGTTTATCAGAAAATATTAAAGATTTGGAAAGAAGATTAGGAAATATAGTATGTGGTTATAATGACTTAGATGAGCCTATATTTGCTAAACAGTTAAAGGCTGAAGGACCGTTAACAGCTATTTTAAAAGATGCATTAAAACCAAATATTGTACAAACATTAGAACATAATTTAGCAATTGTTCATGGTGGACCATTTGCAAATATTGCACATGGATGTAATAGTGTAATTGCTACAAAACTTGCATTAAAGCTTGGAGATTATGTAGTTACAGAAGCAGGATTTGGAGCTGATTTGGGTGCTGAAAAATTTGTTAATATTAAGTGTAGAAAAACGGGGCTTAATCCTTCTGTATGTGTATGTGTTGCTACATTGAAAGCTTTAAAATATCATGGTGGAGTTGGAAAAGATAAGTGCACAGAGGAAAATTTAGAAGCATTAGAACTAGGAATAGAGAATTTAATTAAACATATTAAAAATATAAAAGAAGTTTTTGGATTAACTCCAATTGTTGCAATTAATAAATATAAAAATGACAGTGAAAAAGAAATAGAATTATTAGAAGAAAAGTTAAACATCTTAAGTATTCCTCTTAGCTTAGCTGATGTGTGGGGTGAAGGTGGAAATGGAGCAATTGATCTAGCAAATAAAGTCATTAAGCTTTGTGAAGAAAAAAACAGTATAAAATTTGTTTATGATGATAATGATAATATTAAGACTAAAATAGAAAAAGTAGCCAAAAATGTATATGGAGCAAAAGGAGTCGAATTTTCAGAAGAAGCAATAGAAAGCATAAATAAAATAGAAAAATTAGGATATAAAAAATATCCAGTATGTATTGCAAAAACACAGTATTCATTTTCAGATGATCCTAAAAACTTATTATGTAATAATCCATTTAATATTCATGTTAGTGAAGTAATACTAAAAAATGGATCAGAATTTGTAGTTGCAAAAACTGGAAAAATTCATACTATGCCAGGGCTTCCTAAAGTTCCTGCTGCTGAAAACATTAGTGTAAATGAAAACGAAGAAATAATTGGAATTTTTTAGATTAATAAAATAGAAAAGAAAAATGGAACTGTTGAAGTTCCATTTTTTTAATTCTCATTTAATTTTTTATTTAATAGTCTTGGTATAAATTTAAATATTTTCAAGAATGAAATTTTAATTTTCTTTTTTACAATATATAAAGGACTTAAGTTTCTTGGACTTACTATGAGTGCAGTTTCATTATTAGTTTGTTCATTATCAGAAGAAGTATTTTGAATAACTTCTTCTATAAGAGATTGTTCTTCATTTTCTTCAAAGGTATTACTTTGAATTTGATTATCTTCTATTTCTACTGTAGTTTTTTCTTGTGATAATGATTCATTTTCAGTTGATGTAGCATCATTAGATGATGTCTCGAAAAAACTATCTAAATCTTGAAGAGCTTGTATTTGTTTGAACTTAGAAATTGTTCTATCTAATTCGCTATATTCTGAATTTGTACTATTATCTGTAGTAGTTTGAGTATTATTAGTTATAATTGAACTAGAACTATTAATGGTATTATTAATATTATTATATAAATCGTTTAAATAATTAGTTATAACATCATCTACATGTTTATCGTTCTCATTGTATTCATTATTAGTATTATCTTCAAATATTTCTAAAACATCAGTATTAGTAGTTTTTTTATAATCTTCCAAATTTTCTTCTACAAAGTTTTCAGAAGTAACAATTGGTGATAATATTTCATCTATTAATGCATCCATGTTAAAATTAGTATTATCAGAAGTTTCATTTTCTTGAGTTTCAATTGAAGTTTCTGTATCAATTTCAGTTGTTGATTCGCTATTATTATTTTCAATATCAATAATTACT
The DNA here is from genome assembly GCA_002449785.1 of Clostridiales bacterium UBA7001. Classification (GTDB taxonomy): domain Bacteria; phylum Bacillota; class Clostridia; order TANB77; family CAG-508; genus Scatovivens. The sequence goes on from DJXP01000035.1 coordinate 27,647, forward strand.
TCATTATCAGTGCTTTCATTAACTATATTTTGAACATCTATATTGGTATTATCATTTGTAATTTCTGTTGTTTGATTTTCAGATACTATTTCTTCATTTTTTGTGTCAATATTATTATTACTAAAAATATTATCTATAAGATTACCTAGTAAATCTTCATTAATTATAAAATTTTCTTCATAATTATTATTATCTATAATTTGAGCTGAATAATTAGAACAATTATTATTATCCCATTCATTATATTGATTTTTAAAACAAAAATTAAATTTATCATAATCTAATAATTTTATTTTTGCAGCAAAACCCTTTGAATTTTTTTCCATTTCTTTTTCTAGTGTATGTTCCCAATTATTTCCAAATCCGTAAACAATATGAACTGACTCAGAATTTTGTTTATACAAATTTCCTGAGTACACAATATAAACTTCACCATTTTTTATTAAATCATTACTAAATTTAATATCATCTGAAAAATCCATATTTTTAATGCTCCTAAACATATTATTGTAATAATTATAATAATAAAGAAAAAGTTTTGCAAGATGTTATACGCAAAAATATTGTTACATTTTTGTAACAAAAGTGAAAAAGAAGTTATAGAAAAGTAATAGAAGACATGTATATACGATTACTGGCATTCTTGGAATATTTTTTCTTAATAATGCAAATAATATTTGTATAAAAATAAAAAAGGAGGAGTAATATGAAATTAAAAAAAATTTTTTTAGTTATTTTTATTATAATTTTTTTTATTTCATTTTGTTCGATTGTTTTTTCACTTTCTAAATATGGTTCAAGTGGAGAAGAAGTAAAAAAAATTCAGCAAAAACTTAAAGCTTGGGGATATTATAATGGAAATATAGATGGTATTTTTGGTTCTAAAACATTAGAAGCAGTAAAATCATTTCAAAGAAAAAACGGATTAACAGCTGATGGAATTGTAGGTTCAAATACATTGTCTGCACTAGGAATAAATTCTAGTAGTAATACTGGAAAAAGTAGTAATAACACAGATTTGAATTTACTTAGTAAATTAGTATATGCTGAGTCAAGAGGAGAACCATATAAGGGGATGGTTGCTGTTGCAGCAACAGTATTAAATAGAGTTTCTAGTTCTAAATTTCCAAATACAATTGCTGGAGTTATTTATCAATCAGGAGCATATACATGCGTATCTGATGGACAGATTAATATGACGGCAAATGAGCAATCTAGAAAAGCAGCACAAGATGCTATAAATGGATGGGATCCAACATATGGCTCAATATATTATTTTAATCCAAAAACAGCTACTTCTAGCTGGATATGGAGCAGGCCTCAAGTAATAACTATAGGTAGTCATATTTTTTGTAAGTAATTGACAAAAAACTGATAAATTGGTAATATTATATGTGGAAAGATGGAGGAATATATGATTTTTTATCCCAAATTTTATTGCCAAAAAGTTACTGATATAAGCGTAGAGTATTTAAGGAAAAATAATATAAAGGCTATTATTCTAGATGTTGATAATACTTTATTAGATTTTGACTTAAATATAATATCTGGTTTAGAAGAATGGTATAATGAAATAAAAATTAATAATATAAAATGTATAATACTATCTAATAGTAATAAAGAAAAAAAAATAAAGATGGTTGCAGATTTACTTAATATTCCGTTTATTAAATTTGCGACCAAACCTTTAAAAAGAGGCTTTAAGAAAGCTCAAAAAATTCTTGGAGAAAAAAGCCAAAATATTGCTGTTGTTGGTGATCAAATTTTTACTGATGTTATTGGAGCAAATCGTTCAAAAATGTTTTCTATTTTAGTAAAGCCTGTAGCTAGTAAAGATTTATGGATGACTAGGTTTAAAAGACCTCTAGAAAATTTAATTATAAAAAAATATTTAAAGAGTAGGTAAAATTTATGTATTTTAATGATATACATATACTATATTATGTAGTAATCGGTTTTATAGGGCTTGCTGTAGGTAAGATTGTTGCATGGTGTAATATTAGGCTTCCAGAAAAAAAGAAAATAATAAGTATTGATTTTTTTGAAGAAAACAAAAAGGGCTTTTCAGGAAATTACATTTTTATGATTCTTGTTGCTATATCGTACATATTACTTTTATATAGATATGGATGGCAAAGTGGAAGTATAATTCAAAATTTAGATTTAATTAAGTTTATATTTTTATTTCCGATGTTATTTTTAACTATTTCAATAGATGCCAAACATAGAATTATTCCAAATCGTTTATGTTTAACTATATTAGAAGTAGGACTAATAATTGCTTTTCTTTATGGTATAACTAATATTAATTTAGTAAAAGATTATATATTAGGAATGTTTTTAGGTGCAGCTATTTTTTTACTAATAATGCTAGTTGGTTGGATTATTTCTGGAAAAGAAGCAATGGGACTTGGTGATGTGAAATTTATGGGAGCAATAGGTTTATTTTATGGAATATCTTCTATTGTTGAAATTTCATTATTATCTTTTTTTATAGCAGCAATTTTTTCAGTAGTAATCTTAATAATTCGTTTTTTAGTTTTTAAGGTTAAGGATGAGTATATAGCATTTGGTCCGTTTTTAGCTATTTCTGCTATAATATGTTCATTCTTAGTTCCAGGAACTGTTCTTAGAGTCTTTTTGGATGTTTGTAAATGGATTAGTAATTTAATATTATAATAATTTTTGTTTATGAGGAGAAATAAATTTATGAATGTAAGAATAAAATGGCTGAGAAATCAATTTAATTCTTTAAATATTGATGGTATGATAGTTTCAAATCCAGTAAATGTTAGATATCTTACAGGGTTATCAGAAGAGGGATTTCTGATTTTGGCACCAAAAGAAAATATTTTTGTAACAGATAGTAGATATATAGAAAGTGTTAATAGAAAATTAACAATAGATGATGAAATAATAGCTTATAATGTTAAGGATTTGAGTAAATATGATTATGAAGCTATTTTTATGACAAATGAAAATGTTGGATTTGAAGAAAACTATGTTACATATGAGAAATATAAAAATTTATTACAAACATACCAAGTAAATTTTGTTGAAACAGAAAATTTAATAGAAAATCAAAGAATTGTAAAAGATGAAGAAGAAATACAAAATATTAGAAAAGCATGTGAGATTACTGATAACGCTTTTAACTATATTATAAATAATATTAGTGAAGGCATGACAGAAAAAGAAGTAGCTTTTGAAATTGAAAAGCATATGTTATTAAATGGAGCAGATGGGATAGCATTTGATTTTATTGTTGCTTTTGGTGAAAACACATCAATGCCACATTATGTTCCTTCTGATAGAAAAGTAAAAAAAGGTGATATTATTCAATTTGATATTGGATGTAAGTATAATGGTTATTGTTCAGATTTTTCTAGAGTCGTATTTGTAGAAGAAATGTATGACAAATATAAAGAAGTATATGATTTTGTATTAGAAGAGCAAAAGAAAACAAGTTCAGCATTAAAGTTAGGGGCAAATGTAAAAACAGTTATTAAAGATAGGGAAACTGATTTTAAACTAAAAAATTACGATGTTTTACATGCTTTTGGACATGGTGTAGGATTAGATATTCATGAAACACCAGTTTTACGTTCTAATAAAGATTATATACTTAAAGAAAATACAGTGATTGCAATTGAGCCAGGTGTATACTTTTCTGGTAAATTTGGTATAAGAATAGAAGATACATTTTTAGTTACAAGAAATGAAGCTATTAGTTTAACTAAAAGCTCTAAAGATTATACTATAATAAAATTAAAATAATAGGATGAGTAAAATGAAGTCTGAAAATAACAATAAATTAGAAATTAGTTTGTCTATGCTTTTTCTTTTATTAATATGTTTTATAACCATTATAAATGATATTATAATTTATTTTACAAGAATAAATTATAACATTTCTTTATTGATTTCATTATTAATGGTGATATTTTTATATATTGCAAATAAAAAAAAAATAAAAATTACAAATAATTTTAATAAGCTTGATATTATACCAATTATTTTCTATACAGTATTATTTCTTGTTATTGTACAGTATAAAGACGATTTTTTAGATACAATTACTTATCATTTATATAATCAGCGTAATCCTTTTATAGATAAGATTAATTTTGATTTTTTACCATTATCTACATATTTTTTTCCTTTAGCTGAAAGAATGAACTTTATTTTTGTAAATTTTTTAGGGTATAGATATGGGACATTCTTATCATTATATATAATATTTGTTTTGTATTATCAAGTAAAAAGGATTTTTGGTTTTATTATTCCAAATATAAATAATAAAAGACTTTGCATATATAGTTCTTTGGTAATATTTTCTTTGACCTCCAATTTACTAATGGGGAAATTTTTTATTGATAATTTCTCAATTGTATTTTTATTAGAAATAATTTTGATATTTTTTAAAAATAATAATATTTTTGAAGATAAAAAGTATTTATACTATATGGCTATATTATCAGGTATTTCAATTGGCATTAAGCTTTCAAACCTGATTTTAGTATTTGTTATTAATATTTTTATTGTTGGAAATTGTATTTTTACATATGGAGGAAAACAGCTAAAGAAAGTTAAGGTATATGACTATGTGTTTTTACTTATAGTATTTTTGTTTCCTTCATTTATATATATGTATAATAATTTTATACAAACAAAAAATCCAATATTTCCATTTTATAATTATATTTTTAAATCAATTTATTTTAACAAAATATCTGGAACAGATCCGAGACTTGGAAGTAATAATTTAATAGAAACAATACTATGGCCATTATTTATATGTGTTTTTCCACTAAGAGGAGATGACATTTTTGGAATAGAAGATATAATATGGGGTGTAGGTTTTATTGCTTCTATTGGTATGCTTTTTTCTAATAAGAATAAAATACCTTTTAAATTTGCATTATTAAATATTGTTTTAACTTATTCTTGGGTTGTTTTTATTTTTGGATATACTAGATATGGTATGGTTATTGCAATTTTATACTATATTCTTACATTATATATGTTGGATATGCTAATTGAAGATGTTAAGAAAAAAATAAAAGATAATAAGATTAGTGTTAAAACGGTAATAAAGACTATACTTATGTATATAATTGGAATTTGCATAATTATTTCTATGTGTCAATCAATAGCTTATAATATAGTAAGAATATATAGAATGATTATTAGTAAAAATGATATCAGTAATAAAACTAAAATTGTTGAAAAATATGATATTGATGGAGCATGGGTCTGCACAAAATATAATACATCATATATAGATTTAATAAGATGTAATGAAGATCCAATGTATAGTATGGATATTATATTAGATGAAGATCCAATGTGCCATGTAAATTATGGGTTCTCTGATTATTCAAAAAAACAATTTTTAAATAAAATAAACAATAAAGAATTATATACAATAATTCCTTATAATTATGAAGAATATGTTCTTGAAGTATTAGATAGATTAAACTTTAAAATTATAGATGAACTTGGAGTTTTTTCAAACGATTATTTTTTAAATGAATATAATACATTACGAATTGTTAAAATTGAGTATAATCCATAATTTATATTTGGGTATTAGTATTATTAGGGAGAAAGAATGAATAATTTAAAAGAATATAAAAATGTAAAAAAAACAATTTTTTCTAACTTACCATTTGTCGTTTTATTTATTAGTTTTGCATTACTTCTTAATATCAATTTTTTTAGATTTAGCGATGATATTAAGTTTTTTAAAGTTCCAGTTAACATTGAACTAGGAAATTATCTTATAGAAAGATATCAGACTTGGTCTAGTAGATTATTAATTGATTTTTTAACAGTCATATTGGTTAAGGTGCCAAAACAATGTATTATTTTTATTTTATCATTAGTATATACTTTAATATCTTATAATATATCTAATTTAACAAATTATGATAGGAAAATAGTGAAAAATATTGTTATTTGCTCATTAATGTTATTTTTTCCATTTTGGATTGAAAGAAGTGCTGGAATTATATCAACAAATGTAAATTATGTTTTCCCGGTATTGTTTTCATTAATTTGTTTGAATTATTTTATAAAATTAGAAAAAAATGATATAAAGAATAAAAGATTTTTTATTTATATTCTTCCTTTTTTAATTGCAACTGATTCAGAACAAATAACATTAGTTGCTTTTATTGGTTTTATTACTTATTTTATATATTGCAAATATAGTAAAAAGAGTCCAAGTAGGTATTTGCTAATGTATTTTTGTTTATTAATAGCAAAGATTTTCTTTATTGTTTTATGTCCTGGAAATAAGTTAAGATATGGTAAAGAAATTATTGATTGGTATAAAGAATATAATAATTTTAATTTTATTTATAAAATTTATATAGGCATAACATATTCAACTGGAGTATTATTTGCAAATCCATACATAATTGTATTATTTTCTATTTCAATATTCATATTAACACTTTTTAAAAGTAAAAAGAAATTGTTTTTTTTAATTGCATTGATTTCTTTTGTGTTAAATCTTTTGTTGAGTCTTAATTGCTTTAATATAGGTGATTATTTTTGGACCAAAGAACCCAATTATAATTTTATAATTATTATTCCTATTTTATTGTTTATTGTTAATTTTTTATTATTAGTGATAAATTTCGAAAAAAATTGGCTAATATTTGTATCAATATATGTTTTAGGATTTTTAAGTCATTTGCTAATTGCATTTTCACCAACAATATATGCTTCATCTTTTAGAACTGGAACAATTTTATATTTCTCATTTATTATATTAAATTATTTTTGTATATTAAAAATATTTAATATTTTAGAAGATAGTTCTTTAATTAGTACAAGGGGCGAATAGTGGATGTGAATTTTAAAACAGGTGGATTAATTTAATAGAAAGATTTTATGAAAAAGAGAAGAGAAAGTGTATGGATGACAATATTAAAATATTAAAAAGAATAGTTCTTACCATAATAATTGTTCCATTTATTGTTGTAATTTTATGGTATATATGGCTTATGTACGAAGGAAGTAAATCAGATAAGTATTCTAATTTTACTGATGATATAAGATTAGAACTTATGGATGCAGTCGATATTAAAGAAAGTAATACTTTTAAACCAATTTATTTGGATTTGGTATGTTCAAGTCCAGAATATTATAATTGTTATGAATTTAAATTTGAGATATCAAAAGAAGAATATGAAAAAAATAATTTATCATATGGTTCAGAAGATTTTTTTGAAACATTATCTTATGGATTACATAGAGAAGAAAAAGATGATGATACGTATATATGTATTGTAAAGGTTACTGTAAATTTTCACAAAGAAATATTTGACAAGTTAGAAAAAATCTATAATGAAACGCATGATATAAAATCAGAAGATACTATTCCTTATGGTACAATTGCAGAAAGTACTAGTTCTAATATTATTGAAAATATTCAAACTACTGAAGAAATAGTTAACGCACCAAGTATAAGTGAAGAATGGTGGCAAGAATATGATTTAGCAATAGATAATTTGGATTCAAAATACTTTGTAACTGATTTTGAAACATATAAATCAAATGATAAAAGTAAAAACTTAACTAATAATCAAATATCAGAAATTGCTCAGAAAGGTTTTGAAGAAAGTGCTAAAAGAATAGCAGGAGAAGGAGCATCTAATAAAGAAACAGAAAGAATAGAATTAGAAGAAATAATTCCTAATAATTATTTTACTAGAAAATATCGTGAAAGTGATACAAATTATCAAGAATTAAGGATGAAGGCTTATGTTGTAACTAGAGAAAATGAAATTGGGTGTGGAATAAAAATATATATAGATCCAACTACAGCTCTAATTGTTGGTGGAGAAGCATTTGGAGATTAAAGAATTTAATGATATTATGTGTAAATAAAAAGACAGATAGATTTGAACTATCTGTCTTTTGTGTATTAAAATTACATTATTATAAAAAATAGGCCTTTGTAAGTCGCTAGTGTGTAGCACTTACAGAATTTGTTATTTTGGCAGGGGTATCGTTCTTTTTACTTTGCATTTGTTGTTCTTCGTGCCACTTTAGCTAAGTAGTTCTCCACTTCATGCCATTTTAAATTTCTGCCTATTTTACTTCATATCACTTCGTATTTCTAACTTTTTCTTTCGTGTTGCATTACTTAATGCAGTATAACCAAATGATAGATTTTATAATAATTGTAATACATAATGCAATTTTACCAAATTTAACCATAATAAAAATACATTTTTATTATGACTATTGAAATTTACACTTTTATATGATATGAAATTAGTATAGTATATTTTAATAATATTTAAAGGAGGTTTTTTTATATGAAAAAAAGTGGAATTATTATAGCAGTTCTTTTAGTTATAATAATAGCATTAATAGCTTATATTATTAAAGTGGGAAATACTTTATATGAAAAAGAAATAACGGAAAATAGAGGAATATTAGTTCTTGATGACGTAAATATTGAAGAAGATGGAAAATTAGAAAATGTTATTTTAAAAGTTAAGAACATATCTTCAGAGGTAATTAACAATAAGAAACCAGTTTTAATTTATTATGACAATAACAATATGCCTATCCATGAAGCATGGGGAGCTAGAGTTGGATATTTTGCACCAGGCGAAGAACGTTGCATTGAGTTTTATGATGTAATTAGTGAGTATGCAAAAGTAGAAGTTGGATTTTTTGAATCAGAAGATAAAGTAACATATACAGATTTGAGAGATAAGGTTATATATAATGTAGAAAAAGCAACTGAATCAGATGAAAATGGTGAGATTAGACTTGCTTTTAAAGGCGAAAACAAGCATGATAAAAATGTAGCAGCTACTTTTGAAATTAATTATTATTCAGATAACAAACTAATTTATTCTGATGATTTTATTGAAGTTTTAGATGGAAATTCAAATTTTGATACTTATGAATACTATGCAACAAAATTTGATAATGGAAATGCTTTTCCAGTAGGGTATACATATGAAACAAAATTAGTTGAAGCTGTTGAGATTAAAGATGATTCAAGTGAAGAAGAAATCACAACTATTGATTTAAACGATCCAAATTTATCTGTAGAAGATAGAATAGAAAGTGCTGTATATAAATTATTGAAAAATAATTTTGGAGATGATATGGCTTCTGCTAAGATAGTAGTGGATAAAACATATACAGATGAACAAGCAAAAAAAGTTGAAGGAGTCAAAGATTTAGATTTAGGTAAAAATGATGTTGCATTTGAAGTTTCAATAGAAATTGAGCCTGCTGAAGGAGCAAAAGTAATGCAATTTCTTATTCCAGATGGAGAATATGATGAAGAATCAGGATGGGTACATAATATAGGTAGACTTGGAGTTCTTAGATTAAATGAAGATGGAAAATATGAAATAACAGATTATGGTACTGGATGGTAAAAAATCAAAGAGTAAGAAATGTTAATTGAAAAGGTTGATTAGAATTATCATATATAGAAGAGAAGTTTAATGAGATTAGAAAAATTTTAGAAAAAAATGTTTTTACAATAAGATTAAAAAATTTTTAAATGTAATTATATTTGAATTGCATTAATATTTGCATTATTATTTTTTTTGAAAAGAAGAGGCTTTACATTGGGATTTTATTGGGTTCGAATCCGGCATAAAAGGAAGGATTTGAACCCTTTTTGTAAAAACATCGAAATTAGCAAACATAGTAATATAAATAGGTACAGAGCTTTTTTAAAAATGAAAAATATTAGAAAAAATGGAAAAACGAAAAAATGAAAGACATGCAATCCTTGATAATAAAGGACTACATGTCACAATTGCATTAAAATTGCATTGTTTTTCAAAAAAATAATTCTGTAAGCCGCTTGTGCGTAGTACTTACAGAATTTATCAATTTGGCAGGGGTAAAACGATTTTTATCTTGCATTCATTGTTCTTCGTGCGTTATATCGCCATTTCATGCACCTTCACGACACTTTAAATTTTACCCCATTTCACTTCATATTGCGTATTATCACTTCATATTACTTCCTAACTGCATTACTTTTGCATTATAACAATTTGTTTAGTTCTAGTCCGGTCTGGATGGTCAAATTAGAAATTTATTCGACCAAATGAGAACTTATTTAAATTGCATTTTTTGCTATTGTTATTGAGTTTCAAGTTTTTTTATGATATAAAAATATTAATTGGAATAATTTAAAATATGTTCACAATATTGTAATCATACGAACAAGTTGGATAAGAAAAATTTAAAAGGAGATTTATTTATGGCTTTTGATTATAAAAAAGAATACAAAGACTTTTATATGCCTAAAAATAAACCAAGTATCGTTGAAATACCTAAAATGAATTATATTGCAGTAAGAGGAACAGGTAATCCTAACGAAGAAAATGGAGATTATCAAAATTCAATTGGATTATTGTATGGAATAGCTTATACAATAAAGATGAGTTATAAAGGAAATCATAAAATAGATGGATTTTTTGAATATGTTGTTCCACCACTTGAGGGATTCTGGTGGCAAGACGGATTAAAAGGAACAATAGATTATAATAATAAAGGTGCTATGCATTTTATATCAATTATTAGACTTCCAGACTTTGTAAATAAAGCAGATTTTGATTGGGCTATTCAAGAAGCAACAAAAAAGAAAAAACAAGATTTTTCAAGAGTGGAGTTTTTAACATATGATGAAGGTATTTGCGTTCAATGTATGCACATTGGAAGTTATGATGATGAGCTCACAACAGTTAATCTAATGCACGATTTCGCTAAAGAAAATGGATATGAATTAGATATAACAGAAAAAAGATTACATCACGAAATATATTTAAGTGATCCAAGAAAATGTGAAGTTAGTAAATTAAAGACTGTTATTAGACATCCAATAAAGAAAAAAATATAGGAGGAATAAACTATGGCTACATCGAAAGAATATAAAGATTTTATAATAGAACAATTAGAATTATTAGATAATATAACATACAAAGCAATGATGGGAGAATTTTTATTATATTATAATGATGTTTTATTTGGTGGTATTTATGATAACAGGTTACTTGTAAAAATAGTTGATGCTAATAAAAAGTATAATATGCAAGAGCAAATACCTTATGAAAGTGCAAAACCTATGTATTTAGTAGATGATGTAGATAATAAAGAATTATTAAAAGAAATTGTAATTGAAACTTGCAAAGGATTACCAAATAAAAATAGTGATTTTTAAGGAAAGTTGCAAGTACTCAACTAATCGTTGATATAAAAAATACCCCACTCAACGATTAGTATGTGTAATTTTTCAAGATAATAGTTTACACTTGAATTGAAGGAGGTAAAAGATATGGATCAGATAAAAATTGGAAAGTTTATAGCTGAGTGTAGAAAGAAAAATAATTTAACACAAATGCAACTTGCAGAAAAACTAAATATAACAGATAGAGCTATATCTAAATGGGAAAACGGAAAAGGAATGCCTGATTCATCAATAATGCTTGATTTATGTGAAAAATTAAAAATAAGTGTAAATGAATTATTAAGTGGGGAGGTAATTAAAATGGAGGATTATAGAAAACAGGCTGAAGAAAATTTGTTGAAAATGGAGAAAGAAAGAGAAGAAAAAGATAGACAATTATTAAATTTAGAAGTGGTTATAGGTTATTTCTCATCAATTACATTTTTAATTTTAATATTTGTAGCGTCTTTTGTAGAAATGTCATCTTGGCTTAGAATTGTTCTGATAGTATTTGGTTCTATAGTATTTGCAGTTGGAGTAGGTAAGGCAATAAAAATAGAACAAACAGCAGGATATTATGAATGCGATAAATGTCATTATAAATATGTGCCAGAATATTCAAGTGTATTTTGGGCTATGCACATGGGAAGAACAAGATATATGAAATGTCCAAAATGCAATGAGAAAAGTTGGCAGAAAAAAGTAATAAGTAAATAATAAATTACAATTTGAAAGGATAAAATATGATTCAACTATTAAAATATGGAAATACTAATTGTTACTATATAGAAGGAAAAAAGGGTAGCATATTAGTTGATACAGATTGGGCGGGAACACTACAAGCCTTTTATAAAAAGATTAAAGAATTAAATATAACAAAAATTGATTATCTTTTAATAACACATTTTCATCCTGACCACATAGGAATAGCACAAAATATAATTGATATGGGAACAAAATTATTGTTAATAGATGTTCAAAAAGATTATATACATTGTTCAAATAAAATATTTGAAAAAGATAAAAATATAAGTTTTAAGCCTATAAATACAGAGCCTATAATTATATCTTGTGAACAAAGTAGAGAGTTTTTGAATGGGTTAGGGATAGATGGAGAAATAATATATACACCAGGACATAGCGAAGATAGTATTTCTTTAATTCTAGATAATGGAAGTGCTTTCGTTGGAGATTTATACGATTTAAAATCAGCAATAACATTTAATGATAAAAAGATAAATAATAGTTGGAATAAAATATTAAGCCATAATATATCTAAAATATATTATGGACATCACGAACAGACTATTAGCAATATTAAAAAAATTGAAGATACAATAAACAATTAGTGCAATAAATTGCAATTTATTAGGATGTTAACAATATTTTGGTATTATGCACAAGACCAGAAGAGGAGTTTAATTTATAACTCCTTTTTTTGATTCAAGAAATTATAAAAAATGTATTTAATTGAATACAGGAAAATTACTTCACATCACTTCAAATGTAGCATTATCACTACATTCTACTTTCCTGTTGCATTACTTTTGCATTATTTTTGAAAAAATAAATCTCGTAAGTGGCTTGCTTGTAGCAACTTACGAGATTTCTAATTTGGCAGGGGTAGTAGGATTCGGCGAGCCGCGTCGGTAAAATAGTCCACTGGACTATTTTAGCCTTCGTCCAGGGCTTGCAATGCAATCTCCTGTACTTGGCAACCTCCTTTTCGAATCCTCCTAAGTAAAATCTGCCACAAAAAATACCCTTTAGCTTATGCTAAGGGCATTTTCCGTGGCAGGGGTAGTAGGATTCGAACCCACACAGGCGGTTTTGGAGACCGATGTGCTACCATTGACACTATACCCCTAAAAGAATTAACAATATTAATATTAACACACAGCAAAAAAAAATTCAATACTTTAATAAAAAATTTCTTGCACTTAATGAAAAATCGTGCTATAATTCTTGAAAAATTTTTTTTACCTATTTTTTATTATAAAGGAGGTCATAATTATTAATTTCTTTTCAAAAATTTATTTTAGTTCAATTTCAATCTTAATATTTTTTTCAGTAATTATTATTTTATGTTTCTATATTTGTTTTCAAAATACAAATACTAATTTAGATGATATTAATTTAAGTGGAGAAGAGTTAACATATTATTTTTCTAATACTGACTTTTTTTGGCCATTACCTGGATTTCATAGAATTACTTCACCATTTGGAAAAAGAGTTTCACCAACGTCAGGTGCATCTACATATCATTCTGGCATAGATATAGCTGCACCAGAAGGTACCAATATTTATTCTGTAACAACAGGAAAAGTTATTTTTATAGGGTTTAAAGGTGCAGGTGGATTTACAATTACTGTTGAAAGCAATAATTATAATATATCTTATTGTCATGTTTCTCCTAATTACATAGTATCTGTTCGGAACCGTTGTAAATAGTGGGTCAGTAATTGGTAATGTGGGACCTAAGTATGTAGAAAATGTGCCTAATAATAAATATAAAGATTCATCTGGTAGAACAACTAATGGAGCGACAACAGGATGTCACTTACATTTAACTATAAAAAAAGACGGCCAAGCCGTCAATCCATTCGATTATTTTTAAGTTTTAAACTCTTTCCATATATTCACCAGTTCTTGTATCTATTCTAATTTTATCACCGATTTCAACAAATAAAGGAACCGAAATTTCTAAACCATTTTCTAAAGTTGCTGGTTTTCCAGATGTTGTAGTAGTATTTCCAGAAAATCCAGGCTCAGTATATGTAACTTCAAGTTCAACAAACATTGGTGGTTCAACATTAAAAACTTTACCTTTAAAAGATAGAACGGTAACATTCATGTTTTCCTTAATATATTTTAAAGCATCTCCTAATTGTTCTTCATTTAGTGGAATTTGTTCATATGTTTCATTGTCCATTAAATAATATAATCCACCATCATTATATAAATATTGCATCTCTCTTTTTTCAATTTCTGCACCTTGTAATTTTTCAGATGGGTTAAATGTTCTTTCAATAACAGCACCAGTTATTACATTTTTCATTTTAACTCTAACGAATGCAGCTCCTTTACCAGGTTTTACATGTTGGAATTCAACAACTTTAAAAACATTTCCATCTAATTCAAATGTAGTATTATTTCTCAAATCTCCTGCCATATATACATCTGCCATAATAATCTCTCCTTTTCATTATTTCATTTATCTTAAATATTTTATCATAATATTTGTTGGAAATCAACTTAATTTGTGAAAAAAACTGCTAAAATAAGACAAGTGCAGGCGTTTAAAGTTACAATTCACAGACTTTAATAATAACTAGTTCTATATGAAATATTATTGGCTGTGAAGTGTAACCTTCTATAATTAAAATTAAAATACAAAAAAAAAATAAAAAATAACTTGAAAAAAAAAATAGATAGTACTATAATGATAATGATATTATTTTAAGGTTTGAAAGGGGAAAAAATGAAAAAGTTTTCAAAAATATTGGTTTTAGCTTTAATAATTATGACAGTTGCTAGCATTGCTTCAACAGTTAAAGCTGCAAACGCAGATTTAAAAGCATATATAGGAACAGTTCATAATATTAATGGAATGTTATGGGAATTATCTAATGATGCTAAGCAAAAATTAGTAAATTTGGCTGCAAGATTAGATGATGCAACATCAGATTCAATAATGAATGATATAGTAGCTGCAGAAATGGTTGTTAGAAATTCTGGAGTTACAAATCATAATAATTTATCTGCTGCTCAACAAGCACAAATAGTGGCTTATGCACAATCAGCTGCTAGTAAAGCAGGTGCAAATTTAACAGTAGATTTAAGTAAAAGAACATATTCTTTAACTAAAAATGGAAAAGTAATTTTATCAGGAAATATTGATTCATTAGTAGTAGATCCTGGAACAGCTCCAGCTGGTGGTTCAGGTTCAGCTCATGCAGCTGCTACTTCAACAGGAAGAAAATTATTATATACAGGTTCAAATTATGCAGTATATGCATTTTCAGCTGTAGCAATAGTTGCCGTTGCATTAGTAGTTAGAAAGAAAAGAGCTTAATTTAATTGAAAAAAATATTTGGAATTATAAAAGCAACTATATATGATTTAATAGTTGCTTTTTTCTTTATTATAGTTATATGTTATTGTGCTGTAAAAATAGGTGAAGAAAAATTTGTAATGGCAACTCATCTTTTACAAATAATAACTATTAAACCCGAAGAACCTCAAAATATTTCTCCGGTTTTAGAAGGAAATGTATTAGTTAATTATCCAACTTTTGGAACTAAATATGCAGATATACAAATTGATAGTATTAATTTAAATCTGCCAGTTTATTATGGTGCAAATTATACTATCTTAAAAAGTGGAATTGCTCATGATGAAACTTCTTATTTTCCTGGAGAAGGTGGAAGCGTAATAATGGCAGGACATAATTTTAAAAGCTTTTTTGCTAATTTACCTAAAGTAAAAGTTGGAGATATAATATCTTTAAAAACAACATATGGAACTTTTAATTATGAAGTTTCTAAAACTAAAATAGTGAATGAAGACGATGTAGATGAAGTTCCTGTTCAAAAAGATAAAGAAATATTAATGCTTTATACATGCTGGCCAATAAATAATATAGGTCATGCATCACAAAGATATGTGGTATATGCAGACATAGTTAAATAAAAGTAGTATATTGTATTAAATAAAGTGAGGAAATGGGATTTAATATGAAAATTATAAAAGGAATTTTAAATGTGATATTTGCGTTTTTACTTGTTATTATTACATTCATTGTTTTAGGTAAAAATATATTGTCAAATAAACTATTAAATAAGAATTATATGTTAAATAAAATGGAAGAAATGCAGGTATATTTACAAATTTCGAGAGACGTTCAAAGTGGTTTTGAAAATTATATTTATCAATCAGGTCTTCCAGAAGATACTATAAATAATTTATATACAGATGAAATGATTAAGAATGATACAAATAGTATATTAGAATATATTTATGATGGAACTGAAATAAAAATAAGTGATGATATTGTAAGAGCTAATTTAGAACAAAAGATTGTATCTTATGTTGAAGGACAAAATTTAAAATTAAATGACCAAGGAAGGAAAAATATTTCAGATTTTGAAGATTTAATAGTAAATGAGTATAAAACAAATGTTAATATTGATGAATATAATAGTAGTTTGCAAGTATTTCCAATTATTCATAATGTTGTACAAAAGTTGCAAGATATTAATCAAAAAATATGGCATTTACCGATAATTGCTTTACTAATATTGTTATTTGTTTTTATACTAATAAACAGAAAAAATTTATTAATTGCTATTCAGTATTTATCAATTTCTAGTTTAAGTATTGGAGTTATATTAAAATTAACTGTAAACTTAGTGTTTAAAAACTTTGATATAGATAATATTGTACTTTTTTCAACTGCAATGACAAATTTAGTAATAAATATAATAAAAGAGATATTGTATTCTTTATTAGATAATTCAAATATATTTGTTATTTGTGGAATAGTTGGAATAATAGTTTCATCTTTATTAAAAAATATATCAACAAATAAGGATTAAAATATTTACAAAATTGAAAAAATAAAATAAAATTAATTAAATTAAGTAGTATTATTGGAGGAAAATAAGTGAAAAAAACAAATAATACAAAATTTAGTATAATTGTAATAATAATTATTATTATTGGATTATATTTTATGAGCAATAATTCAAAAGTTAATGAAATTTTTGATGGAAATGAAGATAGTAAATTTAAAATAATTTCAAGTCAAGAAAATGAAGACTTGGAAAGTATTGTATTAGACTATGCTGAAAAAGAAGGAATAGATGTTCAAATAGATTATGCTGGTACATTAGATATAATGGAAAAATTAAATTCTGGTGAGAAATATGATGCAGTTTGGGCTTCTAATTCAATTTGGCTTTATATGCTAAATAGTGATGTAAAAACCAAGGATTCAGAGTCAACTAGTATTAATCCGGTTGTTTTTGCTGTAAAAAAATCTAAAGCAAATGAACTTGGATTTATAGGAAAAGATATTTATACTGAAGATATAATAAATAGTATTGAATCAGGTAAATTAAAATTCAGTATGGCTAATCCTACTCAAACAAATAGTGGTGCAACAGCTTATCTTGGACTTTTATATTCGATTGCTGGTAGCCCAGAGGTTTTAAAGAAAGAAAATATACAAAATGCAGAAGTTAAGCAAAAATTAGTTAATTTATTTACAGGGTTAGAAAGATCTTCAGGTAGTGAAGACTTTCTAGAAGAGATGTTTTTAAATGGTTCATATGAAGCAGTTGTAACTTATGAGTCTTCAATAATTAATATAAATAAGAAGCTAGAACAAGAGGGAAAAGAAACATTATATGTTTTATATCCAATTGATGGTGTTTCAATTTCAGATTCACCTTTAGCATATATAAATAATGGAAATGAATCTAAAGAAGAAGAGTTTTTAAAAATTCAAAAATATATTTTAAGCAATAGCGGACAAGAAAAACTAGCTAAAACAGGAAGAAGAACATGGTATGGTGGTATTAACTTAAATGCTGATAAAGATATTTTTAATCCTAATTGGGGAATTGATACTACAAAATATATCGTACCAATAAAATTTCCAAATACAGAAATTATAGGTGAAGCATTAGCTATGTATCAAACAGAGCTTAGAAAACCTGTTCATACTGTTTTTGGATTAGATTATTCTGGAAGCATGTATGGAGATGGGTATGAGGAGCTGACTCAAGCTATGGAGTATATTTTAGATGAAGAAAAAGCAAAAAAAGATCTGCTTCAATATTCTGAAAAAGATAAAATAACAGTTATTCCATTTAGTACAAATGTTATAGATATATGGTCTACAAATGATGGAACAAATACAAAGAGTTTAATTGACAACATATTAGGATTATCACCTAGAGGTTCAACAAATATTTATGATACATCAATAGAAGCTTTAAAGATATTATCTAAAGAAGATACAATCACATATAATATATCTGTTATTTTAATGACAGATGGACAATCTAATATGGGTAGTTTTTCATCTTTAAATAATTACTATAAAACTTTAAATAAGGAAATCCCAATATATTCTATTACATTTGGAGATGCATATGAAAAAGAATTAAATGACATTGCAGATTTAACGAATGCGAAAGTTTTTGATGGAAAAACTGACTTACTTAAAGCCTTTAAAGAAGTGAGAGGATATAATTAATGAGTGATAAAGAAAATTATAAAGGTACTATAATTTCAGCTGCTATAGGAAGTGCTTTTTTTGCAATTCCATATCTAGCATTAGGTGTTTCTATTTTACCATCACTAGGTATTGCTGCTGTTGGTTTTGGTGCAAGTAATTTGATTTTTTCTGAAAATAAAAAAGAAATTGGAATTGATAAAAAGAAAAATTTATATGATCTATTAAATGAAGCCAAAAAGGAAAATGCTTCAATTTATGAAATGAGAAATAAGATAGATGATAAGGAACTTGTGCAAAATATTGTAGAAATTCACGAAACTTCAGGTAAAATAATAGATACTATATCAAAAAATCCTGACAAATTAGATAAAGCAGATAATTTTTTTAGTTATTATCTGCCAGTAACACTTAAAATTTTAAAAAGGTATGATGATATAGAAAATCAGAGATTAGAAAGCAGTGACAGTAAAAAAGTCATGAAATCTACAAAAGATATTATTGAAAAAATTAACAAATCTTTTAAAGTTCAATTGTCTAATCTATATCAATCAGATATAATAGATACAGATGCAGAAATAAAGGTATTTGAGTCGATGCTTAATTCAGATGGATTTAGTAATCTAGATGATTTTAATATTAAAAAATAAATATAACATATAGTAAGGAGGTAAATTAATTGAAAAAACAGGTAGTTGGAATCATAGTATTAGCCATTTTAATACTAGGAATAATTGGATTAAAGTTTTATAAAGATTCTAAAAAATCTTTTGAAGAAGATGGAATTCACGCAGAAAACTTAACTGATGTTACAATAGCTGTTGGTGGAGGAAAAGAAGATTTTTTAGCAGATGAAAAAGTTAATGAAATAATGAAAAACAAATATGGGATTAATCCAATCTATGATGGTTGGAGTAATGGAAAATTAATAATTAATCCACTTGTTAGAGAAGATGGAAGCAAATATGATTTAATGTTTTGCTCTGATCAAAGATTTTATGATTATTATAAACTTTCTCCAGACAGCTCTAAAGGTGAAGCAGAAAGATATAGAGTTTTAAATGGAGGACTTACATTAAATACTCCAATAGTAATTTATAGTTGGGATACAGTTGTAGATGCATTAATTACTGAAAATATAGTAACAATTCAAGATGGAACATATTATATTACAGATATGAACAAACTTTTAGGATATATCTTAGAAGGTAAAAAATGGTCTGAAATTGGTTTGAATATGTTATATGGAAGCATAAATATTGCTTCAACAGATCCTGTTACATCTTCACCAGGAGCAACATATTATGGCTTACTATTATCTATTATGTGTGAAGGAAATGTTACTGATACATCAATGCAAGAAAATTTACCTAAACTAAAAGAATTTTATGAAAAATCAGGTTATATGAACAATACACCAGCTGATTTATTTGATAGATATTTAAAAACAGGAATGGGTGGGGAACCTATGATTGTTGATTATGAAAAAAGCATGGTAGAATTTGCAAATTCTAATCCAGATGGATTTAATCAAGTAAAAGATCATATACGAGTTTTATATCCTTCACCTACAATATGGAATTCTCACTGTATAGCAACATTTACTGAAGAAGGAAATAAATATATGCAAGTATTTGAGGATCCGGAAATAGGACAAATTGCTTGGGAAAAATACGGATTTAGAACAGGTGTTACAGGTGGTAGTTATGATGTTTCAAGTTTAGGAATAAATGGTATACCACAAACAATTACAAGTACTGTTTCAAGTTTAAAAATGAGTATGTATGAAAATTTAATATCTTATTTAAGTGAAAATAAATAAATGGAAGGAGAAAAAAATGAGTGAAGCATTAGAACTTAAAATTGAGCCAAAGGTTGCTCAGGAAAAAATTGAAAAAGAAATATTAAATGGAGAAGAAGTAACAGAAGAAAAAGTAGAAAATTCATTAAATTATGAATTATTATCAGAAGAGGAGAAAAAAGCTATTGATGACTTTTGTTCAAAAATAGATGTTACAGATACTTCTCAAGTAATACAATTTGGATCTGCTGCACAAAATAAAATATCAGCATTTTCTGATACTGTTCTTCAAAATGTTAAAACAAAATCAACAGGAGAAGCTGGAGATTTATTAGCTGAACTTGTAGCAGAAGTAAAAGATTTTAATACAGATGTACCTGATACTTTAAGTCCAAAAGGAATTTCAGGAATTTTCTTTAATGTTAGAAAGCAAATAGATAAAATGATTGCAAAATACAGCAAAGTTGAAACAAATATTAGTAAAATTGAAAAACAATTAGAAACACAAAAAATAAAAATGCTTAAAGATATTACTATTTTTGATACAATGTATGAAAAGAATCTAGAGTATTTTAAAGAATTATCATTATATATTATAGCAGGTGAAAAGAAATTAGATGAACTTAGAAATGTTGTTTTACCAGAGCTTAAGAAAAAAGCAGAAGAAAGTGGTGAACAAGCAGATGTTCAAAAAGTTAATGATATGGTAAATACTATTAATAGATTTGAAAAAAAATTATATGATTTAAAAACTACAAGAATAATTTCAATTCAAATGGCTCCACAAATAAGATTAATTCAAAATAATGATAGTGAATTAGTAGAAAAAATTCAAAGTTCACTTATAAATACTATTCCACTTTGGAAAAACCAAATTGTTATATCACTTGGTTTAGCTAATGCTAAAGATGCTTTAGGAGTTCAAAAAGCTGTTACAGATACAACTAATGAAATGCTTCAAAAAAATAGTGAATTATTAAAACAAGGTACAATAGAAATTGCAGAAGAATCTGAAAAGTCTATAGTAAATGTTGAAACACTAAAAAAGACTAATAAAGATATTATTGAAACATTAGATAAAGTATTAGAAATTCATGAAACAGGTCGTGCAAAAAGAGTTGAAGCTGAAAAAGAATTATTAACAATCGAAAAAGAGCTAAAAGATAAAATGTTAGAAATTAAAGTTGATAATAATTAGTGAAAATTAAATAAGACTAATGAAGGAAGAATAAGCCCAAGGGTTGCTAGAAATATAGTAATATACCCACCTGGCCTATTCTTTTTTTCTTTTATTTCAAAAAGTCCATAATATATACTTTTTATAAATGCATAAATTATTAAGATAAATGCAACTAATTTCATAATTCCTCCAGATTTATTATTCCTTATTAAATAATTGACTAGAAGTAATCAATGTATTTACAGATACTTCATAAACTGAATCTTGAAATATTTCATCCCAATGCACATGTTCAAAATCTTTTTCAGTTAAAAATTTAGATTTATAAATACCTTTAAAGCCGACTATATCTGAATTATATTCTTTAGTGATCTTATATAAATATTCTTTGATATTATTGGTTAAATATAAATTTACAGAATCTTGAACTTTTTTAATATTATTATTATCTGTAAAATCAAATGATTGTCCTGAACTTAAGATTGTTCCTTCAGGGAATACATCGATTTTAATTAATGGTTTTCCATGTAATATATCAATATCTATTTTTGTTTTTTTATATAAACTAATATTTAAATCTACTTTAGATTGTTCCTCAAAGGGGTTATTGATAGTTATAACACAGGTGTTTAAAGTGTTAGAAACTATTGAATTTGACATTGAATTATTGGCATCAATTACTCCAACCATTTTATCATTTTTAAAAACTGCAATACCAGAAGTTTGAACTATGTTATCTGATACTAAAGTATAAATTGCAGATAAATCATTATAATTATTGTTTAGAGATTTAAAAATGGTACCAAAAGTTGATTTTTCAGTATAAGCTGTATAATTAACAGAAGTTGTTAAATAATCATATAATCTTGATGAAAAAACTTCTCCAGATGTAGAAACATTTTCTAAAACCGTTAAAGCTTTTTCTGAACTTATTAATATTTGACAGCTATGTCTTAATTCACTATTATTATTAAAAGTATTAAAGTAAGATCTAATACCTTCTTTGGAGAGTTCTTCTGAAATAACAAGTGCAGAGCAATGTGATAGATTTATTTTTTTACTTAAATAATTATTTAAAATTGTTATACATTCATTAATACTTCTTCCTTCTACAGAGTATATTTTAGAATTGCTAGATTGTGATGAGTCGCCTTCCTTAGAGTTATTGCTTGAATTAGAAGGAATTTGAACACTTAGTTTTAATAAATTGTTATCATCACTTTTATCTAATGCAATTGCAATTACAAAATAGTATTTATCAATGCCATTAACATTTGTATTTCCACTAATGATTGAAATTATTATAATAAGTATTACTGTTAGCAATCTAAATTTTTTTTTCATTTAAAAGTCTCCTTCTTTTCATATTAGCAAGTATGAGAAGTACAATTCCAATAATAAAAATAAATGCTAAAACTATATATCTATATATAGTATTTTCAATAAACTGAATCTGGGAAACATTTAATGGTATTAAAGACAAACCAAATAGAGTACTGCAAGATGAAAATGTTATCATTTTTTCATTTGATATATTAAATAATTTTTTTATTGTTCTATTTATAGCAAAAATAATTAAGCTTAAATATGAAAAACTAGCTGAAATCCAAAGTAAAATAAAAATAGAATCAATTCTTTTTAAAAAATCACCAAGTTCTATTTGCCTAGATAAAAGGAATAATGAATTTATTGGTATATTGTTTGAATTTGATTCAAAAAGACTTAGCATTGATATAACTGTAGATGCAAGTAAAATGTAAGAAATTATATATGATATAATTGATATTTTTTTAAAATCTTCTTGATTTTTAAGTAATGGTTTAACATAGTAAATATAAACAATTATATACATTGAAAATGCATTAGATAATCCTTTTACAAAAGTAGTATAATAGTCTTTTCCAAAAATTGGTGTAATATTTTCTATTGAAAGATTTTTTAATGTAAAAAAAAAGGTTATAAATATACTTACAATAATTAGTGGAACAATGAAAGTTGCATGATGTGAAATTGATTCTATTCCTATGAAATTCGCAATTGAAATCCCTATTATAAAAAATAGTACTATATAAATAATAGAAAAATCTGAAAAATATATATTATGCAAGACATTGCAAAAGTCGACTAAAGTAATGCTTGATACTAAATAGAAAAAAATTATATTAAAAAAGCCTATAATGTTTTTGAGTATAGGACCACCTAAATATCCACTTATGTCTAGTAAATCCATTGATTCAAATTTATCAATTAGATTTACTATTATTAAAAGTACAATAAAATCAACTATTCCAATAATTAATATATTTATAATTGCACCATTTCCAACTAGTTCAACGATATAATATGGTACATTTAAAATAAGCTTGTTAATCATAAGAAGAATTATAAGGCAAATAGCTTCACCATTTTTTATTTTATAACTATTTTCCATTACAAATATTCCTTTCAAATTTCGAATATCACTTTTGATCCTTTCTCCAGGTCATACTTATATGTGGTTCAATGTTTGGCTTTTTGGTATTTAGAAATTTATTTCTTTTTTCTCTTTTCCATACAGGATTAATATATAAGCTTTCATTTTTGGTGAAATTGTCAAATGGCATATATGGCGTAAAAAATGGTACTCCAAATGAATACTGACTAGAAAGAGTGAGCAAATGTATGAAAAAGCCTAAAGCAATTCCAAGAAAACCTGCAAAATATCCTAAAATTGTATACATAAATCTAAACATTCTAATTGCAAATCTAAGAGAATTATCTGGAATAGCAAATGCTGAAATCCCTGTAAAAGCTACTATTATAATTAATATAGGACTTACTATATTTGCTGAAACAGCAGCGTCTCCTAATATAAGTGCTCCTATTATACCAACAGTAGTACTAAATGAAGAGGGAACACGAATACTTGCCTCTTGTATAAGCTCAAATGAAATTTCCATAGTTATTATTTCAAATAATATAGGAAATGGTATTGCTTCACGTGCTGCTATAATTGTAAATAATAATTCAGATGGAATAATTTCAAAATGGTATGTTGTAATTGCAATATATATACCTGGTGTTAGTAATGCACAAAAAAGCGCAATAAATCGTAAAAAACGTAAAAAATTTGCATAATTATAATCTAAATTAAAATCTTCTGGTGAAGATAAAAAATCAACTAATGTGGCTGGAAGAATAATTGCAAAAGGTGAAGAATTTATTAGAACTACTATGCGACCAAGAAGTAAATAATTAGAAGCTTTATCAGGTCTTTCTGTTGAAATAGTTTGTGGAAATGGACCTTTAGCATTATCTTTAATAAATTGTTCTAATTGACCAGAAGAAATTAAATAATCAAGTTTTAGGTTATTAATTCTATATTTACATTCAGATACTAAGTCATCATTTGTTAGATCTTTTATATAGCAAATTGCAACTTTAGTTTTACTTAAAACGCCCACTTCAGTTTCTTCAATAATTAGTTTTTCGGTGTTTATAATTTTTCTAAGCATTGAAGTGTTTGTTCTAATATTCTCAACAAATCCTTCATGTGCACCTTTAACAACAGATTCAGTTACAGGTTTATCTACATTTCTCCCTTTAAATCCTTTAGCTTCAATGCATAGCGCATTTTTTATAGATTCTATGAAAAGGACGCAAAATCCAGAATTAATATAAGATACAATTTTTGAAAAATTGTTTTCTTTTAGAACAGTATTTTGAGGTATTAGGCTAGAATGTAAATAGTTTTCAACATCAAATTTATAGTATAT
The DNA here is from genome assembly GCA_002449785.1 of Clostridiales bacterium UBA7001. Lineage (GTDB taxonomy): Bacteria > Bacillota > Clostridia > TANB77 > CAG-508 > Scatovivens. Next base: position 52,856 of record DJXP01000035.1, read on the forward strand.
TTTTTTGGTTGTTTTGTTTTGAAATTTTTTTGTATTTTCTTGCATTTTTATATTGTTTCTTAAAAATAGAGGTTTTAAAACATAATTATTTATACTCTCATCATTTACCATTCCATCAATATATATTAAAAATGCAGGATAGGTTTTTGCTTTAAATGTTAAATTGAATTCTCTGATTTTAATGTCTGAATTTATTAACATATTATATTTTATTTGAAGATATTTCTTATTTTCTTCAATTTTTGAGAATACAGTTGTTGAGTCTTTTTTATTAAATTGATTTTCTGAAATATTATTTGACGATTCTGGCAAAATAAAACTATATGTTTGGTTTTCTTTATATTCGAACATTTTATTAAATAATTCTTTAATCATATGTTCACCTTTTTATTATATATTTTTTCTTAGTATTTGCCTTTTTAATTAAAATATTCCAAAATTTATAGTTCTAAATAATAAATTTATGAATATATATTATTAATACAAAAGAAAGGACAAGTTTAATGAATGATGTTTTGAAATATTTTCCAGATAAGATGCAAGTTTTAATAAATAATGAAACAAAAGAAAAAAAAGATGAACTAGAAGAAATACATGTAAGGGTTTCAAAGCCAATATTATTAAAGTATAGCAATAATGAAAAAGCTATTAAATATTATGTATCTCCTGAAGAAATTTTAACTATATTACAACTAGTATGTGAAAATTCAATTTATACTTATCAAAATCAAATCGCTGAAGGATTTGTCACTATTCAAGGCGGTCATAGAGTAGGAGTTACAGGTTCATGTGTTATTCAAAATGGAAAAGTAATTAATATTAATTATATTAATAGTTTAAATTTTAGAATTTCTAGACAAGTTATCGGTTCTGGACAAAAAGCTCTAAAACATATTTTAGATGAAAACAATAATTCTATATTTAGTACATTAATTGTCGCACCACCACGGTTATGGAAAAACCACTGTTTTAAGAGATATTGTAAGACAAATTTCGAATGGAATTAAACATTTAAATTTTAAGGGATTAAATATTGGAATAGTTGATGAAAGAGGTGAAATATCGGCATTATACAAAGGAGTTCCACAAAATGATATAGGAATAAAAAGTGATGTAATAGAAAATGTTTCTAAATCAATTGGAATAAAGATGTTAGTAAGATCGATGGCACCTAAGGTGATTGTAGCAGATGAAATAGGAAGTAAAGATGATGTAGAGGCAATTAATTATGCTATATGTTCAGGATGTAAAGGAATATTTACAGCACATGGTAGTAATTTTGATGACATATATTTAAATTCCGTGCTTAAAGAACTAATGAATTCACATATTTTTGAAGTTATTATTTTTTTGAGTACAGAAATAAAAGGTGATTTGAGAGAAGTTTATAATTTGAATAAAAAAAATATGCAATATGAAAGATTTATTAAACAAAGTATTTAAACTTATGAGGAAATAGATGATAGTTTTTAAGTATATTAATTTAATTTGTATATTGTTAATATGTGCATATTTAGGAAAATATAAATCTCAAAGTTATGAAAATAGGGTGTTTGAACTTAATAGATTTCAAAATGCACTTATAATGTTTAAGAGTAAAATTGAATTTACGTATGAACCTTTGAAAAATATTTTTGAAGATATATCAAAAAGTATATATGAAAATGATGAAAATATTTTTTCTAATGCTTTAAAAGATGAAACAAATATAACATTATCATGGAATAGAGCTGTAAATAATACTCAAAATAGTTTTAATAAAGAAGATAGAGAACATATAAAAATGCTAGGAAAAATGCTTGGAAAAACAGATGTAAAAGGGCAGGTAAATGAAATAGATTTATGTATAAGTTTAATAAATATGCAATTAAATAAAGCAGAATTAGAAAAAGAAAAAAACTGTAAATTATTTAAAACAATTGGGATCGTTTTAGGTCTTGGAATATGTATTGTTTTAATCTAAATTTAAAGAAAGGATTGAGAATAAATGAATATAGATTTATTACTTAAAATAGCAGGAATTGGAATTTTAGTTGCAGTTTTACATCAAATATTAACAAGAGCTGGAAGAGATGACCAAGCTATGATGACTACACTTGCCGGTATGATAATTGTTTTAACTGTTGTTGTAAAAGAAATAAGTACTTTATTTGAAACTGTGAGGACGGTGTTTAATTTGTAATGGATGTTATAAAAATTATAGGAATTGGATTTATAACTCTAATAATTACAATAGTATTAAAAGAATATAAAAAAGAATACTATATATATGCTGTTCTGATAGGTGGTGCAATAATACTTTTTTATTCATTAGGAACGATAAAAGAAATAATAGATTTTGTTAACGAAATTTCAAATAATAATAATTATAATAATGAATTTATAAAACTATTGTTAAAATTAACTGGTATTTCAGTTTTAATTGAATATGCTGTAAGTATATGTAAAGATGCAGGTGAAATTTCTATTGCAAATAAAATTGATTTAGGTGGAAAAATAATATTAATTTCAATGTCTATTCCAGTAATATCTGTTACATTAGAAGCATTAGTAAAATTATTGCCTTAATTTATTATAAAAATTGATGGAGGATCATATGGAAGAATTACTAAACTCAGAAGCAGATATGCTAGGTATAAATAGTTTCTTGGAAAGTGCAGAAAAATTTACTAATAATAATTTTGAAAATATAAGTATTAAAGAGCTTTTTTATGATAGCTTAAGTGGAAATATTGGAAAAAGTTTAAGACATATAGGACTCGTCGATATTTTTTCCAGAGAATTAACATCTGTGATGAGTATAATTGTTTCAGTATTAGCTGTTATAATTATACATAGTATTTTGAAAGCAGTAATAGATAGTTTACAGAATAAATCGGCTAGTCAAGTGGCTTATTTTGCACAATATTTAATTATAACGACACTTATAATTAATAGTTTTGTATCAATATTGGAATTAACAAAGATTTCAATCCAAAACATTACAAATTTTATGAATAGTTTATTACCACTTATGACCACACTTATGCTGACAACTGGAATGATTACAACTACAAGTATGATTGAGCCAATCCTTTTATTTATGATTAATTTTATAGGAATATTTATAAATAATTTTATAATTCCTTTTTTATTAGTTTCTATAACTGTTAGTATTATTTCAAATATTTCTAATGAAGTAAGTTTAGGAAGATTATCAAAATTTTTAAAATCATCAATAATATGGATTTTAGGAATAGTGCTTACAATATTTGTTACAAGTCTTTCTTTGGAAGGAACTTTAACAAGTTCAGTAGATGGTGTAACAGCAAAGACTGCAAAAGCTGCTGTTTCTGATTTTATTCCTATTGTTGGTAAAATAATGGGGGATACGGTAGATAGTGTAATAGGTTGTGGAAATATTTTAAAAAATTCAGTAGGAATAGTTGGAGTTATAATAATACTTGGTATTGTATTTGTTCCAATAATAAAAGTATCTATATTTTGGATCTCTTTTAAGTTAACATCAGCTGTTTCGGAAGTAATTGCAGATGCTAGAATTGTAAAATTAATAGAAGAATTAGCAGATAGTTATAAAATAATACTTGCAATATTATTTTCAGTATCAATAATGTTTATAATTGGAATAACTATAGTTATAAAAATGACAAATAGTGTAATAATGTATAGGTGAAAATATGATTAAGATTTTGAGAAATTGGTGTGAGGGATTAGTAATTGCTGTTATTATTTCAATTATAATAGAAATGCTAATTCCAGATGAAAATAATAAAAAATATATTAAAGTAGTGATAGGAATTTATATAATATTTTCTACAATAAACCCTATTTTAGATTTAATAAACTATGATATAAATTTTGAAAATTATATAAATATTGATACAGTTCAGAGTTCAAGTAGTGTTAAAGACTATGCAGATAGTATTAGAAAAGTGTATATAAATGGACTTGAAAATGATATAAAACTTGAGATTACAAACTTAGGTTATAAAGTTAATAATATAAATATTCTTTTTGATAAGGACTATACAAATGTTGAAAAAATTGAATTGGAAATTTTAGGTAAAAATGAAAAGATTAATAATATAGAACCGGTTATTATTGGAAAAGAAGAATTAAAAGATGAAAGCTATGAAGATATAGAAAAAATCCTTATAGAAAAGTATGCTATAAAAAAAGAAAACATTATTATTAAATGAATTGGAGAAATACTATGATTGAAAAAATAAAAAATATTTTTACTAATAAAGAAAAAAGAGTAGAAAACTTGATTTCTTTTTTAATCATATTAATAATTACAATAATTGTTATTAATAAAATCTTAAAAGGAAATGATAATAAAAAAGAAGATTATAAAAATGAAGTTGGTGTTGAACTTGCGATAAATAGCAATAAAACTGAATTTTTAGATGATGATTTAGAAAAAAGATTAGAAAAGATTTTGGAAAAAATAGAAGGTGTTGGAAAAGTCTCTGTTTTAATTACGTATTCTGAAACTAGTAGTATAATACCAGTTTACAATATTAATTCAAGTACAAGCACAACTGAAGAAACAGATACATCAGGTGGAACTAGAAAAATTCAAACAGAGAATAATCAAAAAGATATTATTACAGACTCGGGAGCTAATATTGTTACAGAAAAAGTTTTAAGTCCTAAAATTGAAGGAGCAATTATTACTGCAAATGGTGCATCAGATGGAAAGATTAAAAGCAATATTATTGATGCTGTAATTGCAGTTACTGGTTTACCTGCTCATAAAATACAAGTTTTTGAAATGGGAGATGATTAAGCAATATGAATATTAATAAAGAATATAATAAAGAAAAAACTAAGCAAAAATTATTGGTAATCACAGCTTTTGTTTTAATAGTAGTAGGATATTATAATTTTAATTTAAATAATAAAGAAGATTTTTTAGAAGTGTCTTCAAGAAGCAATGAAATAAATTTGGGTGATGTAGAATTAGTAAATAGTGATCCAGTAAATAGTAATCAAGTAAATAGCAATCTAGTTAATATTGAAAGTACTTCAGATGCTATTGTTCCTAATGACGAAGTTAAAAAAAATAACTATTTTGAAGATACTAAAATTCAAAGAGATAGAATGTATTCGGAAATAATAGAAACTTATCAGAATATGGTAGATAGTCAAAATATTTCTGCTGAACAAAAAGCTATTGCAATTCAAGAAATATCTAATATATCAAATATAAAAAATGGAATAATGATATCTGAAAATTTAATTAAAAACAAAGGATTTGAAGAAGTTGTAATTTTAGTAAATAATGGAAAAATAAATGTTGTTTTAGAAAATAAGAAATTAAGTACTGAACAGATATCACAGATTCAAAATATAATTGAAAAACAGTTTAATACCAAAGTTGAAAACATAAATATTAGCTTTAATGAATAAATTATTTTCACAAATATTAGTTGAATATTTTTTTCTATAAGATTAATAATAAAATATATGAAAAATTTTTTTCATATAATCTTATAAGAAAGGAAAATTATTATGGCAAATAAAGCATTAATTAGTACAATAATAGCTATAATAGTTCTTAGCTTATGTTCTGGATTTTCATTTGCAAATGATAATAATTCTATTAATTTAGGAAATGAAATAATGCAATCTGTTGATAAAACAGGTGATAGTTTTAACAATATGATATCAGGAAATACTATAAGAGATGCTGGAAATAGTATGAAAAATGGTATAAACAGTATGATGAATGGTACAGAAAATATGGTAAATAAGGTGGAAAACGGAGTAAATAATATTGGAAATATGAACATGGCAGGAGACTACAATGTTGTAAGAACAGATGTCGAAGGTACAACAAATAATTTTAGTACAATGACAACTACCACATGGATGTGGGTTATTTTAGTTGTAGCAGCAATTGTAATTATTGCAGCAATTTGGTATTATGCAACTCAAGATAATGGCTAATAAAAATACTAATGAATTAATAAAATAATAAAACTCTAATAGAATGGTTATTTCTATTAGAGTTTTAATTATATTAATTAGAGTTTTTTCTATTTTTTTATTCTTATTAAAATTGCAATAGCAAATAGTATTAATAATATACCAATTGAAATTAATATAATACATAATATATTATTTAATTCTAGATTTGCTTGTGAGTAATTTTCTTTACTTGTTACACTTGTAACAGAAGATGGACTTAAAGATTGAAGAGAAGATTCTGATGAGTTTTCTTTTACAACATTATTATTTGCACTATTATTATATGAGTAATCTTCTGAACTTGAGTTTGTTTCTTCATCATCATAAGAATCTGAAGTTGCTAAAACAAAATATGTATTTAAAGAGATTATAAAAATTATTAAAATTATAGATATAGTTTTTAAATGTTTTGACATACAGCTAAACCTCCTAATAAAACGGTATAAATATATAATATACAAAAAATATGAAAATGTCCATAGAAATAATAAATTTTTTACTTGTAAAAAATTTAAAATTATTGTATACTGAATTAAGATTATTCGTGACTCAAAAGTAAAAAATATTGGGGTGTCGCCAAGCGGTAAGGCATCGGACTCTGACTCCGACATGCGTAAGTTCGAATCTTACCACCCCAGCCAAGTTTATAAGTCTAATTTGTGTATTTAAATTAGTATGAAAGGAATCATTCTGAAAAGGATGATTTTTTTTTTTTCTAAAATCATCATTATCCTGTTTAAAATTAAAAGTTTAATTTTAAGTTTATTTTAATATTCATTTAAGTTTATTTTTAAATTATATATTTATAATATATTTAAAGAAGGGGGAAAACTGTATGAATGATATTTTTAGAAGAGTTGAAAAAAAATATATTATAAGTAAAAATGAATATTTAAAAATTAGAGAAGAAATTAATAAATATGTAAAAATGGATGAATACGGAAAAAGTACTATATGTAATATATATTTTGATACTGATAAATATGAATTAATAAGTCACTCAATTACTAAACCATATTTTAAAGAAAAAGTAAGATTAAGAAGTTATAATGTACCAAATGAAAATAGTATGGTTTATTTAGAAATAAAGCGTAAAGAGGAAAGTATTGTTGGAAAACGTAGAATTGGAATGAAATTAAATGATTTTAATAAATATATGAATAATAATAAATTAGTTTCAAATAGTAATATTCAAATTAAAAATGAACTAGATTATTATTTTGATAGATTAGATTTACATGAAAAAATGTATATAAGCTATGATAGAGAGGCTTATTTTGACAAGACTAATCCCGATTTTAGAATAACATTTGATAGTAATATAAAAGCTAGAGACTATAATTTAGATTTAAGTAAAGGAAGTTATGGACGATTTATATTAGAACCAGATAAATATATTATGGAAGTAAAAACATTAGAAAGTATTCCACTTTGGTTTGTAAAATTATTAACAGAATGCAAAGTTACACCTTGTGGATTTTCAAAGTATGGTGAAGCATATACACAATTGGTTTTAGGTGCAAATACAGCTAAAACCTGTGTAGTGTAGTTATATAAAAATATAAAAGGAGAAGAAAAATGTTAGAAAGTATTTTTTATAATGAAGTAGCAACAATAAGTATGGAAAACTGTTTAATAAGCTTAGGTGTTGCAATTATTTTAGGAATAATAGTGAGTCTTGTTCATAAGTTAACTACAAAGACAACACCTAATTTTTTACTTACAGTTGCAGTATTACCAGTTTTAGTTGAAGCTGTAATAATGCTTATTAATGGGAATTTAGGAACATCTCTTGCAGTAGCAGGTGCATTTAGTTTAATTAGATTTAGAAGTATGCCAGGGAATTCAAAAGAAATAATAACAGTATTTTGGTCTATGGCTATTGGACTTGCATGTGGAATGGGATATGTTTTATATGCTGCAATGATGACAATAATTGTTGCAATACTAATTATTATAGCCAATAAAATATTTAGTAAATTAGAAGATAAATCAAGAAGGAAACTAAAAGTAGTAATTCCAGAAAATTTAGATTATAGTGAAGTATTTGATGATATATTTAGTAAATATACAGATAAAGTTGAACTTCAAAAAGTAAAAACTACTAATATGGGAAGTACATTTGAGCTTACATATATGGTAACTATAAAGTCAAATATAAATGAAAAAAGCTTTTTAGATGATATAAGAGTTAGAAATGCTAATATGCTTGTTATGCTTGAAAGAGAAGAATTTAGTGAGGTGGAATTATAATGAAAAATAAAAATATAGTATTTGCGTTAATAATTATAATACTTGCAGTTATACTTGGAGTTTTACTAAAGTGCTTAGTGTTTACTGGGAGCTCAAAAACAAATAATATGCAAATGGGATTTGAAACGCTAAATGAAGCAAATGGAGAAGTTGAAGAAATTAAAGCAAGTGCTTCTCAGGAAGACAAACGAGGAGAAGTTTCTTATTCAGATTATACTTGTAAGATTAATTTGGATTCATTAGAAATTACAGGTATAGGTGCTACTGTAAATGATGGGACAATAACAATAAGCACTGGTGGTACTTATTACTTTTCTGGTACTCTTGCTGATGGTAATATAGTAATTAATGCTAGAGATAATGACAATGTAATATTAGTTTTTGATAATGTAAGTATTTCTTGTTCAAAAACTGCTGTTATAAATGGAGTAAATGCTAAAAACATTTATATAAATTTAGTAGATGGAACCACAAATACATTTACTGATGGTACTGAATATACAGAGTTTACAGAGGATGATGAACCAAATGGTACAATTTTTTCTAAAACGGACTTGCTAATAAATGGAACTGGAAAAATGATTGTAAATAGTTATTATGAAGATGGAATTGTTTCTAAAGATGACTTAATAATTACAAATGCTACAATAGAAGTAACATCAGCTGATGATGGAATTAGAGGTAAAGATAGTGTAGATATAAAAGATGCAGTAATTACAGTTATTTCTAAAGAAGATGGAATTAAATCTAATAATGATGAAGATGATTCAAAGGGGTATGTAATTATAGATAATAGTACTATTACTGTAAAAGCAGGTGATGATGGAATTCATAGTGAAAAAGATTTAATAATAAGTAGTGGTATTATTAATATTGAAGAATCTAATGAAGGATTAGAAGGAATGTTTGTTCAAATTAATGGTGGAACAATAAATGTTAAAGCATCTGATGATGGAATAAATGGGACTGATGGAAGTTCTTCAAGTGAGCTTGGTATGGGAATGCAAAAATCAAGTAATTCTAATGTGCAAATTCAAATAAACGGAGGAACAATATATGTAGATGCAGATGGTGATGGCTTAGATGCTAATGGTACAATACTAATGACAGGTGGGACAGTTACTGTTGCAGGTACATCAAGTAATGGAAATGGTGCTTTAGATTTTGATGGCGGATTTAAAGTAACAGGAGGAAACTTAGTAGTATATGGTGCTTCAGGAATGTGGCAAAATCCAAGTTTAACATCTGAACAATATAGTTTATGTTTTGGTATAAATGGCAGTAGTGGTGATGAAATTACAATAAAAGATGAAGAAGGAGATATAATATCAGAATTTAAAACAGATAAAACTTATGGTGCAATTTTAGTGTCTAATGACAGTTTAAAAGATGGAAATACTTATACATTATATATAAATGGTGAAGAAAAATCATCTTTAAAAATAGAAAGTATAGTTACATCAAATTTAGAAAATGGAGGAATGATGGTGAAAAATAGACAAAATATTAATAGATAAATATATACATTAAAATTGCTAAACATTATTTATTATTATTCACAGTCGATTATTCTTATAAAAGGCTAGTTGTTATTAATTTTTTGAAAAAATGCTTGTTCAAGCTAATTTTTGTTAAAAATCTAAATTAATTTTATGGCACCCTTTCGAGGCAAGCTCGAACTATTTCCATAAAATTCATAAAGATTTTTTAACCAAAAATTACTTTCAAGGCGCAGTTTTTTTTCAAAATTTAATAATACTTAGCTTATAGTATGACTTAAAAGTTGTAAATAGTAACATTAAATATTTTGTTTGAAAGTTTATAGAAAAAGTAGTATAATATTTATTCGTAAATTATAAAAAGAAAGAGGGAAAGCACAGTGATAGGAAAAAGAAAATTAGTTTTAGTAGGGACAGGATTTGTAGGAATGAGTATGGCATATGCAATTTTATGCCAAGGAACATCTAGTGGTGTAAATGAGCTTGTATTAATAGATGTATTAAAAGAAAAAGCAGTAGGTGAAGCTATGGATTTAGCTCATGGACTTCCTTGTTCATCTAGCCATATGAGAATAAAAGCAGGTGATTATGAAGATTGCAGCGATGCAGATATAGTAGTTATTACGGCTGGCTTAAATCAAAAACCAGGTCAAACAAGATTAGAATTATCAACTGCAAATGCAAAAATAATGAAAGATATAACAATGCAAGTTGTAAATAGTGGATTTAAAGGTATATTTTTAATTGCATCAAATCCAGTAGATCTAATGACAAAAGTAGTACAAGAAGTATCTAAATTTCC
>DJXP01000047.1 GCA_002449785.1 Clostridiales bacterium UBA7001
CAAACATTCCAAATATTGCACTAATCCCATATAAAATTAAAACAGCTTGTTTTTGAGTAAAACCTTTTTTTAACATTTTATGGTGTAAATGTCCAGCATCAGGCTCAATAATAGCTTTCAATGATTTACCTTTAATAGTTCTTCTTACAATAGCAAATAATGTATCAAATATAGGAAGTGCTAAAACCATTAAAGGTGCTATTATTACAATAGCTGTATAAGTTTTTGCTATTCCTAAAATTGAAATTATTGATAAACAATATCCTAAAAAATTAGAACCAGTGTCACCAATAAAAGTTTTAGCTGGATTAAAATTATATGGTAAAAAACCACATAATGCTCCTCCAAGAGCAGTTATTAAAACTATTGAAATCATAGGTGAACCATTTAATGAAAAAATTATTAATAGTGATAAACAAGATATCAACGATATTCCAGTTGAAAGTCCATCTAATCCATCTATTAGATTTAAGGCATTTGTAATTCCTACAATCCAAAAAATTGTAAGCAAAACATAAAACGTATTTCCCATATTCTCTAGATTTAATAATGGAACATCTAAATTATCTATCTTAATTCCAGATTTTACAACAACAATAGCAGCTAATATTTGAGCTAATAATTTTCCAATAGCTGGAACATTTTTAACATCGTCTATAAAACATACTACACCTATAATTAAAGCTCCTATCGTGAACCCAATTAATTTTGTTATATAATTTTCTTGATTTAAATCTATTTTATTTTCTATAGTCATTATAATTAATAAATATACAATTGAAACAAAAAATCCAGCAATTACAGCTAGTCCTCCGAAGTCTAGGCATTGTAATTTTATTAATACGTCTAATATCTTTAGGAGTGTCCACTGCACCTAATTTTTTGGCAATTCTAATTGTATGAGGTGTTGCCATAAATGCAGTCATAAATGCTATCATAAATGCAATTGCTATATCTCCCCACATAATATACCTCTCTACTACTTCATATTCTCATTTTCAATTTCTTCTATCATTTGTAATCTTTCTGAATATCTTCCACCTAAGAAGCTAGAACCTAACCACATTCTTATAATTCCTATTACTTTACTAATTGAAAGTGTGCTTGCAGGTAATGCTAATACGTTAACATTTAAATGTTCTTTTGCTTGTTTTGCATTTTCTTCATTATAACATGGTGCACATCTTATACCTTTATATTTATTCGCAACTAATGTCATTCCAAAACCAGTTTTACATATTAGAATACCATTATCACATTCTTTGCTTTGTATAGATTTAGCTACTTTAGAAGCAAATACTGGATAATCTGACCTTATCTCATCATAAGCACCAAAATCTTTATATTCTATTCCTATTTCATCAAAATATTTTTTTATCTCTTCTTTTAACTTATAACCACCATGGTCTGAACCTAAAGCTATCATAAAATACCTCCTTTGTATTTCATTTGTGCTAAATATATCATAGAATTTTTAAGATTACAATATTATTTTCTACCACAATTGTGAAATTTGTGTGAATTGTAGCCATCTAACAAAAATTTCTTTAAAAACACTTGATTTTTAAATACATTCATGTTACAATATTTGAAGTAAAATTTACTTTATGAACTAAGAGGAGGTGCTAAGAATATGCCAAACATTAAATCAGCTATAAAAAGAGTAAGTGTAATAGAGAAAAAAACTTTACAAAATAATATGGTAAAATCAGCATATAAAACAGCTGTTAAAAATTATGAACTTGCTGTAGCAGAAGGAAATAAAGATAAAGCAGAAACTTTATTAAAAGAAGCTATAAAAAAAGTTGATCAAGCTTGCACAAAAGGTGTTATTAAAGCAAACACTGCTTCTAGAAAAAAATCAGCATTAGCAAAAAAATTAAACACATTAAAATAGATTTTAATATTTATGATTATAAAAGAAAACTTATGAGGATATAAACTCATAAGTTTTTTTGAATTTTTTTCCATTGTAACCTTCCAATCAAAATGCTATTATTTATTCATAGACATGTTAAGAAAGGACTAATTATAATGGATAAATATAATCTTTCTTTAAAAAATAAAAAGACAAAAATACTTGTTAATATTACTCTTAATATTTCATTTATTATATGTTTTATTGGTATACTACTACTATATTATTTTAATACATATTACATACTAGTAATGTACAAAAGTGGAATTATTGTTTTTAGAAGTGGATTATTAATTGGAGTTTTTGCTATAATATATGGAATTTTTTTTGATAATTATTTAGAATACAATTATAAATAAAGTATTTTTATTTATCTAAAATCCTAAAAATAGGAGTAAGATATAATCTTCTTACTCCTATTTTATATATTTTTACTATTTATTAATAATTTTCAGCTTTAATTTCAAAGAAAGATTTTGGATGATTACATACTGGGCAAACCTCTGGTGCTTCTTTTCCTACGCAAATATGTCCACAATTTCTACATTTCCAAATTTTTTCTCCATCTCTAGAAAATACTATATCACCATCCACATTTTCTAATAGTTTTCTATATCTTTCTTCATGTTCTTTTTCAATTTTACCAACAGCTTCAAATAAATAGGCAATTTTCGTAAATCCTTCTTCTTTAGCTTCTCTTGCCATTCTGTCATACATATCTGTCCATTCAAAATTTTCACCTTCTGCTGCAGCTTTTAAATTTTCAGCAGTTGTTGGAATATCTCCATCATTTAATAATTTAAACCATATTTTTGCATGTTCTTTTTCATTATCAGCTGTTTCTTGGAAAATAGCCGCTATTTGCTCATATCCTTCTTTTTTAGCTTTACTTGCAAAATATGTGTATTTATTCCTAGCTTGTGATTCTCCGGCAAATGCTTCTAATAAATTTTTTTCTGTTTTACTTCCTTTTAATTCTGGCATAATAATTCCTCCTTTATATATTTTATTTTTTACAATCGTCTTTAACTTTATTTAAGTTTTTGTTATTATATCATATTTTTTTCAAAAAGCAAAAAATGAATGTATCATATTGCCTAAATCAATTGATTGTATTATATATTTTATAATAAAAGCCATAATTACTAAATAAATAATTATAACAATTACTGTAAGTATAAATGCTATTATCCTACTTACTAAACTACCTTTTAATTCTTCAATAGTAACAGTATTAACATATCCTTCATCATCATAATCTATAATAACTTCCAAATTTTTAAAATTATCCCCTAAATTATGTTTTATTTTTATTATTTTATCCGAATCATATGTTTTTGTTTTTTTATATACTACTTCAATTTTTTTATTACTATTTGTTTTATTATTAATATTAACCTTATCTAATAATTCATCTATTCTACTCTTATACTGTGTGCCAACATATTTTTCAAAGTTCTTATTAAAATTATCTTCTTCATTTTCTGTATTTTGTATTTCATCTGCTGCTTTCATTCTTCCCTTTTCAAATTCATAACCGGTTTCATACATATTATCATATTTAATATGCTGTGCTTCATCATCTAAAGCAAATTTTGTATGACAATATTCACAAGTAATTTCTTTTTCTCCTTCTTCTACATTTAATAAAGAACCACAATTTTTACATTTTAATTCTACTAATTTCATATTTTTTACTCCATTAATCTTATAAATTTTGAAATAAAAGTATATTCTCAAAAAACACTATTCATTATATCATTTAGCTTATTTAAGCTATTATTTCCTAATTCTTTAATTGTTACCTTATTAACAAATCCTTTTTCATCATAATCTAATATAACTTCATAATCTGTAAAATTGTCTTTTAATTTATGTTTTATATCAATAATTTTATCAGTATCTGATGTTGTTATATCTTCATATATAACATTTATCTTTTTATTATTATTTGTTTTATTATTTGTAATAACATTATCCAATAAATAATTAATATGAAATTTAGTTGTCGTTCCACTATACATTTCAAAATCACTATTAAATGAACTTATTTCCATTTCTTCCCAACCTTTAACAATAAATGATACTATTGATAAAAAAAATATTAGAAAAAATACTAAAAAAATGAATATTGGAACTTTTGTAGCTTTATGCATTTCTTTAACTTTTTCATTAAACTTATCAAGTTGTTCTATCACTTCCTCATTTTGAGCTTTAATTCTGCCTTTTTCAAAGTCATATCCACTTTCATACATATCATCATATTTAACATGCTGTGCTTCATCATCTAAAGCAAATTTTGTATGGCAGTACTCACAAGTAACTTCTTTTGCTCCTTCTTCTATATTTAATAGAGAGCCACAATTTTTACATTTTAATTCAACTAATTTCATAATTCTTACTCCCACTATTTTGATATAATCATTATAATAAAAAATATTGTATTATTCAATACAATTCATTTTTTTATTAACTTCTATTCATTATTTTACTAAGCTCAATTTCTGCCTTTTTTACAAAACAATTTGAAAAATCTAAAGATAATTCTTCATTTTTCAAATATTTCTTTAATTCATCCAATGTACTATATTTAGTATTGAATCTTGCTTCAACCTCAATTAAATTATCACCATCTTTTATATTCTTAGTTGCAATAGATATATCACCATTTGAATAAACAAAATCTTCTTCAGTAATAATCATTAGTTTTTTATAACCAATACTTTCAAAAAGTTTAATCCCATCATTTGGATCCATTATTCTCATTCTAATTGAATTCTGACTAATTATATCACCATTTTCATCATACTCTTTTGTTTTATATACTACATCATTTCGTATTTCATTATTATAAAAGTCATCCACTTTTCTAATTATAATGGATTTAGAGATAATATCTCTAATAGTCATCCTTTGAATATCGAGATTTTTAGGAATCATATATACATCATACAATATAAAATTGCCACTAGTTTCATATCCTTTTTCTATTAAATTCTTTTTAAAATCTTCCATTTTTCCTATTATTTTTAAGGTTATTTCATTATTATCTTTCATTTTCATTCCTCTTTATTCCTTTATTTATTCTGGTAATATCGTTGTGTCACTAGCACCTCTTCCAACTACATCTGACATTAATCGATTCCAAGTCAAATTTCCAACCAAACCATCTGCTAATAATTCATTTCTACTTTGGTAAGATATTACTGAAGATTGTGTTCTAGTTCCAAAAACGCCGTCTAATCCTCCTGTATCATATCCAAGAGTTGTTAGTGCATCTTGTGCCACACAAACATATACCCCTCTTGAACCTTGCCTAATTAATGGGTAACCTGCCAAAGTCTGCCTTTCATCAAAATGCACCCATCTAGGTGTTTCCTTACTTGGTTCTACATAATTCCATATACCAGTATTTATCGCTAAATTTCGCATAGCAGTTCTTCCTGCTTCATCTAAGTTTTGACCGGACATCAAATGCTAAGCCAGCATAATGCTGTGATAAGTTGCTATGCCCACCTTCCCAAGGTCTCCTAAATGCAAAACCAACATAAATTGGTCTACCATAAATATATCTAAAACTGTTCCATGCTTCCATTGCTCTTCTATCTGTCCAAAGAAGTCCAGACCTACTCGCACCTCTAAACTCTCTAACTCTCAATGTACCATTTGAATTATATGGCATTGGTTGGTCTTCTCCCCTATAATAAGTTTCCATTCTATTTGTATTATTATTATACACTAAAATTTTTGCCATGAAAATATACTCCTTTCTACTTAGTATAATAATATATTTTATGACAATTGGTTATTTAGTGTTCAAATACATATTCTTTATTCAAAAGTATGTATAATCTTCTCAAAAAGATAAAATAAACAACAAAAAATACATCTCTGCTTAACAGTTAGAGATGTATTCTTAAAAAATCATTATTTCTTTAATTCTTCTAAAAACATTTCATTTAACATTTTAGGATTTGCTTTTCCTTTGGTTTCCTTCATTGCCTGTCCTACTAAAAATCCAAGTGCTCTATCTTTTCCAGCTTTAAAATCTGCAATAGACTGAGGATTATTTTCTAATATTCTCATGACTATTTCTTTAATAGCACCTTCATCAGAAATTTGTATCCATCCTTTTTCCTTTATAATAGTGCTTGGCATTTTTACTTCAATAAATAACTCTTCTAATACTTTTTTTGCTATTGCAGAACTAATAGTTCCATTATCAATTAAACTTATAAGTTCTCCAAGTTCTTTCCCTGTAAATTTTATATCTTCTGGTTCTTCTTCTCTTTCATTTACAATTCTAGCAATATCAGACATTATCATATTTCCCACAGATTTTGGATTATTACATATTTTTATAGAATCTTCAAATAAATTTGAATAATACTTAGAACTTGTAACAAAATTAGCAGCTTTTTCTGTTAGTCCATATTCTCCCAAATACCTTTTTCTTCTACTTTCAGGAAGCTCAGGCAAACTATTTCTAACATTTTCAATATATTCATCAGAAAGTTTAATAGAAACTAAATCTGGCTCTGGGAAATATCTATAATCATCAGCATTTTCTTTACTTCTCATAGAAAATGTTCTTCCTGAAATATCATCCCATCTTAAAGTTTCCTGCTTAATTGTATTTCCTTTTTCTAATTCTTCTACTTGTCTTTCTGCTTCATACTCTATTGCTCTTACTATACTTCTAAATGAACTCATATTTTTCATTTCAGTTCTTGTTCCAAGTTTTGTATCACCTTTTTTTCTAACAGACACATTTACATCAGCTCTTAGTGAACCTTCTTGCATCTTGCAATCTGAAATCTCTATATACTCAAAAATTGATTTTAATTTTCTTATATATTTTTCGGCTTCTTCTGGACTTCTCATATCTGGTTTAGAAACAACTTCGATAAGTGGTACTCCGGCTCTATTTAAATCTACGAAACTACCTCTTCCAAAATCATCATGATTTAGTTTTCCAGCATCATCTTCAATATGAATTCTTTCTATTCTTATAGTTTTCTCACCATCTTCAGTATCTATATTAACAAAGCCTTCATAGCAAAGTGGTTTATCAAACTGAGATATTTGATAAGACCTTGGATTATCAGGATAGAAATAGTTTTTTCTATCATTTTTACTATTTTTTTCAATACTACAATTTGTAGCAAGTCCAGCTTTTACAGCATATTCAATTGCTTTTTCATTTATTACAGGAAGTGCCCCTGGCATTGCCATACAAACTGGACAACAATGTGTATTTGGCTCGCCACCAAATTCGTTTAGGCAAGAACAAAACAATTTTGTTTTTGTAGAAAGCTCGCAGTGAACTTCTAGACCAACAATCATTTCATAATCATCTCTTAACATTATGCCTTACCTCCTTTAAAACTTGGTTTGCTTTCTCTAAAATTACTATTTTGTTCATAAGTATATGCAGCTCTTATTATAGTTTCCTCATCAAATGCTTTTCCGATTAATTGGAATCCTATTGGAAGTCCTTGACTGTCTAATGTGCAGGGTACGTTCATTCCAGGAAGTCCTGCCATATTTACAGGGATTGTACAAATATCTGCTAAATACATTTCAACTGGATTTTCTGTTTTTTCTCCTATTTTAAAAGCTGTTGTAGGAGATGTTGGTGCTAAAAGCAAATCATATTTTTCAAATAATTCATCAAATGCTTTTTTTATAACAGTTCTAACTTTTTGAGCTTTTTTATAATATGCATCATAATAACCTGATGAAAGAACATAAGTACCTAATAATATTCTCCTTTTAACTTCTTGTCCAAAACCTTCACTTCTAGAATTCACATATATATCATCTAGGCTTTCTATTTTACTCGTTCTATATCCATATCTTATGCCGTCAAATCTTCCTAAATTTGAACTTGCTTCAGCATCTGCAATAATATAATAAGCAGATAATGCATAATTTCCTGCTTCAAAAGAACATTCTTCAACAGTAGCACCTAACTCTTCATATTTTTTAGCTACATCTAATATTGCTTTTTTTACTTCTTCATTTATTCCTTCGCCAATATATTCTTTAGGAATACCTATTCTCATTCCTTTAACATCATTTATTAAACTTTTAGTATAATCTTTACTAGGATTGTTATCTGAAGTTGAATCTTTTTCATCATGACCTGAAATTATACTTAGTAAAATTGCTGAATCTGTAACATCTTTTGTTATAGGACCAATTTGATCAAGTGATGAAGCAAAAGCAACTAATCCATATCTTGAAACTAATCCATATGTTGGTTTTAAACCAACTGTACCACAAAGTGATGAAGGTTGACGAATACTACCTCCTGTATCACTTCCTAATGCCCATGGAGCAATATTTGATGCAACAGCTGCTGCACTTCCTCCAGAAGAGCCACCTGGAACCCTACTTAAATCCCATGGATTATGTGTATTAAAAAATGCTGAATTTTCTGTTGAACTTCCCATGGCAAATTCATCCATATTAAGCTTTCCTAAATATACTAATTTTTCTTCATTTAATTTTTCAATTACAGTAGCATCATATGGTGATACAAAATTTTCAAGCATTTTTGAACTACATGTAGTTTTAGTTCCTTTAATACAAATATTATCTTTTATTCCAATTGGAATCCCTGCATATTTAGGAAGTTTTTCACCTTTATTTCTTGCAACATCAATTTGTTTTGCTTTATTTATAGCATCATCTTCTAAAGTAGAAATATAAGCTCTTACTTTCGGATCTATTTCTTTTATTCTATTAAAATAAGCTTTTGTTATTTCTTCTGATGTTAGCTCTTTTGCTTCAAGCTTTTCTGCAAGCTCATGAACTGTTAAATCAACTATTTCCATTGAATTACTCCTCTCTATGTCCCTAAAGAGACATTTTTGGTATTTTAAACATGCCATCTTCTTTACTTGGTGCATTTTGCATTAATATTTCTCTTTTATTAGAATTTTTAACTTCATCTTTTCTAAATGCATTACACTTTTGATTGGCACCAATTGTTTCATCCATACCATCAGTATTAACATTATTTACTTCATTTGCAAGTTTTAAAATTTCACTTATATCTTTTTTATATTTTTCTATTTCATTATCTGATATTTTTAAATCAGATAATTCTGCTATGTGCATTATTTCTTCTTTACTAATTGACATTTATTTTCTCCTTTCAAACTAGGAATTATAAAAATACTTTTCATATTATATAATGATTTAATAAAAAAAACAAGAGCTTATAAGTAACTAAAAAGCTCTTTGTTTAGCTAAAATATTTTATTATTATTATTATTATTATTATTATTATTTCAATTTATTACCATCTGAAAAAGCCTGACCTACTTTTTCTCCTACACCATAATATCCATGATTAATTGTATCATACATAATTGCATTCAACTTCTTTATATCAATTTTTCCAGTATCATCTAGTACATTTTCATCACAAGAAACATTAATTATTTTTCCAATTACACCATTTCTTCCTTGCACTATTTCTTTTTCTTCTACAAATTCACATTCTATTGTAAGTGGATATTCTACAATTACTGGAGCATTTACAAAATTAGATTTTACTGCATGAAAACCAGTTTTTTCAAATTTTCCTTTTACATTATTTCCAGAAACTAATCCAAAATAATCAGACTCAGAAACAGTATTTTCTGTAGCAATTGAAACAGTAAAAGAACCTGTTCTTTTAATATTTTCTAATGTTTTTCTAATACTTGATAAATTTAATATTATGTTTTTCATATCTGCCATCATTCCCCATGCAGCATTCATAACATTAACTGTTCCATCTTCATTATATGTTCCAACCATTAAAACAGGCATTGGAAAAATAGCTGGAATGCTTCCTAAATCTTTTCTCATTATTAATCCCCTCCATTTATATATTATATTATATACAATTAATCTTATTCTTTATTAAAATCAACTGCTTTTTTATTCACATATTATAATACAAAAAACTAATAATATCAATTTTATTCAATCAAAAAAGGAATTGCTATTCGCAATTCCTTAATATTTTTTATTACTTATAATTATTGAAGTTTATCACTACAAATTGTTTTTCCATAACAATCTTTAAATTGTCCAAATGCTATAAAAGCAAAATCATTAGCTACTAATGCAACCATTGTTATTAAGCACATTCCAGCTATAGGTGCACAAACTCCAAATAATAATAATGTACAAACTGTTCCATATAAAAATAGAAATCCTGAACCTAATTTTCCTGCATATAAACGATGTACTCCGAATAATCCTAAAAACCAACATAACATTAATGCTGTCATTCTGTTTTTAGTACTAACATTTGTATTTTCTTCATTATTCATAATATATTACTCCTTATTTTAAATATCTCTACATAATATTTTTATATTAAAAATTTTTTTTTGTCAATACAATTGCTAGATGTTATCAAAATGATAAAATATAGTTAATTTTGTAATATTTTTATTTTATCTCATTTCCATAATATGCATCAAGAAGTATTTGTTTGATTTCAGATACAAGTGGTACTCTAGGATTTACAGTTGTGCATTGATCAGCAAATGCTTTATCTGCTAAGTCATCTACTTTTGATAAGAATTCTTCTTCATCAATTCCATATTCTTTAAGTGATTTTTCTTCTCCTAATTTTTCATTTAATTCTTGTACTGCTTTTATTAATGATTTTACTCCTTCTTCTTTAGTAGAACATGGAAGTCTTAAAAGTCTTGAAATGTTTGCATATTTTTCATCAGCAACATAATATTCATATTTTGGCCATGATACCATTTTTGTTGGCGTTGTGCCATTGTATTTTATAACATAAGGAAGTATTATTGCATTTGCTTTTCCATGAGGAATATGAAATTCCGCACCTAGTTTATGTGCAATTGAATGATTAACACCTAAAAATGCATTTGTAAACGCCATTCCAGCAATTGTGCTTGCATTATGCATTTTTTCTCTTGCAATTTCATTTGAACCATCTTCATATGCAGTAGGTAAATATTTATATACAAGTTCAGCAGCTTTTTCTGCCAATCCATCTGTATAATCTGATGCCATTACAGAAACATATGCTTCTAATGCATGTGTTAATACATCCATACCAGTATCTGCAGTAACATTTTTAGGAAGACTCATTACTAAATCAGAATCTACTATTGCTACATCTGGTGTTAACTCATAATCTGCTAAAGGATATTTCATATTTCTTTTTTTATCTGAAATAACTGCAAATGATGTTACTTCTGATCCAGTTCCTGAAGTTGTTGGTATCGCAACCATTTTACACTTTTTCCCTAGTTTTGGAAATTTATAAGTTCTTTTTCTTATATCCATAAATTTTAGTTTTAATCCTTCTATGTCTGCATCTGGATATTCGTAAAATAACCACATTCCTTTTGCTGCGTCAATAGCACTTCCACCACCTAAAGCAATAATTGTATCAGGTTTAAATACTTTCATTACTTCTACACCTTTTTTTATCGTTTCAAATGATGGATCTGATTCAACTTCTGAAAAAATCTCAATATGAACATGTTCCATTCTTTTTCTAATATGGTATATTATTTTATCTACATATCCTAAATCTTGCATTGATTTATCAGTTATAATTATTGCTTTTGACACTCCAGGCATTTTTTCTAAATATTGAATTGAGCCTGGTTCAAAATAAATTTTTTCTGGAACCTTAAACCATTGCATATTTACTCTTCTTTGAGCAACTCTTTTGTAATTTATTAAATTCACAGAAGATACGTTTGATGTTGTTGAATTTCCACCAAAAGTTCCACAACCAAGTGTAAGTGATGGTATGTTGGTATTATAAATATCTCCAATTGCCCCATGTGTTGATGGTGAGTTTACTATTATTCTTCCTGCTTTAACTGTTCTTGAGAATTTAGAAATAGTTTCTTGATTCTCTGAATGAATAACTGCGGAATGCCCCATTCCACCATATTTTATTAATTTATCTGCAATATCAATTCCTTCATCTGCTGTTTTTACAACATAATAAGCTAATACTGGACTTAATTTTTCTTTTGAGAATGGATATCCATCTCCTATTCCATTTTCTTTTACTATTAATACTTTTGTATTTTCAGGGACATCAAATCCAGCTAAATTTGCAATTGTCTTTGGACTTTGTCCAACTATTTGACCATTTAATTTATTTCCATTTTTCTTGTCAAACATTACTTCTTGAAGCTTGCCTTTTTCTTCTTCATTTACAAAATAACAATTTAACAATTTTAATTCTTTTTCAAATTCTTTTGATATTTCTTTATCTACTATAACTGCTTGTTCAGAAGCACATATCATGCCATTATCAAATGATTTAGACATTACTAAATCAGTAGCAGAAGTTTTTATTTGAGCAGTTTTATCTATATAGCAAGGTACATTTCCAGGTCCAACACCTAATGCTGGTTTTCCACTTGAATAAGCAGCTTTTACCATTCCAGAACCACCTGTCGCTAAAATTAAATCAACACCAGGATGATTCATAAGAAGACTTGTAGCTAAAACAGAAGGTTTATCTATCCATAATATACAATCTTCAGGTGCACCCTCAGATACAGCTGCGTCTCTTACAATTCTTGCTGCTTCTCTACTACAGTTTTGTGCAGAAGGGTGAAATCCAAATATAATTACATTTCTTGTTTTAGCAGAAATAATGGATTTAAACATTACTGTTGAAGTTGGATTTGTAACAGGTGTAACTCCAGCAATTACCCCAACAGGTTCTGCTATTATTGAATATCCTTCTTCATCATTTTTTGAAATTACACCAACAGTTTGATCATATTTTATACTATGATAAACATATTCTGTAGCAAACATATTTTTAGTAATTTTGTCCTCATAAATTCCTCTTCCTGTTTCTTCTACTGCCATTTTTGCAAGTTTCATATGATTGTCAAGTCCTGCCATAGACATCTTTTTTACAATATTATTGACTTGCTCTTGATTTAATTTCTTAAATTCCTCAGATGCTTTCCTTGCCCTTTCCACTAAATCATTAATCATATTTTCTATTTCAACTTTATCTTCTGTTTCTCCAGCCATAAATAGACCTCCTCTGTATTTTAATAATATAAGTATATACATAATTTTTTATTTATTCAATATTTTTTATAGAGTTTTTTTAAAGATTAGTTACTTGATAATAGTTATATAGTTAAATTGCATTGAGAATAAAGTAATATTACCACTCTCTTTGTTATAGTTAAGCCCAAAAAAGATGCCCTTATAATCTGGGCACCTTTTTATTTTTCTAATATAAATAATTTTGTGGATTTACTGGTGTTCCACCTAATCTAATTTCAAAGTGTAAGTGTGGCCCTGTTGCATTACCAGTTGCACCAACTGCACCAATTGTTGTACTAGAATCCACTGATTGACCAGGAGAAACATATATTGCGCTACAATGTGCATAATATGTTTCAACACCATTGCCATGATTTATTATAATTAAATTTCCATATGAGCCTTTATATCCAGCAAATGTAACTGTTCCTGTAGTTGTTGCTCGAATTCCATTTCCTGAAGAAGTTGCAATGTCTAACCCTGTATGAATCGAAGATCTAATTGAACTTCTTTCACCAAATCTTGAAGAAATTGAACCAGATACTGGAATAGACAATGCCATTCCATTTAAATTTCCACTTGGAGCTACACTACCAGCTGTAGCATATGTTCTAGTTTTTGCAAGTTTAAGAACTTTTTCTCTTTCTTGCTTTTCTTTTTCTTTTATCTCAGCTTCATACTCAAATACTCTAGCACCTTTTACTTCATTTAAAGAGTTTTTAGCTTCTTCAAGAGTATTTACTTTATACTCATCTGTATATATTTCAACTATTCCTAGTTTAAGATCTATCTCAGATTTTAAATCAGACTTTATTTCATTTATAATACTTTCTGCATCTTTTTCAGACTCCATTACTGCTCTTTGTTCATCACCACTATTTATTGCATAAAACTTATATGTTGTTTTGGTAACATTTTGAACTGCAAGCATTACATCTTTCTCATTTGTTTTTCTGTCCCTACTAATTAGTTTTAATTCATATTCTGGCAAATTATCAATTTCTCTAAAAGCTATATTTCCAGAAGTATCATTAACATATTTTTCAACTTTTGAACTTACTAATTCTTTGTCAATTACAAATCCTATTGTCTCACCTGACAATGTAACTTTATATGCTGGTTTATATTTTACTACCACAACAGTTAAAACTATTGCAGAACCAATTGATAAAAGCTTTAGGGTTTTGAAAACTTCTTTTGTGCAATACTTAACCCAATTTACTAAAATAAGATTCACTCTCCTTTAACGTAATTTAAAATTTGTCACTAGCAAGTATTATACTATAAATAAACTTTCATTTCAAATCAAATAAATCGGTTTAAATTTTCTTCATCTAATTTAAACCGATTTTTAACTTTTTAAAAAATTATTAATTACATGTTTCCTCTTTAAATCTTTCTTTTTCTCTTTTTTACTCTTTTTTACTATATAAGTCGTTTTTTACTTTTTACTTGACAAGTTTGTGTTGCAATTCACTAACTGCTTATTCTCTCATTTAATTTCATAGATAATAATTTACTTATACCTTTTTCTTCCATAGTAACACCATAAACAGTATCAGCTGCTTCCATCGTTCCTTTTCTATGTGTTATTACTAAAAATTGAGAGTCTTTTGAAAAGTTCTTTAAATATTCTGCAAATCTAAAAACATTTACATCATCTAGTGCTGCTTCAATTTCATCTAAAACGCAAAATGGTGCTGGATTTAGTTTTAATATTGCAAATAATAATGCAATTGCTGTAAAGGCTCTCTCTCCACCAGATAAAAGCATCATGTTTTGAAGTTTTTTCCCTGGTGGCTGTACCGCAATATCTATTCCACATTCTAATATATTATTCTCATCTGCTAAAATAAGTTCTGCTTTACCACCACCAAATAGTTCTTTAAATACTTCACCAAAATTCTTATTTATAATTTTAAATTGTTCACTAAATCTTTTTTTCATAGTTTCAAGCACTTCTTCAATTACTTTTCTAAGCTTATTACTTGAATTTTCTAAATCTAGTCTTTGAGCACATATAAAATCATATCTTTCTTTTGTATCATTATATTCTTTAATGGAATCTATATTTATACTTCCTAATTCTCGTATTTCTTCACGTAGAGAGGTTACTTCTTTTTGAACTGTTTTTGGATTGTCAATAATTTCATAATCATCTGCTGTATTTGGTGTTAATTCATATTCTTCCCACATTTTATTTATTACTTGATTAAGTTCCAACTCTATTTTAGATTTTTTTAAATCTAATTTTGAAATTTGGTTTTTAAGAATATCTATTTTTTCATTTTGTTCATCTATTTTTTCTTCTACTTTGCTTAATTTTTCATTTTTTATAATTTTATTATTTTTTAATTTTTCTATTTTCTCACTACTTCCTTCAATCTGTTTTTCTAATTCCAAAATATTTTGTTTTGCAATTTCAATTTTATTTTCAAGTTCAATATTGTTTTTTTCGATATTTTCTTTTAATCTTTTTTTGTTTTCAATTGAATCAATATTTTTTTGAAATTCCAAATTTATTCTATCAACAATTTCATTAATTGATGCTTCACTTTCATCAAATGATGAAACCGATATTTTTAAATTAGTAATATCTAGATTTAAATTATCAATATAGGTACTCGTATCTTTATTAATATTTGTATATTCTTCAATAATAACATTTAAGCCTTCATTTTCTTTATCTATTTCAGCTATTTTCAAATTTAATTTTTCTTGTTTTTCTTCATTTATTTTTTTCTCTTCATGAATATTATCTAAATCTTTTCTAAATTTAGCAAGCTTAGCATCAAGTTTTAATATTTCAAGCTCTAAATTATCAATTTTTTGTTTTTCAGTAGCATAAACTATTTCTAATTCTTGAGTTTCTTTTTGTTTTTTATCAAATTTCTCTAATACATCTTTTATTTCACTTTCATATTTTTCTTTTTCTTTTTTAACATTTTCTATTTTTTTATTAATTTCATGTAGTTTTTGTTCAAGCTCTTCAATTTCTTTTCCTCTTCCTAATATACTTACAGATTTATTAGGAACTGAACCACCGCTAATGCTTCCAGATGGATTAACAATATCTCCATTTAAAGTAACTATTTTAAATTTATAAGAATTCTTCTTAGCAAGTTTAACTGCTGTATCAATACTATCAACTACCACAGTTCTTCCAAGTAGATTCGAAACAATATCTTTATATTTATTATCTGTCTTAATAAGATCAGATGCTATTCCTATAATTCCATTAATACCATGAGAACTTATTCCAGACATTTTTTGACTTTTAACTGATGTTATAGGTAAAAATGAAGCTCGCCCTAAATTATTATTTCTTAAATATTCTACTAAAGATTTAGCTTCTTCCTCTGAATCTGTAACTATATTTTGTAAAGCAGGTCCTAATGCCATTTCTATTGCTATATTGTATTCTTTTGGTGTTGAAATCAAACTAGCAAGTATGCCATGAACACCTTTCAAAGATATTTTATTATTTTCTATAGCCTCTAATAATGACTTAACACTTTTACTATATCCTTCTTTTTCCTTTTCAGTTTCAATTAGAAATTTATGTCTAGCTTCTAATATTCTATATTCTGTCTGTAAAGTATTAATCTCATTATCATATCTTTCTATTTTTTCAGAGCTATTATCTTTTTGTTTTTTTATTTCTTCTAAGTCTTTTTGCAGATTAATTTTGTTTTTCTCTACTGAATAGAATTCTTTCGATAAATCTTCTTTTTGAGTCCTTGCCATATCAAGTTCAGATACAATACTTGTAATTTCTTGATTAGTACTTTTTTCTAATTTAGAGTTATTGTCGTAATTCGCTTTTTCAGTATTAATTTCAGAGATTATTTCATACTTTTTATCAATATTATCTTGTACAACTTTTTTCTTACTTTCAATTTCTATTTCTTTTTCAGTAAGTGTTTTAGCGTATTTTTCTAGTTCTTTTTCTTTTTCTTCAAGCTCCTTAGCAAATTTTTCTTTATTTGCATATAATCCTGCTTTTCTCTCTTCTTTCGAATTTTTCTCATTTTCTAATTCAATATTACGATTTTCAAGTTCTTCTACTTCTTTAGTAAATCTTTCAAAATTCTCATTATTACTACTAATTCTTTCAGTATAAACTTTTATTTCACCATTTAATTCTTCCCTTTTTTGATTTCCTTCAAATCCCAAATTCTGAGTTTTTTCAATTTCTTCAAGTAATTTATCAATTGATTCTTTTAATTGTTCTTTTTGAGATTGTAAATCATTAAATGTCTCATCTTCTTTTACTTTTTGAATTTCAATAGAATCAATTCCTTCTAGCATAGATGTAATTTGTTTTTTATAATCTGATATATTATACAAAAAAAGTCCTACTTCAATATTTTTCAATTCATCTCTTAATTTTAAAAACTTTTTGGCTTTTTCAGATTGAGTTTTCAAATTATCAATATTAAGCTCAATTTCAGCAATAATATCATTTATTCTAAGTAAATTAAGTTTAGTTTGTTCTAACTTTTTTTCAGCCTCAACCTTCCTAGCTCTATATTTTACAATTCCGGCTGCCTCTTCAAAAATATGTCTTCTGTCTTCAGATTTATTGCTTAATATTTCATCAATTTTTCCTTGTCCAATAATAGAATAACCATCTTTTCCAATACCTGTATCCATAAATAATTCTAAAATATCCTTTAGCCTACATGGTACTTTATTTATAAAATAACCAGTCTCCCCACTTCTATATATTCTTCTTGTAATTACAACTTCGTTATATTCAATTTGAAGTTTCGAATCTGAATTATCAAAAACCAACGATGCTTCGGCATATCCTAATGATTTTCTAGCCTGAGTCCCTGCAAAAATTATATCTTCTGAAACAGTACCTCTTAAAGACTTTATACTTTGCTCTCCTAGAACCCATCTTATACAATCAGATATATTACTTTTTCCAGAACCATTAGGCCCAATAACAGCTGTTATTCCAGGCATAAATTCTAATATTGTTTTATCAGCAAATGATTTAAATCCATACATTTCTAATCTTTTTAAATACATTTTTTATTTCCTATCTAAATAAATTCTATTTATTTATAATATTATAGTTTTATATTTTTTTCAAGAGTGAACTTTGGGGACGTTCTTTAAAGTCCAAATTTCTGGACTATAGGGACACTCTTTTAAAAAATACTCAATAAATTGCACCCTTCCATCATTCTTGACTCAAAGATAATATAATGTTACAATAATAATGATAACAACAATTTAAATTAAAGGAAAAAAGTTTGTTTTTATATTATATGTAATTAATTTTGCATTACTATATAAATCTTTAGAGACAACAACACAGCTAATTGGATTAATCATAACTATTCATTTTTCAAGGAGTGTCCCTATAGTCCAGAAATTTGGACTTTAAGGAACGTCCCTTAGTCCATCCCTTAGTCCACAAAAGAAAGGTTTTATTATGAAAGAAACTTTTGATTTTTATAATAGTACATCAATTAAATCATACAACTTAGATGAAACAATAAGATATCAGTTAAAAATGCTTGATGGTCTCGATGCTTTCACAAGAAGGCACTCTGAGAATGTTGCCAATATTACTTGTAGACTTTGCGAAAATTTAGGATTAGATAAAGGTTTTACTATTTATTGTACAACATGTGCATATATACATGATTTAGGTAAAATGTTTATACCACCTTCTGTTTTGCAAAAACCAAGCAAACTTACTGATGAAGAATATGAAATTATGAAAACGCATACATCAATTGGATATAAAATGTGTATGAATGATTTAAAATTAAGGCCATATGCTGCTGGTACATTATACCATCACGAAGCTTTAGATGGAACCGGATATCCGCATGGTGTTGTAGGAAATAAAATACCTTATGAAGCACAAATTATTAGAGTTGCTGATGAATTTGAAGCTATAACTGCAAAACGTCAATATAAATCACATATTGGAATTGTTGATGCATTAAATATTTTGATTGAACATGCAAGACCTACTCCTATAAAAGATTCCACTGACCTAAAAAAGCGATTTTTTAATCCTCATGTTGGAAAAATAGACCCTAAAATTTTAAAACAATTATTTAAAGTAGTTATTGATGATACAGAATATGAAATTGTTGCAAGAACAGATTATGTTGATTTTCTTCAAAAAGAAATAAAAAGAGTAAGTCATGCAAAAAGATTTTACGACAAACATCAAAAAGCGAAAACTGAAGAAAAAAGAAAATATATTGAAGAAGAAGCTAAATATTATCTAAATGCAAATGAAAAGTTAGAAATGCTTCCTCAAATGTTAGTAGAATTTGAAGCCGCAGCTGAAGCTAGAAAAGAACATATTAAAAAATTATATAGTGAAGTAAATCAAATAAAAAAACTACGAATATAAAATTAAAAAAACTCTTAATTAAAATGAAATTAAGAGTTTTTATTTTATTAATATTGTCTTCCCCAAATCACCATATTTTTTGCTTTTTTGCCACAAACCACACATACATCAGATATATTTTTTTCTTCTTTAAATGGAATACATCTCGATTTAGCACCTGTCACATTATGAATATGTTCTTCACACTCTGCATCTCCGCACCACATTGCTTTAATAAATCCTTGGTGCTCATTAATATTTTTTTCAAATTCTTCCATATTAATTGCAATTGTTGTTTTATTTTTAACATTTTCCATACACATGTTATACATATTTTGTTGAATTTCTATCATAAGCTTTTCTAATTTATCTTCTAATTCGTTTAAAACACATTCTTGTTTTTCAAGAGTATCTCTTCTTACAATAACGCATTTATTATTTTCAATATCTCTTGGCCCAATTTCAATTCTCACAGGTACTCCACGCATTTCCCAGTCATTATATTTATATCCTGGAGAATATTGATCTCTATCATCAACTTTAATTCTAATTTTATCTTTTAAAGAATCATAAATTTCATTGACTTTTTCCATTACTCCAGTTTTTTGCATTTGAATTGGAACTATAACAGCTTGAATAGGTGCTAACTTTGGTGGAACTTTTAAGCCTCTGTTATCTCCATGTGCCATTATCATAGCACCAATTAATCTTGTTGAAATTCCCCATGAAGTATGATATGCAAATTCTTCTTTTCCATCTTTATTTTGGAATTTAACTCCAAATGGTTTTGTAAAATTTTGTCCTAAATAATGAGATGTTCCAGCTTGAATCGCACGTCCATCATGCATTAATGTTTCAACAGTATATGTATCAACTGCACCAGCAAATTTTTCTGATTCTGTTTTTCTACCTTTAATTACAGGAATTGCAAGTAAATTTTCTATAACATCAGCATAAACATCTAACATTTCCAAAGTCATTTCTCTAGCTTCTTTTTCTGTACTATGAATAGTGTGTCCTTCTTGCCAATAAAATTCCCTACTTCTTAATATAGGTCTTGTCTCTTTTTCCCATCTTAAAACATTACACCATTGGTTATATTTCATTGGTAAATCTCTCCAAGATTTAAGCCATTTTGCATACATTCTACAAAATAATGGTTCTGAAGTAGGTCTTATATATAATCGTTCTTCTAATTCTTTTCCACCCCCATGTGTTACCCATGCTACCTCTGGTGCAAAACCTTCAACATGTTCTTTTTCTGTTGTTAAATAATGTTCTGGCATTAGCATTGGAAGTGCAATATTTTCAACTCCTTTTTTCTTAAATTCATTATCTGCATATTTCTGTATATTTTCCCACATCGCATATCCATATGGTCTATATGCTATAAAACCCTTAACTTCTGTATAATCTGCCAATTCTGCTTTAATTACAATATCTGTAAACCATTTAGCAAAATCATCTTCTATATTTGTAATCTCTTTTACAAAATCATCTTTACTCATAATATCAGTCCTTTCAATAAATTATACTATAATTCTTCATTATTATCTTCATTGTTTTCATCTACCCTTTCGGGCATTGGGGCCTCAACTACTTCATCGATTACAATCTGTTCATTCTCATCTATTTTATATCTTGGAAGTTCAGGAAGTTCATCTAAACTAGAAATTCCAAATAATTTCATAAATTTATTGGTAACTTTATACATAGTTGGTCTTCCAGGTGCATTTAATCTTCCTGCATCTTCTATTAAATCAAATTCTAATAATTTATATATTGTACCATCACTACTTACACCACGTATTGTTTCAATTTCAGACCTTGTAATATTAGGATTATAAGCAATAATAGACAATGTTTCTAAAGCAGCATTAGAAATATTGGGTTTTGAGCGGTTATCAAATAAAGGATAAATATATTCATAATACTCTTTTTTTGTACAAATTTGATAATTATCATCAACTTTTAATATTTCTAAGCCACTATTATTCTCTTCATATTGAGCTTTCATATTTAAAACAATTTTGTCAATATCATCTTTACTAAGCTCTAGAACATTCATTAATTCTTTTATATTAACTTCTCTACCAGCTGCAAATAACATAGCTTCGATTATAGATTGTTCTTTACTAAAACTCATCGAATTTCTCCTTCTATATTTTTATATTATTACACGAAATCCATTTATTGTCAATGTTTTCGCCAATATAAAAATTGACACACTACATTATTTATGCTATAATATTTTTATAATTAAAACTTCTAAAGGAAAGGATTGATTATAAATGGACGAAAATGAAGATTTAAATAATAAAGACAATATAGAAATAGTTGTTGGCGATACTTCTGATTTAAGCTTTTCAGAAGTTGGAGATTTTATGAACGACTTAAAACCTCGTGATGTAAAAGGTTCTAAAAAAAATATTATAATCCCTACAAATAAAAAGAATGTTAACAAAAATGAAGAAGATGAAGATGAAAATGATACAGATTCTCAAAATTCAAATATAGAAGAAAACAATGAAGAAAAAAAGAATAATGAAAATAATTAAGATAACAAAAAAACAGTGAGCAATAATAAAATTGTTCACTGTCTTGTTTTTTATTTTTTTCTTAGTACATTAATTATCTTTTCTGTGTTTAAATTAGTTCCATAAAAATCTTTTTTACTACATCCTGCTCTTCCTCCCCCTGCACATGCGCAAGCGCACGCACAACTACTAACGCATGAACTATGATAACTACTTGAGTGCCAAGAAGGTGGACTAGAATTTCTGTGATGATAGTGGTGATAATGGCCATAACTATCATTTCTATATCCATACCCACTGTGTGAATAATATCCAAGTCCCAAAAAGAATGATGCCACATAAACAATAACTATTAAAACAACTATTATTTTAATCATTTTTAAATAATAGTTTGAATTTTTCATAAATTGAACAGTACTACTAGTAGGTGCATTATCAACTTGTTTACTATAGTCTATATTAAAAGCATTTTTTAAATATGTTATCTTAGCTGTCAGTTTCTTCCCTTTCTTTAAGCTTGAAGTCCAAACCAAATAATTATCAGAATTTGTATTTTTACTAGAACTCGTTAATACATTTTTAGCATTCCATAAAATATTTATTTTCTTAACTTCAATATCTTCAAACCATCCCGGTGTAAACTCATATACGCATTTATCGCCTTCGATTTTGTACATATAATCTTGATGAATAGAAAAACTAAATTCAACTTCTTCATCTTTTAAATATGATTTTTTAAAGTCAATTCTAATAAACTCCCCATTATCTTTATAATACTTCGCACTTTTTATATTTTTAGATAAAGCTTTTATTGCATCCACACTAGAATTTGGAATTCCAATTTTAACCCATTCAAGTGGTCCTTCTGAATCAGAATCTAAAACCTGCCATTTTATGTTATAAACTATATCTAAACTTCCATTACTTCTAGGATCGACTGTTATATTATACTCATTAATTATGTCTAAATCTTTTGCCATACAAAGATTTGGAATAAGCAAAAATAAAATTATAAAAAGTAAACCAAAAACAAATAATTTAATTTTTCTCATTACTATTTCCTCCCCTTAATGGACAAATATTTGAAATCTTTGAAGAATTTTTTCGTATATTTTTACACTTATTACTATTCCAAATTTTTTCCCATTTTACTTCTAAAATGTTTCCTAAAGAGGATTCTGCCTCTAGCCAACTTTGACATGGCATAACATTCCCATCAGGAGAAATAGCCATATTACTTAAACATGCACCACAAGATGGAATATCTAATTTCATTTTTCTTAAATCTTCTTCTGCTATCCAACCAGGTGATGTAAAACTTATTTCCATTTTTTGCTCTTCTGCATATTTACTTGCTTTTCTCATAACAGATGTAATATCTCTTTTGCTTAAATTCATTGATTTAGTGTTCTTATTTTTTGCATTTCCTGTAAAAATAATTCCTGATGCAGAAGCATATGTTACACCTAATTCATTTGCGAATTTTAAAGTATCTACATAATTCTTATTTAGTTTACATAGTGGTGTATTTATACTAACATTCAACCCTGATGCTAATGCATTTTTTATTCCTTGAACTGTTTTATCAAAATTATTTGCACCTACAAGCTCATTATGTATTTCTGGATTATTAGAATACAATGTAATTTGTACACTATCCAAGCTTGCATTATATAATCTGTCACATAATTTTCTAGTTAATAAAATGCCATTTGTATTTAATCTAGTCACAAACCATTCAGCATATTCTACAAGTTCCACTAAATCTTCCCTTACTGTTGGCTCTCCACCTGTAAATGTAATTTGAGGAATACAGTTTTTCTTACAAATATCTATTACCTTTTTCCATTCAGCAGTTGAAAGTTCTTTTGTTTCTGCATACTCTTGATTTGCTGCATAACAATACATGCATTGCTGATTGCAATTCCAATGATTATTTTTTTTCATTGAACTAATCATTAAATCAATTCTATGTGGTGCTCTCATAAACTTTGCAAAATCGCTTATACTTAATTGTCCTAAATCAATATCTACCTTTTCTTTATTAGATATAGCCACAAATAAATTAATCATATTAATTAAATCTTCTTTAAATACATCTTTTTTTACAAAATGATATATTTTTTTCATCCTATAAATTGTAATTTTAGATATATCTTCTAGCTCTTTTTCAGATATTTCTTTCCCTTTATATCTATTTACTTCATCAATAAAAATCGAAAGTAAAATTGACCATGAAGGATTAAGTGGAATAATATCTTTCCCGTTTAATATTACAATACTAGGTCTTGCTTTAAACAATGAAAACTTAGATGGAACTAGATGCAATCTAACTACTCCTGGATTTTTTGGATTTAATGTTGTATGAATTACCCTATTCAAATATTTTCTTTCATACATTTTTTCATAAATATTCATAGCTTTTTACCTTTTATTTATATTTTATATTATCGTATCATAACTTATCTTTACTTTTCAATGCTTCTTACATATTGTAAATAAAATGTATTTTATTTGTTACAATATCCTCAGCATCATATTTACAAAAAATTTAAAAATGAGATTGACAAACCAAAAAAACTGTGCTAACATTTTATGTAACCAATTAAAGAGGTGAATTTTATGAAATCACAAATATTTTTAAACCAATTACATCATCATCGTAGGAGCTTGTAACTATATGCTTTAAAGCACGTAGGTAC
This sequence comes from Clostridiales bacterium UBA7001, assembly GCA_002449785.1. Lineage (GTDB taxonomy): Bacteria > Bacillota > Clostridia > TANB77 > CAG-508 > Scatovivens. Next base: position 24,613 of record DJXP01000047.1, read on the forward strand.
AGGCTAAAAGTTCTGTGCCTACGATAGAGTTTAAAAATATTTTTATATAAAAGATATAATTTAAAACTATTTGTAGGACTTTTTACAAATAGTTTTTTTATTATATCTTTTTTTGGTTTTAAAAATATATGTGATTTCGAAAAGAAAGGTAAATGGTAATTAAAATGAGAAAAATATTAAGAATTATAATTATTTTAGTTTTATTAATAGCAATATTATATTTCATGTTTGCAAACAGTAAAGATGAAATCACAACTGAAGATACTTTAATTATTGGACTTGATGATAGTTTTCCACCAATGGGATTTAGAAATGATTCAAATGAACTTGTTGGATTTGACATTGATTTAGCCAAAAAAGTTGGAGAAGAGCTTGGAATGAAAGTAAAATTTCAGCCAATTTCTTGGGCAGATAAAGAACAAGAAATAAATTCTGGAAAAATTGATTGTATTTGGAACGGTTTTGCTTACACTGAAGAAAGAGCTGAAATTATGACACTTTCTGATATTTACATTAAAGGTGAAATGTATTTTATTTTAAAAAATGGAAGCTTAATAAAATCTCAAGACGAATTAAAAGGGAAAAGAATTGGTGTTCAAAATGGCTCAGTTCAACAAACTGATTTAGAAAATTCAGAATTTGGAAAAAACATAGAAATATTAGAATATAATGATTTTTTAACAGCCTTTATGGATTTAGATTCAAATGGTATTGATGCTGTATACTGTTCAAGCATAACAGGAAACTACTTAATAACTTCACTAAAAAAAGATTATATTACAATTCCATCTGAAAACATATCTAAAGCAAGTGGCAGTGTAATTGCATTTAAAAAAGGTAATACTGAATTAAAAGACAAAATTCAAAATGCTTTCAATAAACTTTTAGATGAAGGAAAATTAGATGAAATAAGCATTAAATGGTTTGGTAAAGATATGTTTTATAGGAAGGTGGAAAACTAATGGTACAAAATAATTTTTTTAATATATCTCTAATTATTATTTCTGGTCTTAGTACTTCACTTAAAATATTTATTATAACACTTATATTCTCTATTCCACTTGGAACTATTATTGCATTATTTAAAGACTCAAAAAATGTAATAATATCAACTTTAATAAAGATATATATTTTATTGATTAGAGGTACTCCAATGATACTTCAAATAATATTTGTATATTTTGCACCATATTATTTATTTAAAATTACTTATGATAGATTTACTGCCATAATTATTGCATTTGTAATAAACTATGCAGCATACTTTTCCGAAATATTTAGAAGTGGATTATCTAGCATTCCAAATGGCCAATATGAAGCAAGTTACACACTAGGATTAAATAAATTTCAAACTTTCGTATTAATAATACTACCACAAGTAATAAAAAAAATATTACCAGCAAGTTCAAATGAGGTAATTTCACTAATTAAAACTACTTCCCTAGCTCAGATAATAGGTATCTCTGAAATGTTTAGTTTAGCACAAAAACAATCTAGTTATAATTTTTCAATACTACCACTTATAATTGCAGGTGGATATTATTTGATTTTAGTATTTATAATATCAATTATTTTCAATAAGTTTGAAAATAAATTAAAATATTATAAATTCTAAGGATTTATAATATTCATATTAGGAAGGAGGTTTATATATTTTAAAAATGAATGTTGTTGAAGTAAAAAATATAAAAAAGAAATTTGGGACAAATGAAATTATAAATGATATTTCTTTTACAGTAAAAAAAGGTGAAACTCTAGTTATAATTGGTCCATCAGGTTCTGGCAAATCTACAATTTTAAGATGTATAAACAATTTAGAAAAAATTGATAGTGGAAACATAATTATTAATGGAAAAAAATTAATTAAAGAATATAAAAAGGATAAACCAATTTATAATAATAAAGACATTTTAAAACAAATAAATTTAGAAACTGGAATGGTATTCCAGAATTTCAACTTATTTCCTCATTTAACAGTAAAAGAAAATATAGAAGAAGCTTTAAAATATGTATTAAAAAAGAATAAAAATGAGATTGAAAATATTTCAAATAATGTTTTAACAAAACTAGGCTTAACTCATAAAAAAGATTCATATCCATGTAATTTATCTGGAGGCCAAATGCAAAGAGTCGGAATAGCAAGATGTCTAGCACTAAATCCAAAATTAATTTGTATGGATGAACCCACAAGCAGTTTAGACCCTGAACTTGTAGGAGAGGTTTTAGATGTTATAAAAAAACTTGCTGAGGAGAAAAAAACAATGATAATCGTAACTCATGAAATAAAGTTTGCTGAAGAAATTGCTGACAAAATTCTATTTATGGCAGATGGGAAAATAATTGAGCAAGGTCCTCCAAATAATGTTATAAAAAATCCACAAGAAATTAGAACAAAACAATTCTTGAAAAGATATACTGTATAGCTGTTATTAATAAATTATTATTTAATCAAATGTATGAATTTTATTTGTAAAGGAAAGGATAAAGATAAATGGAAAAATTAGATATAAAAAAAGAAAATCCCTATGAAGTATTAAGATTTTTTAAAGAAATAAGTAATATTCCTAGAAAATCAGGAAATGAAAGGAATATTCGCAATTATTTAGTGAAATTTGCACTAGATAGAAACTTAGAAATATATACAGATAAATACTATAATGTTATAATACGAAAACAATCTAATACTAATATAAATAATCAAGAATATATTGCTTTTCAAGCACATACTGATATGATTTGTGAAAAAGAAATATGGAGTGATCATGATTTTGACATATCACCTATCGAGCTATTAAAAGATGGTGACTTTATTAAAGCTAATGGAACAACATTAGGGGCAGATAATGGGATTGGTGTTGCTTTTATGCTAGCACTTTTAGATTCTAGTGAAACTAATTCCTTAAATTTAGAGTGTATTTTTACAGTCCAGGAAGAAACAACAATGGTTGGTGTAAAATATATTGATACCTCTATAATAAAATCAAAAAAAATCATATCTTTAGATAATGGGAAAGAAGGAAAAATGGTTATAAATTCTGCTAACTGTATGGAATGGTTTGGAAAAATTAATAAAAAATATATAAATACTACTAATCTAGTTACATATGAACTTAATTTTGCCAATTTTCCTGGTGGTCACTCTGGTGGAGATATTTCAGATTTGAAAAGAGGCAATCCAATTAAACTTGGATTTGATATATTATCTAAGCTAGATGATGTGTATATAAATAGTGTTTCTGGTGGAAGTGCTGTAAACATTATTCCAAGAGATTTTAAAATTCAATTTTCATGTAGCAAAGATTCTGAAAACTTTATAAAGGATGAAATTAGTATTTTAAAAAACATCTATGGAAATAATGTAGTTATTGAAATAAAAAAAATAAACAATATTGCTACTGCTCTATCTCAAAATATATCACAGAATATAATAAATTTTATTAATTCTTTTGAGAATGGTGCATTAAAATTTGATAAAAATAATAATCAAATTTTATCAGCAAATTTCGGAGCCATTAATGAATTTAATGATTACATTAGATTTGACTTTTCTTTAAGAAGTAATAATGTAGATTTTAAAGAATCTTATATAAATAACTTAGAACAATCTATAAAAGAAAATAATATAGAAATAATTTGGAATCAGGAGTTATATGGATTTGAAACAAATTCTAATATTCCATTGGTTCAAAAAACATGTTCATTATATAAAAGCTTATTTAAAAAAGATATGGAACTAATAGTAACGCAAGGTGTATTAGAAGGTGGATTTTTTCAAAATAGAATTAAAAATTTACAATACATCTGCATAGGTGCAGACACATTTGATGCACATAGTCCATCAGAAAGAGTTTCTTTATCTTCTATTCAGAGAATGTGGAAATTCATAAAATTACTTTGTAAACAAGAATTTTAATTTATAAGAAATA
>DJXP01000036.1:0-434 GCA_002449785.1 Clostridiales bacterium UBA7001
ATTAGTAATAAAATGAAATAAATTTTCTGAAATTTTATATTCATGCCTTTCTTCATCTACTAAAGCTCTAGTTGAATGTTTATCATCTTTTACCATACCATAGACAGGAATATTTACATTCACTTCGTCCATTGCATTTTTTATTGCTCTTATTTGTGTAATTCCACCATCTGCTAATATTAAATCTGGAAGTGTTCCAAATCCACCATTTGGATTTTCTATAGAATGTTTTAATCTTCTAGTTACAACTTCTTGCATACATCTTGGGTCATCTTGTCCAAAAACAGTTTTTATTCTAAATCTTCTAGACATATTTTTTTTAATTACTCCATTTTGAGCAACACACATTCCTGCTACTAAAAAATTTCCTGAAATATTAGAAATATCAAAGCTTTCTATTTTAAATGGAATATCATCTAAATCTAATACATCTC
>DJXP01000036.1:538-5244 GCA_002449785.1 Clostridiales bacterium UBA7001
AGTTCAGCCATCTCAACAAATCTTAGTTTTTCCCCTCTTTTAGGACTTTTAAGTTCTACTCTTCTATTTGCTTTATTAGATAACCAATTTTCTAAAACTTCTTTTTCTTCTAAATCATATCTAAGCATAATTTTACTTGGATAATCTTTTCTATCTAAATAATACTGTTTTATAAATCCAGAAATAATTTCTTCCTCGTTCATATCTTTTAGCTCATCAAAGAAATAATGTTCTCTTCCTATCATTTTACTATTTCTAATAAAAAATATTTCAACACAAACTGTAACTTCATTTTTAAATAAGCCTATAACATCTATATTATTTTCTGAAATATTAGATACTTTTTGCTTTTCAGATACTCTTTCAATTGCTAAAATTCTATCTCTTATGTTAGCTGCTTTTTCAAATTCCAAATTTTTAGATGCTATTTCCATCTCATTTTGTAAATTTTTTATAATATCATCAATTTTTCCATCTAATAATAAACATATCCCATCAATTTGTTTTCTATACTCTTCTTTTGAAACATATCCCATACAAGGTGCTAAACATTTTTTTATATGATAGTTTAAACATGCTCTATCTCTATTTTTAAAATTCTTACATTGTCTAATTTGAAATTTTTCCTTTATAAAACTTACCATTTCTTTTGCACTAGAAACATTTGGATATGGTCCAAAATATTTTGCACCATCATTTAATATCCTTCTTGTCATAAATACACCAGGATAATCAGATTTAACATCTACTTTTATATATGGATAAGTTTTATCATCTTTTAAAAGCACATTAAACTTAGGTCTATATTTTTTTATTAAATTACATTCTAATATTAAAGCTTCATCTTCGCTCTCAACAACTATATACTCAAAATGATCAATTAAAGAAACCATTTTTTCAATTCTTGCTGTTTTATTATTTTTTCTAAAATATTGCCTTACTCTATTTCTTAATATAATTGCTTTACCTACATATATAATGTTATCATATTTATCATGCATTAAATAAACACCTGGTTTATTAGGAAGCTTTTTTAATTCCTCTTCAATATCAAACATTTCTACCTCTTACTAATTTTCAACATAGCCTATGTATGATAAGTTTCTATATTTATCATCAATATCAAAACCATATCCTACAACAAATTTATTTGGAATAACAAATCCTGTATAATCTACTTGAATATTTGCCTTCCTTCTTTCAGCTTTATCTAATAATACTGCTATTTTTACTTCTTTAGGATTTAAAGATTCAAGATATTCTTTTAAATACTTTAAAGTATATCCTGTATCTATAATATCTTCAACAACTAGTACTTTCTTTCCTTCAATATCTACGCTTAAATCTTTTTTCATAATAACATTTCCAGTACTTTCGGTTCCTTGATAGCTTGAAACTTGTATCATATCTAGAATAATTGGAGTTTTCATTTTCTTTACTAAATCAACAGTAAAAAAAACTGCACCTTTTAATACTGAAATTACAATTACTTCTTCACCTTTATAAAAATCATCAATTTCTTCTGCTAAGTCCTTAATTCTTTTTTGAATTTCACTTTCTTCATATAATACTTTAAAATCTTTACTATCACTCATAAATAAAAATTTCCTCCTATTTACTTTACTATTATATAATAACACTTATTAAGCCATAAAATCAAGCTGTAAATAGGATTCATTACAATTTGCTGGCAAATTAGACATTTTTTATGGTTGACTTTTTGACTTTTTTTACATATTATATAAAAAATAGGATTTAAGTTTTATAAGAAAGGAGAGTTTTAAAACCAAGGTTAGCGCCAGGACTTATTATTATTATTTTAAGTTGACGAGGTCTAGAGTTATCGAAAGATTCGGCGGATGCTCTAGTGGTATATTACTACCATAAACTAAAAGAAAAAATAGTAGTAATACTATAACAATTTTTAGTTAGTAATTGCTTATATTCCTATTTTTTAAATTAGTTATGACATATCATAAATTAAAAACTAATTTAAAAAAGAAAGGAAATTAAAATGTGTGGAATAGTTGGTTATATTGGAAATAAAAAAGCGGAACCAATTTTATTAAATGGTTTATCTAGATTAGAATATAGAGGTTATGACTCTGCTGGAATAGCAACAATCGAAAATACAGCAATTAAAACAATAAAAAATAAAGGAAGAGTAGCAGAACTTGCAAGTATGCCAAATATAGATAAATTAAATGGAACTATTGGAATTGGTCATACAAGATGGGCAACTCACGGTAGACCATCTTCTGAAAATTCACATCCTCATATGGATAATAGTAATAAATTTGCAGTAGTTCATAATGGAATAATAGAAAATTATGCAGATTTAAGAGATTTCCTAAAATCTCACAATTATTTCTTCCTATCTGAAACAGATACAGAGGTTATTCCAAATTTAATTCACTTTCACTACATAAATTCAAAATTTGAAGGTGAAAAAAGATTTTTAAAAGCTGTCATAGATACTTGCAAAATGTTAAAAGGAAGTTTTGCTCTTGAAATTATCTGCTCAGACTTTCCTGATAATATGGTTGTAGTTAGAAAAGACAGTCCCCTAGTTATTGGTAAAGGAAAAGATGAATGCTATATTAGCTCAGATATTCCTGCAATTCTTTCATTTACAAAAGATTTTTATTTATTAAACAATTTTGAATATGCTTATATCTCAAGAAATAATATTAAATTTTTTGAAAATGATTTAAAAGAATTTAATAAAGAAATAAATAATATTACATGGGATGCCGGAGCTGCTGAAAAAGATGGATATCCAGACTTTATGTTAAAAGAAATAAATGAGCAACCAAAATCTATTAGAGAAACAATTGGTTCAAGAATAAGTCTAAATAAACCTACTGTATTAGACGAGATTGATTTAGACAAAAAATATTTATCATCAATAAATAAAATATGTATTGTAGCTTGTGGTACGGCTATGCATGCAGGACTTGCCGGAAAATATATTTTTGAAGCAATTTGTGAAATACCTGCTGAAGTAGAAGCTGCATCTGAATTTAGATATAGAAATCCTATAATAAATGAAAAAACTCTATGTATATTTATCACTCAATCCGGTGAAACAGCAGATACAATTGCTGCTCTTAATTTAGCCAAAAGTAAAGGGGCAAAAACAATTGCTATATCTAATGTAATAGGATCATCAATTACAAGAGAGGCAGATTATACTTTATATACTCATGCTGGTCCTGAAATTGCAGTAGCATCAACAAAGGCATATACTTCTCAAATTGTTTTACTTGCTATACTTGCAATTAATTTTGCTGAAAAGCTTGGTATTAATAGTGAAAAAATTGCAGAATTAAAAGACGATATTTTAAAATTACCTTCTCAAATTGAAGAAGTTTTAAAAGACACAAGTAAAATAAAAGAATTTGCAAATAAAATATATAAAGAAAAAGATGTATTTTATATTGGTAGAGGTATAGATTATACAGTAGCTTTAGAAGGTTCATTAAAATTAAAAGAAATATCTTATGTTCATTCAGAAGCATATCCTTCTGGTGAATTAAAACATGGTGCAATTGCCTTAATTGAAAATGGAGTAACATTAGTTTCTATTTTAACAAATAGACTATTAGTTGAAAAATCAATTAGTAATATTCAAGAAGTGGTTACAAGGGGGGCCAAAACATTTATAGTTACTAATCAAGATTTTGATAATAAATTTGATGTAATTATTAGAGTTCCAAAAACAAATACTCTTATAGCACCAGTACTTTCAGTTATACCACTTCAACTTTTAGCATATTATATTTCAAAAGAAAAAGGATTAGATGTTGATAAACCTAGAAACCTTGCAAAATCTGTTACAGTTGAATAAAAAAATGAAATAAATGGGCTTTTAATTTAAAAAGCCCATTTTATTATAGAATTTTTAATTTTTTCTTTTTTGCTTGTTTTATTAAAAAATTATATTTTGCCTCTTCTGCTTTTATTTGATATGCATAATAATCTATTAAATCACCTTCAGCAAATTGCATATTTTTATAAATATTATTCAAATTATTTTTGACATTATTTATATTATTTAATAAATCAGATTCTTTTTCAAATTCATTTTTCTCTACAATTTGAAATTCTTTTACATATTCCTCATACATATACTTATCTCCTTTTTTGTCTCTTTTGGAACGTCCATTTAGAAATAGTATATGCATTTTTTATATAATTATTTCTATTTCTTTCCAAACATTATCTAAATATATTTTCCTCTCTGAAGAAAATGGTAATATTGTAGAATATGATATTCCTAAAATTTCTTTTATTTTATTTACTTCATTATCTACTTTGGTTACAGCAATCTTATCTGCTTTATTGCATAAAACAATAAAAGGAAGATTAGTCTTTAAAATATAGTCATACATTAGCATATCATCTTCTGTCGGATTATGTCTAATATCTAATAAAAAAATAATTAAAGATATGTTCTCTCTTTCTTGCAAATATTTTTCTATATAATTTCCTGAAACTATTTTTTCCTTTTTAGACATCTTACTATAGCCGTATCCCGGAAGATCAACAAAATAAAACATATCATCAATATTATAGAAATTAATCTGCCTAGTTTTACCAGGTGTATTACTAGTTCTTGCTAAATTTTTTCTATTAATCATTGTATTTATAAAAGATGATTTTCCAACATTAGATTTACCAACTAATACAATTTCAGGCAAATT
>DJXP01000046.1:0-14594 GCA_002449785.1 Clostridiales bacterium UBA7001
TACAAAATCTTTTAACAAACCCTAAAACAGGGGATAAAATCGATTGGGCTATTACAATGTTTTTAATTTCTTCTATAGGCTTAATTATAACAATCATTTTGGGCTATAGAGAAAAGAAAAAAGAAGACATTGATAGTATAAATTAATTTTTTTACACAAGAAAGGAGAAAAAAATGAGTAAAAGAAAATCAATAGCAGTTGCTATAGTATTACTTTTAATATTATTAATTGGAGGAATGATGGCATTCTTCACAGATTCTGAGACTGCAACAAATGTATTTGAATTAGGAGAAGTAGATATTACATTATTGGAAGAACATTGGAATGCTGATAATGCAAAAAATTTACATCCAGGTGATGAAGTTAATAAAGATCCAGTTATAAAAAATGAAACAACATCAACACCAGCATATGTTTTTGCAGAAGTTATAGTACCATGTTTTGATTCAGATGATGCTGATACAAATGTTGATACTCCATTATTTTCATTAAATACTATTGGAGAAGGATGGACATTAATTAGCACATCAGAAATAAACCAAACAGATAAAACAATTACATATATATATGCATATGGAACAATTTCAGCAATGACATCTTTAGCAGTAGAAGCATCTACACCTGCAGTATTTAGTAAGGTAACATTAAGTAACACTTTGACAAGCGCCCAAGCAGAAGCTGCTGGTAATACACATAATATAGTTGTTAATGCTTATGGTATACAAGCAGATAATTTAGGTACATCTGATCCATCTGCAGTTTTAGCTTTATTTAATAGAGATAGAAGTACAAATCCATAGTGATTAAATGTATATTAGTTAGAGGGGAACAATGAATAAATTTATTAATGTCATCAAGGCATTTCTTGATGTCTTGATGACACTAATTTTAATTGTAGGTGGTATATTTATTATTCTATATATAATAGGCATAGAACCATATGTTGTTGAAACTGGTTCAATGGAACCTGCAATAAAAAGAGGTAGTTTAAGTTTTATAAATAAACATGTAAGCTATGAAAGCATAAAAGAAAAAGATATAATAGCATATACAACGCCTACTGGTAGTAAAGTAACACATAGAGCAATTATGATTACAGATGATGGAATTGAAACACAGGGGGATAAAAATAATACTTCTGATGGTATTTCAACAACAAAAGGTAATTATATAGGAAAAAATATTTTCTCAATACCTAAACTAGGATATGTTGTAAAAATAATACAAACTACAAGAGGTAGAGTGATATTAATTACTGTTATTATAGTTATCTTAGTGGCAGGATTTTTGTTAGATGATGGTAAAAAAGGAAAAAGAGAAAAAAAGTAATATTATTCTAAGGCAATTTAGCCTTAGGCAAGAGTATTTATTATTAGAAGATACTTTTGCTTAAAGTTAAATCAAAGATATATAAGAAAGGAGGAATTAAAGTGATAAAAAAGAGAAGAAAATGGAGAAGACTAAAATTAAGTGGAAGACGTTATGACAAAAATTCAAAGATAAAAATAAAACTTAATTATAAGACTTTGATTTTCATACTATTAATTGCTCTTGCTTATGTTGTAACTCAAAATACTAGTAAAATGTTTGCTTATTTTTCAGCACAAAAATCTGTAATTAATGGTTTTTCTATCGAAACATATACTATTACATATGAATATTATAAATATGATGAAAACAATAATTCCTCTGTACTTCAAGAAACTACAACAAGACAAGCATTTCCAAATGAAGCAGTTGAACTGGTTGGTAGCAATGAACTTGTAAACGATAATTCGTATTTAGTAGAATTTGATATTGATGGAACAGTTTATGCAAATAATACATCATATACAATGCCAGAACATGATATTACAATTAAACAAAATTACTATAAGAAATTTTATAATGTAGTATTTGATAGTAATGGTGGCTCTGGAAGTATGGACAATCAAAAATTTGTGTATGGCACCTCTCAAGCATTAAGTACAAATTTATTTACTAGAGAAAACCATATTTTCACAGGATGGAATACTTCAGCTGATGGACAAGGTGATTTATATTTAAATGAGCAAACTGTTAATAATCTTACAGAAACACATAATGGTGTAGTTACATTATATGCTCAGTGGAGAGAAGGTAGTGAAGTTTTTATTAAATATCATTATGGGGATTCAATAGTTTTTGATGGACATACAATTTTAAATGCTGGTGTTAATTTATTTACAGCTGAAACTAGAAATATAGATTTTGAAATAACAGTAGATGTTGATGATTATGAATATATAACAGGACAAAATTCAAATTATAATACAATTCTTTCTAGTATGGATGAAAATGGTTCACCGTTTTCAGGTTTTGTAATAAGAGGGACTAAAAATCAAGATGCTGATGTGATTTCTGTATATAGAAATGCTAATACGCTAAAACAAAATACATTATATGATGCATTTGTTGGTTCAGAATTAAACTTTAAAGGAATAACATTAGCTAGAATGGGAGAAGATTTATATGGAGCAGTAAAAACTTTAAATAATTCTAACCCAAGTTTAGAACTTCTATCATCATATTCTTCTGTTGCAAGTTTTACTGCACCAGTAACTTTTGGAGCAACAATAAATAAAGGTGAAATTCAAAGATTTCTTAAAGGAACTTTATCTAATATAACATTAACAAATAAATATAATATTGATGATTTAACATCACCAATTGTTTTACCTACACCATCAAGAACAGGATATATTTTTAAAGGTTGGTATAGTGATCCTGGATTTACAAATTTAATAGGAATAGGTGGAAGTCATTATAATCTTACAAATGATATAACATTATATGCAAAATGGATAACTGAAGAAGAAGATATTGTTACTGAATACGTTTATAACGGAGAAATGATTTTTAATGGTACAAATTATATAAATACAGAAATGTATTTATATAATGAATCTAATTTTAATAAAAACTTTTATATTTCATTTAATATTGTAGAATTTGATAAAAATAATAATATTCATCAAAATACAATAATGAGTGCAATGAAAGAAGTAAACCCTTGGCCAGGCCATGTATTTAAATATATTGTTGATGGTAATAAAAAAGTTTTTAGAATTGATTCTAATAGCCCAACTCGTATAAAAATAGAGGTGCCGACAACTATTACTAATTTTAGAATGTTAAGAATAAATCATAACCTTTATTATAGCGTTGATGGTGGAAATTTCATACTTGTAAATGATTACTCAAACTTTACAAGATATTTTGATGTACCTCTTACATTTGGTGCAAGTATAGATGGTAATGGAAATATTTGGAGATATTTTAAAGGAACATTATCAGATATAGAAGCTAGATTTATTAGTGATGATGCAACAGTTAGTGATTATGAACAGTCAAATTCTAATAATAATTCAAATAATATGATGAATTCTTTTAGTGCTAATAATACACTATTAGAAAAAAATACATTAAATAATATAGAAAATACGATTTCAAATAATGAAAACGTTATAAATAATACTGTAAGTAATACATTAACTAATAATACACCTAATACATTAACTAATACAGTTAATAATACAGCAACTAATACTACAAATACAGTTAATACAAATACAACGACAAATATGAGTACAAATACTAATACTAGTACAAATACTTCTGAAGTGTCAAATACTAATGAAGTTGAAAATACTGTTGGAGAATAAGAATTAATTTATTTTATATAAAAGAGCATTTTTTTAAGATGCTCTTTTATTGTTACAGTTTTTTTACAAATTGCTTGAATTAATATTTCCTTAAGGTTATAATATAAAAGAAGAATTTTAAAAATTATATAATAGGAGCATTAGGAGAAAAGGATGTTAAAGAGTATACAAATAAAAATTGTTATAGCTTTTGGAATAATCGGATTTATTGTAATTTCGGCTTTAAGTGTGACATATATATATAATTTAGAAAATATAAAAACTGAAATATCATACAATTTAGAAAAAGAACAAGTACTTAATATTATTGAGAACCAAATATATCAGGCTAAACTAATAAGTGTGATATATCTTGTTGGATTTATTGCTTTAATGATAATAATGGCAATATTTGTTTCTAAAGTTATAATTTCGCCAATATCTAAATTAGTTAAAAGTGCCGAACAAGTAACAAAAGAAAAACATGTAAAAGCATTAGGAGATGGGAAGAAAAAGAATGAAATCACAGAACTTGCTTTTGCATTTGATTCTATTAATAATGAATTAAAAGAAAACTTAAAAGAAGCTAACAGACAAAAGAAACAAATGGAGACAATATTACTTCATATGACAGATGGAATTATTGCATTTGATATAGAAGGAAATATTATTCATATAAATCCGGCTGCTACTACTTTTTTGAATTTAAATGGTGAAAAAAACTTTGATGATATTTTTAATAAATATAATGTTGATATTAATTTAGAAAAAATAATTTATTTAGACAATTGGACATCTTCTGAACAAAAAATAAATGTTGGAGATAGGACAATAAATTTATTTTTTGCACCATTTAAAAATGAAAATGATAGACCAGATGGATTAATTGTTGTAATTCAAGATATTACAGAACATGTAAAATTGGATTCGATGAGAAAAAGATTTGTAGCAGATGTATCTCACGAACTTAAAACTCCTATTACTTCAATAATGGGATATTCAGAAACATTAATTGAGAATGAAGTTGATGAAGAAACAAATAAAAAGTTTTTAGAAAGAATATCTGCTGAAGCAGCAAGAATGGCAAAACTTGTTAGTGACTTATTAACATTATCAAAATATGATAGGTCTAAAATAAATACCGAAAAAACAGAATTTGATTTAGGAGAACTTGTAAAATATACTTTTGATGGTCTTGATTTAGAAATGAAAAAGAAAAAACAAAATGGTGAATGTTTTGTTACATCAAATGTTCCTCCTGTTTATGCTGATAAAAATGGAATTGAAAGAGTAATTCTAAATATATTAACTAATGCTATAAAATATACACCTGAAAATGGAAACATTAAAGTCTATGTGGGTTTTGTATATAATGATGCATATATAAAAATTATAGATACAGGAATTGGAATACCAAAGGAAGATTTAGATAAAATATTTGAGAGATTTTATAGAGTAGATACAGCGCGTACAAGAGAAATGGGAGGAACTGGACTTGGACTTTCTATTGCTAAAGAAATATTAGATCAAAATAATGGAATGATAGATATAAAAAGTGAGCCTGGAAAAGGAACAGAGGTCGTAATAAGAATTCCAACAAAACAAGGGAAGACAATAAAAGAAGTTAAAGAAACTGAATTTGATAATAATCGAGTAAATATAAATGCAGAAGGATAGGAGTATTTTAATGAAAAAGTTAAAAAATCTAATTATTATTGTTATACTTTTTATAATTCATGCAAACATAAGTTATGGAACTGTAGCTGAAAAATATACTGTTTCAAAAGCTAAAAATAATGGGAAAATGTTATTCCTTTTAATTGGTTTGGCTTTGATTTGTATGGTTTTATTTTTAGGATATAAAATGGATAAAATGGAAGAAACTATTGATAGAAAAAAGAAGTATAAAAAAGAGAAAAAAGAAATAATTCTATCTGAAAGAGATATAATAGAAAATGATGATGAAAAAATATCTGAAATTGAAATGGATAAAGCAGATGAATATAATAATCAATTAGAAAATATAATTGAAAAAGAAGATGAAAGTGTAGAAGAAAGAAAAATTGAAAATCAAGAATTAGATCTTATATCAAATATTTTTAATAATAAAGATAATGATATAAAAATATCTGTAAAAGGATATGATTACGATTTAGAAAATGATATAGATTTAGTAGATATTGAAAATACTATAAAGGCTGCAAATATTAAAAAATATACTAGAAAAAAAGATTTAAAAGAAGTTAAAGAAAATAATGAAGAAAAATTTGAAGAAACTACAATTAAACATTATACGAGAAAAATAAATACTGATACAAAAGAAAAAAAGACAAAAAGATATACTAGAAAAATACAAAAAAGTGATGATATTGATGACAATACTGATGTGATATTAGAAGATATAATAGATAATCAAATTGAAAGTACGAATAAAACTAATAATGTTGATGAAAACAATTTTTTGGATAAAATAGTAGATTTAGATATTATTAAAGAAGAATCTGAGACCCAAAGTAAGCCAAAATCAAAAAGAGGAAGGAAACCTAAAAAAGAGACTGAATCTAAGGATAAAGAAATAGAAGAATTACCAAAATCAAGAAGAGGAAGAAAACCTAAAGCAGAAACTAAGGATAAAAAAGTAGAAGAAAAGCCTAAAGCTAAAAGAGGAAGAAAACCTAAAATTAAAACAGAAGAAGAAGAATTAAGACAGGCAATTGAAATGTTGCCAAAGTCAAGAAGAGGAAGAAAACCTAAGGCTAAATGATAATAATACTTGAAAAATACCGCAAATTAATGTATAATTCATAAGAAATTATAGTAGAAAGGCAATACTAATGATGGAAAAAGAAAAAATTAAAGATATAGTAGAGTGGGGTTATTGTATTGTAATAGCACTTGTCTTAGCTTTATTATTTAGATATTTTATCGGAACACCAACTATTGTTAAGCAAAGATCAATGTTTCCAACATTAATTGAAAACCAAAGATTAATCTTAAATAGAACATTTAGAATTACTAAAAAAATGCCGAAAAGAGGAGATATAATTACTTTTGAGGCTCCAACAAAAGTTTATGATAAATGGACTGCTGATCAATCTAATCCTGTTGCAAAATATGATGATGAACCAAAAAACATTTTTAGTAAATTTATATATTATAGTTTAGAAATTACTAAAAAGAGTTATATAAAAAGAGTTATTGGACTTCCAGGAGAACATGTAAAAATAGAAAATAGCACAGTTTATATAAATGGACAAGAGCTTAATGAAAACTATTTAGGTGATGATGTTGTAACAGAAACTGAAGTATTTTATGACTTTATTGTTCCGGATGGATATATATTTGCTATGGGAGATAATAGAACTAAAAGTACAGATTGTAGAGAATTAGGTTGTATACCAATTAACAAACTTGAGGGAGTAGTAGTTTTTAGATTTTGGCCATTCAAAGCTTTTGGAAAAATAAAATAGGAGAAAAAGATTGAGTTTTTTAAATATAATCGGAAATTCAGATGCAAAAGATTATTTAAATAAGTGTATAGAAAATAAACATATCTTACATAGCTATCTTTTTGTTGGTGCTGAAGGAATAGGCAAGTTATTAGTTGCAAAAGAATTTGCCAGAAAAATTTTATGTTTAGAAGATTCAAAAGATGAATGTACATGTAAGTCATGTACATGTTTTAATGGGAAAAATCATCCAGATTTTTATTTAATAAATGAGGATGGAGAAAACATTAAAATAGATGTAATTAGAAAAATTACTTCTAAAGTCATTGAAAAACCTATTATTTCAAAAAGAAAGGTGTATATTATAAATGATTTTGAAAAAATGACTAAAGAAGCACAAAATTGTTTATTAAAAACATTAGAAGAACCACCAGAATTTGTTACGATTATTATTATTTCTTCTAATGAAAATGCTATATTAAATACAATAAAGTCTAGATGTATGACTATAAAATTTAAAAACATAGATAATGATTTATTATACGATTATTTGATAAATGATTTAGGGTATGATAATATATCAGAAATTTTATTAAAATCATTTGGTGGAAGTATTGGAAAAGCATTAAGGCTAATAGAAGGAAAAGAAAAATACAATCAAATTGATATTTTAGTTGATAATTTTACTAAAAAAGATTTAATTGAAGTTATTCAAAATTCAATGATAATATATGATAAAGAAAATATTTTTAATATTTTGGATTATATGATTGTATGTTTTTATTCAAATTATACTGAAAATAATAAGTATTTAAACTGTATAGAATATGTTAATAAATGTATAAATAGATTAAAAGTAAATAGCAATTTTGATATGTGTTTAGATAGTATGATTATAAATATTTGGAATGAGCTAAATAGGAAGTAGATTATGATTTTAGAAAGGGATGTGATATATATATGAAAATAGTTACAGGTGTTAGATTTAAAAGGCCTGGAAAAATATATTATTTTGATCCAGATAATATTGAACTGGAAAAAGGAATGAATGTTATTGTTAATACATCAATGGGAGATGAATTCGGTGAAGTTGTAATTCCAAGAAAAGAAGTACAAGATAGCGAAATTTCTGAACCATTAAAAAAAGTAGTTAGAATAGCAAGCAAAAAAGATGAAAAAATGAGGTTAGAATACAAAGCAAAAGAAAAGGACGCTTTTAAAACATGTTTAGAAAAGATTGAGAAGCATGGACTTCCAATGAAATTAATAGATGTAGAATATAAATATGATGGCACAAAAGTAATTTTTTATTTTACTGCAGATGGAAGAATTGATTTTAGAGAATTAGTTAAAGACTTAGCTGCTATTTTTAGAACAAGAATTGAGCTAAGGCAAATAGGTGTTAGAGATGAAGTAAAAAGATGTGGTGGAAATGGAATTTGTGGAAGACAACTTTGTTGTGCTAGTTTTTTAAATAATTTTGAAGTTGTTTCAATAAAAATGGCTAAAGAACAGAATATATCTTTAAATCCTTCTAAAATTTCAGGAAATTGTGGAAGATTAATGTGTTGTTTAAAATATGAACAGAATGTATATGAAGAAAAATTAAAAAGCCTTCCTAAAATAGGTGCAATAGTAAAAACACAGGATGGAACAGGTGAAGTTACTGCAGTAGAAACATTAAAAGAAGTAGTTAGAGTAAAATTTAATGATGGTGAAGAGTCTTATTTTAAAAAATATAATGCAAAAGATATAGTTGTAGTCAAAGATGCAGTTGGAAATGATGAAAATTATGATGTTGAAAATCAAGAAGATTTAGCGGAACTTAAAAAATTAGAAAAACTTGAAGAAGATGATAAAGACAATAATCAAGAAGACATTTAGTAAAAGATTATTATATTGGTTTATAGGTGTTCCATAAGAACCTAAATTGAAAAAAAAGGAGGGAGTAAAATGGCATATAAGATCAATGAAAACTGTATTTCATGTGGTGCATGTGCGGGAGCATGTCCAATGTCATGCATTTCTCAAGGTAGCGAAAGATATGTAGTTGATGAAAGTGTATGTATATCTTGTGGAACATGTGCAGGTGTTTGTCCAGTTGGTGCTCCAAATGAAGAATAGTAAAGTATTTGAAAATAATAATTAAATGAGGCAGAAGCCTCATTTTTTTTGTACTCTAGGAAAGTCATCATTTGAAAATCGATAGACTTGACGTAGAGGAGAATTATGCCGAGTTTAGATTTTCTTAAAATTTCGTATTTAGAAAATCTTTATTCCATTTTTTGAAAAAATTAAAGTTTTTTTATATTGACAAAACAAATGTTTTGTAGTAATATATATTAACTTCAAAATATCAAAGATAATAAGATTAGAAGGGAGTTTGATAATATGGAAATACCTAATACTGAAATTATTAAAATTAATGATTATATTTTAAAGCATAAGAGTAATTTTACAAAAGAATTTGGTTTAGAGCTAAAGAAATTAAGAGAAGAAAGAAAGATGACTGCAGAAGATTTAGCCGAAAGAGCAATTACTCCAGTAAGCTATTTAAGGCAAATTGAAAATGGAGAATATGGTGTTTCTCTGATTAAATTTATATCTATTTGTAATGCTTTAGAAATAAATCCAAGTCAACTTATTAGTGATTATATAATAGGTGATAAAACTAATGATGATTTGATTTTTAATGAATTTCAAAAAAATAAAAATATTTCTAAAAATATTATCGAATATATGAAAAATAAGAAATCTTTATAGAATTATTTAATTCAATGCTATTTAATATTCTATAATATAAAATTTATCAAAAAAGTTTCATAATAAAATGAAACTTTTTTGGTATTTTTAAATATTGAAGAGAAAAAAGATATATGGTATAATTTTTACAAACTTTTATTAGGAGAGGATAGGAATGAAAGAAGAATTTTTAAGATTACTTAGAAGTACAAATAGAGATGGTATTGAAAATCTTATTGACTTTATTGAAAAATCTGACTTTTTTAAAGCACCTGCTAGTACAAGATTTCATGGCAATTATGAAGGTGGTTTATTAGAACATAGTATGAAAGTCTATGAAATTTTTAAGGAAAAGGTTAGTAATTCATGTATTAAAATTGATGTTCCTGATGAAAGTTTAATAATTATTGCATTATTACATGATATTTGTAAAGCAAATTACTATAAGATTGATTATAGAAACGCTAAAAATCAATTTGGAGAGTGGGAAAAAGTACCATATTATACTGTTGAAGACACAATACCATATGGGCATGGTGAAAAAAGTGTAATGATGATAACAGAATATATAAAACTTACAGTCGAGGAAAAATACTGTATCAGATGGCATATGGGTTTTACAGAACCTAAAGAATTATATGGAACAATTGGAGTTGCATATAAGAAATTTCCTCTTGCTCTTCTAATGCATGAGGCAGATTTAGAGGCTACATATTTTTTTGATATCTAATTGATATAAATTTTTTTGAATGATATAATTATTAAATAAATTATTAATAGTGAGGTTAAAATGGTAACAATATATGATTTACTAGAAGTAAATGAAGATGCTTCGAAAGAGGAAATTGAACAGTCTTATCAAAATTTAGTTATTGAATATCAAACAAATCCAATTAATACTCCAGAAGAAAATAAGCAAAATGAAATGATATTAAATAAGCTAAAAATGGGTTATGAAATATTAATGAATGATGAAAAAAGGAAAAAATATGATAAAGATTTAGCTAAAAAAAGAGCTGAAGACTTGATAAAAAATATACCTGAAAAAAACAATAACAAATCTGAAGAAGAGCATACTTCACTTAATATAGAAAATAAAACTCAAAATAATGAGTTAGATAAAAAAAGAGTTATAGAAAAGAATTTGGATAGTGAATATGATGAAATTCCTAAAGCAAAAAATACAAGAAATAAAGAACAACAAGATGATGAAGTAGAACTTACAAAAGAAGAGCAAAAGAAGATTAGAAAAGCTGCTCAAAAAGAGTTTAATGAGAATTTGAAAAGAGTTCAAAAAGCTGAGGAAGAATATAACAATGCATATAATGAAGCATATAGAAAATATATGAAAAAGATGGGATATGAAGCTAAAGAACCATGGACAATAAAAAGAATTAGAAATTTATTAATTTCTATTCTTGTTATTATTTTAGTTTGTGCAATTGCTTGGATAATTCCTCCAGTAAGAAAAGTATTAATAGATGCTTATGAATCAAATATTGTTATTAAATCATTAGTAGATATAGTAAGAGCATTGATTAAAGCAATTGCTAGTATTTTTGAATAAATGTTTTTAAGATAGTGTGGTGATTTTGATAAAAAAGAAAAAATCAAAGAAAAAAGTTAATACAAATAGATGGGTTAATTTGAGGCTAATATTTTTTGGAACTATTGTTACTTTAGCTTTTTTTGTTGTAGTTGGACATTTAGTAATATTACAATTTGTTCAAGGAAAAGAATTAAGCGAAAAAGCTTATAAACAACAGGTAAAAAATCAAATTATCAGTCCTACAAGAGGAACAATATATGATTCAAAAGGAGAAATTTTAGCTCAAAGTATTTCTGTTGATACTGTTTCCTTAAATCCTGGAAAAGTAACTTATTTAAACAGCAAAAAAGTACCTGATGATGTTATTGCAACTGGGATTTCAAATATATTTGATATAACATATGATGAAATGATGGAAAATTTAAAATCAGATAAGTCTGTTATTGTTATTGCTAAAAAAGTTGAAACTAAAAAAGTTGATGAATTAAAAAAATGGATGTCTGAAAATAACATTTCAGCTGGAATTAATATAGATGAGGATTCTAAAAGATATTATCCATTTAATAATTTAGCATCTAATCTAATTGGATTTTGTGGAACAGACAATGCTGGACAAACTGGTTTAGAGGAAAGATGGAATAATATATTAACAGGAACAGCTGGAAAAGTTGTTACTGCAACAGATGTTGCAGGAAATGCAATATCAGATGAAGATGAACAATATGTTCCATCAGAAAATGGTAGTAATATTTATCTTACGATAGATTCAACTATTCAATCTATTGCTGAAAAATATTTAGAACAAGTTGTAAAAGAAAATAGTACATCAACTGGTGGAAATGTAATAATTATGAATCCCCAAAATGGTGAAATACTAGCTATGGCAACATATCCAAATTACAACTTAAATGAACCATCTAATTTTGTTTATACAGGTTATTCAGAAGAGGAATGGAATTCTTTAGAAAAAACAGATAAATCAGCTGCACTTCTTAATCTTTGGAAGAATAAAGCTGTTTCAGATGTATATGAACCAGGATCAACATTTAAACTAAT
Source organism: Clostridiales bacterium UBA7001 (assembly GCA_002449785.1). Taxonomy (GTDB): domain Bacteria; phylum Bacillota; class Clostridia; order TANB77; family CAG-508; genus Scatovivens. The sequence goes on from DJXP01000046.1 coordinate 12,459, forward strand.
AACAGCAGCTGTTGGTCTTGAAGAAGGACTAGTTGAAAAAGACAAAGCTGGCGATTTTTATTGTTCTGGATCTTATTTAGTTTCACCTGAAGAACCACCAATAGCTTGTTGGAGGTCATATAATCCACATGGTTCTCAAACTTTAAGAGAAGCTTTATGTAATTCTTGTAATCCTGCATTTATGCAGTTAGGTCAGAGAATTGGTGCAAGAACACTATATAAATATTTTGATGCATTTGGTCTTTTTGATGTTGTGGGAAATGATATAGCAAAAGCATATCCTGGAAAATTCCATGAACTAGAAAAAATTGCATCAGTTGAGCTTGCAACGACGTCATTTGGGCAGAGATTTACCATATCACCACTTCAACTTATTACAGCTGTTTCTGCTATATGTAATGATGGAGTTTTAGTAAAGCCTAAAATAGTAAAGCAAATAGAAAATACAGATACTGGAAGTATTGAAGTTGTTGAAACAGAAAAAGTTAGACAAGTTATTTCTAAAAAAACAGCAAGTGATGTTAAAGATATGATGCAATCAGTTGTTGAAGAAGGAACAGGTAGACAAGCTAAAATAGAAGGATATTCTATCGGTGGAAAAAGTGGAACTTCTGAACCAACTATTGCTAATCAATCAGATGGTTATGTTGCATCATTTATTGCAATATCACCAATAGAAAATACTCAAGTTGTTTGCTTGGTTGCAGTATATGGACTTCAGGAACATGTCGATCATCAAGGAGGACAAATTGCAGGACCAATAGCACACAAAATTTTATCACAAGTATTGCCAATTTTAGGAATAACATCAAGCACTACACCTGAAACAGAAAAAGAACAGATTAATGAAGAAAAACTAATATCAGTACCTAATGTTAAAGGTCAAAATATTAGCGAAGCAAATAGCAAATTACAATCTTTAGGATTTAATGTAAAATATCCAGATGGTATAGATATTAATAATGCTACTGTATTTGAACAAGTACCAAAACCTGGAGCAACACTTACTAAAGACTCAATTATATGTTTATATTCTTCTGGTGAAGAACCTAGAACTAAAGTAGAGGTACCAAACATAAAAGAAATGCCAGTAGATAAAGCAACAAATATTTTAAGGGCTAAGAACTTAAATATTAGGATTGAAGGAACAAAGGGAATTGTTAGTACGCAAGAGCCTACATATGAGACAGAAGTTGAGGAAGGAACAATTATTGATGTAGTTATTAAAGAAAAATTAACAGATGCACAGTAAAAATTCATATATATTTTTTAAAAACATACAATTACTTAAGAGGTGATTGTATGTTTTTATTTACTAAAATGCAAGGAACGGGGAATGATTTCATTATTCTAAATTTTTTAAAAGAAAAATTAGAGTATAGTTATAAATTATTAGTTAAATTTTTATGTGATAGACATTTTGGAGTGGGTGCAGATGGGGTTATAATTTTAGAAAAAAGTGAAATTGCAGATTATAAAATGAGGATATTTAATCAAAATGGTTTGGAAGCAGAAATGTGTGGAAATGGAATAAGATGTTTAGCAAAATATATATATGAAAAAGGGTTAATGAAAAAAGAAGAAATAAATATTGAGACTTTAAGTGGAGTAAAAAAAGTGAAATTAGAAATTGAAGGGGAAACAGTAATAAAAGTAAAAGTAAACATGGGATGTCCAGTATTTGATAAATCCAAAATACCTATGATATATAAGGAAGATGCTGAAAAATTAAGAATTGGCAGTTTAGAATTTTATCCAATTTCTGTAGGAAATCCACATTGTGTATGTTTTGTAGAAAAAATAGAAAAGGTTGATGTAAAAGAATATGGAAAATTCGTAGAAAACTATAAGTATTTTCCAGAAGGGACTAATGTTGAGTTTGTTGAAATAAAAAACAATAATAATATCAAAGTTAGAGTTTGGGAAAGAGGTGTAGGAGAGACTTTGTCTTGTGGTACAGGTGCTTGTGCATCTGCTGTTATTTCAAATAAATATATGGGATTAGAAAACAATATTTGTGTGGAACTATTAGGTGGAAAACTAGATGTAGAATATAATGATGAGGTAAAAAAAGTTTATTTATGTGGTTCTGCTGAATTTATTTTTGAAGGTGGACTATGGGGACGTTCCTTATAG
>DJXP01000046.1:14692-67055 GCA_002449785.1 Clostridiales bacterium UBA7001
CTATAAGGAACGTCCCCATAGTCCAAATTTAATTAAGTGATTTTCTTTCTCCTGAGTTTATCATGTCATCAATTAGTTTTGTTATAACTTTTCTTTCATCATAAGGGTATTTAACACCATTTCTCTCTAAATATAAATCGTGCCCAAGTCCTGGAATTACAATGATATCACCTGGTTTAGCAATTGAAATTGCATATTTTATACCTTCTGTTCTATCTACAACTATTTTATAAGGCTTACCAGTTGGAATGATTCCTACTTCAATTTCTTTAAGGATTTTTAATGGATCTTCAGTTCTAACTTGGTCAGACATAAGAACTGTATAGTCTGCTAACCTTCCTGAAATTTCACCCATTATAGGACGTTTTTTAGCATCTCTATCTCCTCCAACACCCCAAGCACAAATAATTCTTCCTTTTGCATATGATTTTACAGCAGTTAAAATACTCTCTAAACTTGATGGTGTATGTGCATAATCAATCATAATTGTAAGTCCAAGTTTATTAGGTACAAGTTCAGATCTTCCTAAAACTTTTAAATCTTTTAGAGCATCTCTGATCTCATCTGGTGTAACATTAAAATATGAGCACACACTAATTGCACCAAGTGCGTTATAAATACTAAATTTTCCAGGAATAGCTGCTTCTACTTTTTCTTCTTTTCCATTATAAAAATAAGAAAAATCTATATAAGAATCTGTAATTATAACATTGTTAGGATTTACTTTAAAATCTGCCTCATTGTCAATTGCAAATGTTTTAATATCTTTATTAGGAAGCATATTTTTAATTTTACTTACAGTTTCATCATCATTATTAATTACACCATGTTTTGATATTTTTATAAGTTCTAATTTACAATTAAAATAATCTTCCATATTTGGATGTTCTTTTGCACTAATATGATCTTCTGTTAAATTTGTGAATAAACTTACATCAAAATCACATCCTGTAACTCTATCTAATTTCATAGCTTGTGATGATACTTCAATTATTGCTACATCTACATTTTTTTCTACCATATTTGCAAGATGTTTTTGTATTTCAAAACTTTCTGGAGTAGTTCTATCTGTATCTTCAATTTTATCATCATTAATGTATACAGCAATACTTCCAATTAGTCCAACATTTAGCCCATGTTTTTCTAAGATGGATTTAATCATAAATGTTGATGTTGTTTTTCCTTTAGTTCCAGTAACACCAATTAATTTTAACTTTTTAGAAGGATTATCATAAAATTCACAAGATGCATAAGCTAAAGCTTTTCTAGTGTTTTTTACAGATATTACAGTAATATTTTCTGGAATATTTAAAGAATCTATATCAGTATTAGGTTCTACAATAATAGCTTTTGCACCATTTTCTATAGCGTTTGGAATAAAATCTGTACCATTTTTAGTAAAACCGTTTATTGCTACAAAAAGGCCATTTTCTTTAATTTTTCTTGAATCTGAGTTGATATTAGTTATATCTAAATTTAGATTTCCAACTATATTAATTGTTTCAGATTCAGAAATTATTTTTTTTAGTAACATAAGTTTGCCTCCCTTTTCTATACTTTAGTTTAGATTATATATCTAATAATATAATTTTGTAAAGTAAAAAAGAAACAGCCGTCCGAAGACGGTCTGTTTCACCGGCTGCTAATGATATATATTATGATGACTGCGGTAGCGGCAACCGCAATTACCTTGGACAGCAAAGTCGCCCCAAGAAGGAGACTTACTGCCCAGAAAATTACGCAGTAGATGAGGTAGGTTATTCCCACCACCACCAGTACTGCGAGTCCTAAATGGCATCCCACTGTGCACAAGGCAACAATAAGAAACCACTTCAGGAACCAGAGGATTATGCTTATTATCGTATGCATAATATCCTCCTTTCTCCCACTAGGGGACAACTAAACCACGGGTTACTATAATTATAACATAAAATGGTTGTAAATTCAACGAATTAACATAATTTACTACGCAAATGGCTATTGTAATTTACTTGTAATATAAATTTAATATTTTTGTTTATTTTGTATAGACATTTTTTTTAAATTTATATATAATAAGAAAAAAATAAAAGTTGTTTTTTTATTTTAGGGAAAAATTTATTAAAAGAAAGAATTCCCTAATAATTTTTAGTTTTTGTTTTTGTTTTTAGGAGGCAAATTAATTATGTATGAAAGAAGTGCAATTGTATTAGAGAGATATTTTGAAAACTTATTAGGATATAGAAATGAATGCAATTTAAAAGATAATTATTCATATTATTATGAATTAGTTAATAAACTTGAAAAATATCAAATAAACTATCAAAAAGAAATTGCTGCAACACAAGAATATAATGAAAGCATAAAGAAAATAAAATCAATACAAGCTGCACAAGAGAAACTTTATAAAAGAAGTGCTAAATTAGAATACAATAGAAATCTATTATTTGGAAATATTGATGGAAAACCTGAAGAAACAAGAAGATGCATAGAAAAAATAGAAGATGATGTTGAACAGAATAATAATGAGATGAAATCATTAAAAGAAGAATTATTACAAGCACTAGTAGAATATAATGAAAAAAGATTTGAGCTTTCAAAATGCAAAAGATATAAAAAAATGGCTGAAAATGATTATGATGAAGCGTTTGAGAAAGCTAGAGATAATTATGAAGGAATTACAAATGAAGATATAGATACCGCAAAAAAATTTGCAAAATTCAATGATAATGAAGAAATTGTAGAAATATTAGAGGAAAATGGTAAAACAGAAAGAATTCCATTTAACGAAGGAGTTATGGAGGCTGCAACTAAGTTTGGTGTAGAAATTGCCAAAAAAGAAGTTGCTTCATATATAGTTCTTTATGATAAAATGACTAAATTATTAGGTGATATTAATAGTGGAACAACAAAGATTGAATTACATAAAAAATATTTAAGAAATGAAAAAGCAAAATTAGATTTCTTATATGCTGTAAAAGACTATATTGTACAATTCTTAGATTATGAAAGAATGACAATAGTTCATGGAAGAAAATCTCATAATAGATTAATGAGTGAAGCTTGTGAAAATTTTAATACAGATGCAGTACAAATAAATAATTTATTTGAACTATTAATAAAAGAAGTAACAAATAAAGCTACAAAGAAGGCATACAAAGAATTATATAATAAATCTTATTTAACAGAAATAAAAGAAAAAGAAGAAAGATTTAAAAGAGAAAAGAATCGTATTAACTTAAATACAGCAACATTGCTTAATTCAAACTATTGGAGAATTGAAGGAATTAGAAATATATATACAGTATTTTATAAAAATGTTTCAGAAGTATTTGGAAGAGATGTTGCAGAATTTGATATTCCTAAAGAATTTAGAGAGTATTCTTCAGATGAAAGTGATTCTGATGAAATTGAGTATACTGAAGATGAGATGATTATAGATGATTCAATAAGAATACCATTTGATATCGACGATGATGAAGAAGATGAAGATTCAGCAGTAATAGATGAGTATACTAATTATCAAAAAGAAAAAAATGAACAATTAGATGAAGAAGAAGATGATGATGATGAAAACACTCCATATCGTTCATTTGATATTTTAGATAATGTTATTGAAGAAATAGAAGAAGGAACGGTTTCACAAGACTTTGATATATTTGGAGAAAAATATCAAAATATAGATGTTACTGAGGCTATAAAAAAGAAAACAGATATAGAAAAAAGTGGCTCTAGTAAAAGGGAAAAAAATAATATAGAAGATATTGCTTCAAATCTATTTGATAATGATAATAGTTTTGAAAATGTAGATAATATGAATGAAGAAGAAACATTATTTAGTGAAGTTAAAAAAATAAAAAATAAAAGACATAATAATGAAATAGAAAATATTGATGTAACTAAAGAAGATAAAAAATCAAGTTCTGTTATTAAAAAATTAAGAAAAATTAATGGTGCTAAAAAAACAAATTTTGAGAGTGATATATGGTAATATTAAAAATCAATAAAAAATTATTTTGGCTCTTGAAAAATAATATTTAAGATGCTATAATTAGTTTGATATGATTTATTAATTGAAAGGGAAAATATGAATCAAATTCTAGTTTCTGAAAAATTATATATTACTCCAGAACTAAAAAGGAAAAAAAGAATGTATAAAATAGATTTTTTTGTTTCCGTTTTTTTAGTGTGTGTATTATTTTCTTATTATATATATGCTGAATATGATAAAAATAAAAATGAAGCTATATCACAAGAAATTTTATCAAATTTATCTTTTGAAGATAATGTTACAGATGATACAACAATCAAATTTTCTAATAATTCTGTAGTAGTAATATTAAATACAGAAGATCCATTTGAAGTAGTATATTCAGAACCAATAGAAGAACCTGAAGAACCAGTAGAAGAAGAAACACCATATGATAATATAAATTGGCTTAGAACAAATAGTGGAACAGAATATTATGTTTTAGCTACAATAAATATTCCAGCTATTGATTGTACTTATCCAATTTTAAATCAGTCGACAGAAGAATTACTAAAAATTTCTCCTTGTAAGTTTTGGGGAGCAGAACCAAATGAAGTTGGTAACTTCTGTATAGTTGGACATAATTATAGAAGCAATAAATTCTTTAGTCATGTTCCTTCATTATCTATTGGAGATACAATAGAAATTACAGATTTAACTAATAGAACTTTAGTTTATGAAATATATGATAAATATGTTGTAGAACCTGAAGATACAACATGCACAACACAAAGAACTAATGGAAGGAAAGAAATAACATTAATTACATGTACAAATGATAGTAAACAAAGAGTTATTGTTAGAGCCAAAGAAGTATAAAATTAAAAAGAGAGTATCAATAGATTCTCTCTTTTATTGTATAATAAGGAGTAAAAAATGGAAAAATTAAAAGTATTTGCATGCAGTGATTCTGCAGAAATGTTTACAACTGAAGTTTGTGACTATTTAAAAATTGAAAAGGGCAAAATTAATAGAATGAAATTTAAAAATGATAATAATTTTGTCCAAATACTAGAATCAGTTAGAGATCAAGATGTTTTTTTGGTTCAAACAACTGAACCACCTGTAAATGAGAGAATTATGGAATTATTAATTACAATAGATGCAGTAAAAAGAGCATCTGCTAAAAGAATTACTGTTGTTTTACCATATTACATATATTCAAGATCAGATAAGAAAGATCAACCTAGAATACCAGTAACAGCAAAATTATTAGCGCAATTAATTGAATCTGCCGGTGCAAATAGAGTTTTGACTTGTGATTTGCATAATAAAGCAATACAAGCATATTTTAATATAAATTGTGATGTTTTAACCGGACAAAGTTTACTTCAAAAATACTTTGATGAAAAAAAGTTAGAAGATATAGTTGTTGTAGCAACTGATGCTGGAAGTTCTAAAAAAGCATATAAATATGCTGAACATTTTAAATGTCCAATAGCATTAATAGATAAAAGAAGAGATGGAAATGATGATAGAGCTATTGCAAGTAGTGTTATTGGTGAAATTAAAAATAAGAATGCATTAATTTTTGATGATGAAGTAGATACAGCAGGATCAATAATGGAAACCGTAGAAGTTATAAAAAAGGCAGGGGCTAAAGATATTTATGTTGGATGTACACATGGAATTTTGTCTGGTCCTGCAATAGATAGAATAAAAAAATCAGATATAAAAGAAGTTGTTATGACAAATACAGTGCCTTTAACTGAAGCAAAGAAAACCGATAAAATTGTTGTTGTTTCTATTTCAGAATTATTTGGTGAAGCAATAAAAAGAATACATGATGAAAGTTCAATAGGAGAATTGTTTGAAACAAATTAAATAAGACGAGAGATGGCTTAAGAAATTAAGTATTGACAATTGAAAAGTTTGAAGGTATAATATTAAGCAGTTAAGCAAATCTAAAGGATTAATTCCCACAAGATATGATGTTATTTAAGCTTCGGAAGGAGGGGAAAAAATGTCAGGTGTAAATGTTAATGGAAACTTAGAAGATGCTCTAAAAAGGTTTAAAAGACAATGTGCTAGAAGTGGAGTTTTACAAGAGCTTAGAAAAAGAGAACATTATGAAAAGCCAAGTGTTAAAAGAAAGAAAAAATCAGAGGCTGCAAGAAAAAGAAAGTTTTAATTTTTTATATAACAAATAAAAGGGCAATTTAATTGCCCTTTTTATCATTTAATAGTATTTTTTTGAAATTTTTCATTAAATTAAAATATTGGAAAATTGGATTTTATCTACCAATAAAAAATTCGACAATTATTTTTCCATATGCAATACTATCTACTACAGCAATTCCAGTATAATTATATTCATTACTAAGTATATTGTTTTTATGCGATTCTGAGTTCATAAAGCTTTCAAATGCTGAATTAATATTTGAATTACCTGCAATATTCTCACTTCCGGTTTTATAAGAAATATTATATGCTTTTAGCATTTCATAAGGTGTACCATATGTTGGAGATGTATGGGAAAAATAATTATTTTTTACTATATCTTCTGCTTTGAGTTTAGCAACATTTTGAAGTTCTTCATCAATTTTAAATTCATTAAGATTATTTTTTTTTCTTTCATTATTAATTAAATTTAATAATTCTTGTTCTTCTGAACTTAAAGAAAAACTTGTAGTTTCTTCTATAATTTCTGTATTTGTAACTGAAGATTTTTCTTCTTCTGCTTCTATTATATATTTTGAATGAGCTGTTCCAATTTTATTCTTTTCATTTTGTATAATATACCAGTCTCCAATTTTTCCAAGAATTCTGACATATTCATTTTTTTTTAGTATATCGATTGAGTTAAAAGAAATGTCAGGTCCTGTTCTCATGTTTAAATAGTTGGTATTAACGATTCCTAACGAAAAAGATGTATCATCAATTTGCTCCATACCAAATGATTTAAAAAAAATTCCAATAGATAAAATAATAATTATAAAACTAAGCAAAACTACTAGTTTGTTTTTCATAATAAAATTATTCATATTATCAATCCTTTCTTTTATATAATAAATAGTAGATATTTTCTGTTAAAAGGATTGTACCCAGAATAATCTTTTATAAACATTAAGTTATAAAAAAATTTAAGATTTTTTTATAATAAAATTGCCAAGAGTTAGGTGATAGTCTATTTTCTAAATAAATATTAAGACTGCAAAGTAAATTTGTATCATTATATATATATAAGTTTCCTATAACTTGTTTATCAGCTATATTAGTAGATAAAATATTAGGCATATATATTTTAGTGGATAATTTAATATTTCCATCTGTTTTTAAAGGAACTAAATAATTATCAATTTCTTCTAATTTTATAATTGGTAAATCATTTGTTTTATAAAGTATAACTTTATTTAGATAATTATTTTTGTATGATGAAAAAGCTTTATTAATTGTTGTAGAAATATCGATATATTTATAATTTTTAAAAATATAATTTATTAAATTTAAAGTGTCTAATCCACGAATTTTTTTTGTATCTGATCCTAATACTACAATTATTATATCCATATCATTTCTTTTACAACTTGTTACTAAACATCTGCCTGCATTAAATGTAAAACCAGTTTTTACACCATATACACCTTCTACATTATTTAATAATTCATTTGTATTTGTTATATTTGCTAAATATCCGTTTAGAGTTATATTATAATTTTTGGTCGAAACTATTTTTTTAAATATAGCATTTTTTAGTGCATAATCAGTTATAATTGCTAAATCATATGCAGTAGTATAATGATTATCATCATCTAATCCATGAGGAGTTACAAAGTGTGTATTATTTATTCCAAGTTCAAGACATTTTTGATTCATTAGAAATATATAGTCTTCAACTGTTCCAGATATGTGCTCTGCAATTGCAATGGCACAGTCGTTTCCTGAACGAAGCATAAGACCATAAAGTAAATCAATAAGAGATATTTCTGAGTTTTCTTTTAAGCCCAATGTAGATCCTTTTACAGATGCGGCATTTTTGGAAACAATTATTTTTTCTGTTAGATCGCAATTTTCGAGTGCTATAATACAAGTCATTATTTTTGTAGTTGATGCCATTGCTACTTTTGAAAAAGCATTTTTTTCATATAATGGTGTTAATGTTTTTCTGTCTATAACAATAATGTTTTTGGAATATGTATTTGGTTCCATATTTGAAGAAGATACCTCAAATGAGGAATATTGCATATAATCATCTAATTCGTTAACCGGAAGATTATCATCTCCTAAACATGCAATACTAGGTACTATAATTAGTATAGAAGATACTATTATTATTTTTTTTAAGATATTCACGATATACTCCTTTAATTGATAAACTATGTATTAAATATAGTATTAAATAGAATTAATAATATGATAAAAATATAATTTTATAAAATAAAAAGTTATAATTTAAAAAATTTTTTCAATAATTGTACAAATGTTATAAAATTAACAAAAAATTAAAGAAATTTACATAATACTATTGATTTTGAGTCAAAAATGTAATATAATTGTTATGTACTGTGTAATATAGACAGCTCTAGGGAACAGCAGTTAATATGCTAATAACTAGCATTGACATATGGATTTTTAGAGTTAAAATATATTATATACTAATGTAATTATGTGAAAATATATATAAGGAAGGTAGATTTTATGTTTAAGAATAAGTTAGCAAAAGCAATTTTCGTAGTATTGTGTATTGTTACATTATTAGTACCTTATGCTTCACCTGTTTTAGCCGTAAAGGTTAATAAAACAGATACACAAGTTAATTTAAAATCAATAACTGCACATGAAGGTGGAGATGAAGCAAGTGGTACATTAAATGATGAACAAGAAGCATATTACGATAAGTCAATTTATGAATATTATGTAGGAGGAACAGATTCAACTCATAGAGTTTGGAAAATTGTAACAAGTGATACAGGTTATCAAAATAGTTTTTATTGCTTAAATGCTACAAAAACTTTTCCAGCTGTTTTAAATGGTGGAAATGATTATTTAGCATTTGATAAAGTTGCAAATATGAAAGACTCTACAGATCCAAAAGTAAAAGCTTTACATATGAGCGCAGAATCAAGCGATTCTGCTACATGGAATGCAAATTATAAGGCATTATTATGGATTTTTGAAAATATTTATTTAAAAAATGATTTGCCAGGTCAAAAAGATGAATTTTTAAATAAAGCATTTAAAGATACAGAGTTTGATGTTGAAACAGTTAAAGCTGTATTAACAGATGACGATATAGATGTAGTGCAACAATATGCTATTTGGTATTTTACTAATAACGATTATGTTGATGGTGAAGGAACACAAAAATATAATGTTGAAGATATACCAGCAATTAATATATCTAAACTATCAATGGAGGGATTTGGAACTCCTGGAAGTTATTCAGATGTAACTGGAAAAAACGATAATCGTCAGGAAATAGCTAATACTTTATATAAATATTTAATAAATTCAGCAAAAAATGCAGGAGAAAATACAACTAAAGTATATCCTACACTTACTAAAACAGAAAGTTTACCTAAGAAAACAGATAAAGACTACTATGTTGTTGGCCCATACAAAGTAACATCAGGTAATGTTGATAAAACAGAATATTCTATAAAATTAGTTGATCAAAATAATAATGATTTAACAGGTTATAGAATTAAAATAAATGGAGAAGATGATTTTACAGCAGATAATTTAGCAGATATTGTTAACAAAGACTTTTATGTATATATTCCTAAAACAAATACTGATGTAAGCAAAGTTAAGTTGAAATTAGAATATAACTCTTATGAAACTATACCAACATTATGGGAAAATAGTGATGAACAATATCAACCAGTAGTATTAGTTAATAGAGAAATGGTTCCACATTCTAATGAAATTGAATATCCAATTGAAAGACCAGGAAGATTTGATTTAGCTTTAAGAAAGTATTTAGTTAAAGTAAATAACACAAATGTTAGTATGGCACCAAATGTTGATACAACACCACTTAAAAATGGAGAAACAGATGCTATTTATAAACATGCAAAAACACCTATAAATGTTGCTGCAGGTGATAAAGTTATATTTGAAATAAGAGTATACAACGAAGGTGATGTTGATGCTACATCAGCAACAATTAAAGATCAATTACCAAAAGGTTTAAAATATGTAGAAGATAGTGAAATAAATACTACATATGGATGGCAAAAAGTAGAAGATACAGAATATGGAACAATCTATAAAACAGATTATATTAAAAATACTAAAATTGATGCATATAATAAAGAAAATGATGAATTAACAAGTAAATTTGTACAAATTGAATGTGAAATAGCAAATAATGTTACAGATTCATCTGTACTTACAAATATTGCAGAAATTATGGAAGCACAAGATGATGATGGAAATGTATATGACAAAGACAATAAAGAGCCTGATTCAACACCAGAAAATAATGAATATGTAAATGGAGATAAGGATCCATCAGACTATAGGGGTAATGAAAATAATAAATCTGATTTAACAGATGAAAATTATTATTATAAAGGTGAAGAAGATGACGATGATTTTTCAAAAGTAAAAATTAAAGGACATTTCGATTTAGCTCTTCAAAAATTTATTACTAAAGTTAATGATACAGAAATTACAAATAGAACTCCAGTTCCAAGAAAGAATTCAAATGGTGGACTTGAGTATTCAAAACAATCTACAGATCCTTTAAAAGTAGAATATGATGATTTAGTAACATATACAATTAGAGTATATAATGAAGGTGAAATTGCAGGATATGCTAAAGAAATATTAGATACAATTCCTGCAGGATTAGAATATGTTTTAGATAATAGTACAAATACTAAATATGGTTGGGTACTATGTGATGAAAATGGTGAACCTTTAGAAGATCAAACTGATGTTAAGAATGCAAAAAGTGTAAAAACAGATTATTTATCAAAAGAAAAATCAGAAGATGGAGATTATGAAGCATTATTAAATCCATTTGATAAGACTAAAGAAGCATCTACTGTATCTTATAAAGATGTTCAAATAGTATTTAAAGTTGTAAAAACAGAAAATGCAAGTGCAACAAATAATAAAACAGTTATTAATATAGCAGAAATAACAGATGATGAAGATAAAGATGGAAAACCTGTTGAAGATGATGATTCAAAACCAGATAATAAAGATGAAAAACCAAATGAAGATGATACAGATAGAGAAAGAATAATAGTTAAAGAATTAGATTTAGCATTAAGAAAATATATTGTTAAAGCTAATGGTAAAAATGTAGATATGGCACCTACAGTTGATTCTACACCACTAAAAAATGGTGAAAATAATGCAATATACAAACATGCAAAAACACCTGTTGAAGTAAAACAAGGAAATACAATAGTATTTGAAATTAGAGTATATAATGAAGGTGAAATAGATACAGGAACAACTATTATAGATGCTCTTCCAGATGGTTTAGAATTTGTAGAAAATAGTAGTATAAATACAAAATATGGATGGAAAAAAGTTGCAGGATTAACAGAGAGTGAAGATGGCTCTGGAAAAAAACATGAAAATTATGAAACTGATTATTTGAAAAATAGAAAAATTACTGCATATGATAGTGAAAATGATAAATTAAGTAGTGATTATGTTCAAATAGAATGCAGATTATCAGATGATGCAACAGCAGCTAGCATACTAACAAATATTGCTGAAATTTCTACTGGAAAATATCCAGGTGAAAGTGAAACAGAAATACTTACAGATAGAGATTCAAATATTAATTCAGATAATGGAAATAATGATTATATAAATACAAACCTAGATTCAACAAATTATACAGGTGATAAAAATAATAAAGAAGATTTAACAGATAAAGATTACTTCTATAAAGGATTAGAAGATGATGACGACTTTGCAAAAATTAAAGTTGTTGGAAAAAGCTTTGATTTAAACTTAAAGAAATTTATTACAAAAATAAATGGTGAAGATACAAAAACAAGTAGAGAACCAAAAGTTGATTTAACAAAATTGAAAAATGGAACAAGTACTGATGCTGAATATGTGACTGTAAAAACACCTCTTAAAGTTTCTAAAGGTGATATAATTACTTACAAGATAAGAGTATATAATGAAGGTGAAAAAGCAGGATATGCTGAAGAAGTTGCAGATTATTTACCAGAAGGTTTAGGATTCTTAGTAAATTATAAAGCAAACACTGAAAATATGTGGTCAATTCCTAAAGATTCAAAAACAGTAAAATTAAGTACAATTGAAAATGGAACTAAAAACTTAAAAGTTGCAGATTTCAATAATGTAAGTAAACTAGAAGATGTAGATGTAGTTACAGGAAAAGCAAAAATAACATCAACACTACTTTCTTCATCAACAGATAGTAAAAATAATTTATTAAAAGCATTTGATAAAGAAACAGGAAGAGAATTAGACTATAGAGATATAGAAGTTACATGTATTGTAATTGCAGACCAAGTTTCAAATAATAATATGAGAAATATTGGTGAAGTTATAAAACAAGCTGATGAAAAGAAAAATGAAATACCTGATATTGATTCTACACCAAATACAGTTGACCCAAATAAATATCCAGATACAGAAAAAAGACCTGATGGAACAAAACAAGATGATAATGATTACGAAGATTTAACAATACCAGAGGTTGGAAAATTTGACTTAAGTCTTCAAAAATTTATAACAAAATTAAATGATACTTCAATTAGTGGAAGAGAACCAAAAGTTGCAAAAACATCTGATGGAAAATTACAATATATTAAGAGTGTAACAGATCCACTAGCAGTTGAAAATAATGATTTAGTAACATATACAATAAGAGTTTATAATGAAGGAAATATTGCAGGATATGCAAAAGAAATATCAGATAATATTCCAAATGGATTAGAATTTGTAGAAAGTAATGAAACAAATAAAAAATATGGATGGAAATTATATGATAAAAATGGAAATGAAACAACTAATGTAAAACAAGCTACTATGGTTAAAACAAATTACTTATCAAAATCAGCTTCAGAAGCTGGAAAATATGATGCATTACTTAAAGCATTTGATTCAAGTAAATCTGCTTCAACATTATCTTATAAAGATATTGAAATAGTATTTAAAGTTGTAGAATCTGATGCAAGTAAAAATGAAGGAAGAAATGTAATTAATATAGCTGAAATTACTGATGATGAAGATGAAAATGGAAATCCTGTAGTAGATCAAGATTCTGTGCCAGGAAACAATAAACCAGGTGAAGATGATATTGATCAAGAAAAAGTATATGTAAAATATTTTGATTTAGCATTAAACAAGAGATTAAGCAAAATTGTAATTACAGAAAATGGAACTACAAGAGAAATTGCAGTTTCAACAGATAGTCTTCAAAAAGTTGAAATTCACAGAAAGAAAATAGATTCAACTGTTGTAAAATTCATATATGATATAACAGTAAAAAATGAAGGACAAATTTCAGGATATGCTCAAGAAATTACAGATAATATTCCTGATGGATTAGAGTTCATTCAAGAAGATAATAAAGTTTGGTCAAAGACATCAGATAAAGAAATTAAAACAGAAGCATTAGCTAATACATTATTAAAACCAGGTGAATCTGCTTCAGTACAAGTATCATTTAAATGGAAAAATGGCGAAAATAATATGGGATTAAAAACTAATATCGCTGAAATAACTGCTGATAGAAATGATAGCAATACTCCAGATAGAGATTCTGTACCAGGAAATAATAAAGCAGGTGAAGATGACATAGATGATGCACAAGTTATGCTTGCAATTGCTACTGGTAAAGCACCAACATACTTTACTTTGGCATTAGTAGTTGTAACTATACTTGCTACTGGAATAGTTTTAATAAAGAAATATGTTCTTTAAAGAATTATAAAAAAAAAAGATTTGGATTTTTCCAAATCTTTTTTTTTTATGTAAAAAGGTAAATTTTTGTGTTTACAATAAAAAATGTATATGATATAATTTAGCTTGAAGTAAAGACAAATGAGGTGTAAAGATGAACCAAATTTTAGATTATAGTCCTAACAAAAATTCTGGAGGTAATTCATCCAGAACAGATAAAATTGTTAGATTTTTTGCAGTTTTATTAATTTTATTTGCAATATGTTTATTAGCAGTTGGAGGATATGGATATTTTAAGAAAAATGTCGAGAAAAAAGAAGATTTATCTACTACTCCACCAAGAGCAAATATATCAGTTGAACAAGATGATGCTGATATTATAATAAAAATAGATCATGTAAAAGCTATAAAGGAAGTTATTTATGGATGGGATGATCAAAAAACTTTAACAAAGAAAGGCGAAGACATACAAAATAATCAGTTTACTATTCCTGCTGTAGCTGGTGAACACACATTACATATTAAGGTTATTGATATAGATGATGTTGAATCCCCATACGAGGAAGTAATATCATCATCAAGTGGCGAAGATAAGATGAATCCTACAATAGATATGAAACTTGTGGATTCTGAAGAAAATGGACAGAGAACAAAGAAAATAAAAATAACAGCAAAAGATGAGACTGCTATGGATTATGTTACATATAGATGGAATAATGATGAAGAAACGAAAATTGAAGCTACAGAGGAAAATCCAAAAGAAATTGAATTTGAAATAGATATACCTCATGGTCAGAATAATTTAATCGTTGTTGCAGTTGATAAAGGTAACAATAGTTCAAGCCAACCTAAAGAATTTACAGGTGTTACTAGACCAGATATAAAAATTAATGTTTCAGCTGATAGAACAGTTGTAGATGTAACATGTAGTCATGAGAATGGTTTAAAATCAATTGAAGGTTATATAAATGATCAACCATTCCAAGCAGAGGTACCTGAAGAAAATTCAAAAGAATTAACTTTCCAATTACCACTTTCAGAAGGAACAAATAAACTTTCTATTAAAGCAGTGAGTGTAGATAATACAGAGGCAAATTTAGAAAAGGAAATTGAAAACACACAAGAACCAGTTGCTCAAGATGATAATATTGATATAAAAATTGAAAAGAAACAGTCAGAAGATGAATCATTAGGAGAGGTTGCATATGTTGAAGTAAATACTTCTGGAATAGTTAAAGAAATTAGATTAAATGTAAATGAAGTTGATTATGTTGTACCAATAGAAGCAGAAGGAGCTGGATTTAATTTTGAAGTTCCAATTGAAGACGGAAATAATGTTATTTCAGTTACTGTTATTACTCAAAATGGAACTGAAAAAACTGAAACTGCAGAAATTAGACGTTAGTATTAGGAGTATTTATGATTCACGAAGTTTATATAATTAATAATAATACACAAAATCTAGCAGAAGAATTAAAGCAGAAATTTGATGCTGAATCAGATGATTATAATTTCAAAATAATAAAAACATGGGATATTGATGTGGCATTAAGAAATATACCGTCTTTAATAATTATAGATGAAGATGAAATAGATGTTGATTCTGTAGACTTTTGTAGAAAAATAAGATCAAACGAAGATAACTGTATAACGCCAATAATTGTTGTTAGCTCAAACAGAGAAAAAGATCATGTTATTAATGTTTTAAGTTCAGATGTTCAATATTATATAAAAAAACCAATTGATCCAGTATGCTTTTTTTACACAATCAAAAATGTTATACAATTGTTAAGCAAAAATAGAAGAATAAGTCCACTTACAGGTCTCCCTGGAAATGTACAAATTCAAGCTGAAATTAAGAAAAGATTATTAAATAATGAAGTATTTGCAATTTTATATTTTGATTTAGATAATTTTAAAGCATATAATGATGTTTATGGATTTGCAAATGGTGATGAAATTATTAAATTTACTGCAAGAACCATATCCAAACATATTCATTTAATTGAAAATACAGATAGTTTTATTGGACATGTTGGTGGTGATGATTTTGTTGCAATTATTAGCCCTACTGATTATGATAAAGTTTGTAAAGATATTATAGCTGAATTTGATGCTGAAGCTGTAAAATATTACAATGAAGAAGATGTTGAAAGAGGATTTGTCGAAGTTGCAAATAGAAGAGGAATTATCGAACAGTTTCCACTAACTACTATTTCAATTGCTGTCTTAGAAGTTAGTCCAGATACATTTAAAACTCCACTTGAAATTGGAGAAATTGCAAGCCAAATAAAACATAGAGCAAAAACAATTTTAGGAAGTACATATGTAATAAATAGAAGAAGATTCTAAGAATTTTTTTGCAAGTTTTGAGACGTTCTTTTTAGTTCAGAGATCTGGACTTTAGGGACGTCCTTTTAAGTTCAAAATCTGAACTTTGGGGACAGTCTTTGATGAGGAATATATTAAAATACAGTCACATTCTTACTTTGAAGATTTGTGAGCTGTGTTTTGCTTTTATAAAAATAATTTTGCATATTAACCAAAATATATGTATAATATAAATGTATTTAAAAAATAGGAGAAAAAAATGCTTAAGCAAAAAAGAACATATTTAGTACCAATAATAGGGTTTGCGTTAATAATTTTAATGTCATCAATATTACTTACAGAGCCATTTTGTAATTATAAGAAAATTGAATATAAA
Source organism: Clostridiales bacterium UBA7001 (assembly GCA_002449785.1). Classification (GTDB taxonomy): domain Bacteria; phylum Bacillota; class Clostridia; order TANB77; family CAG-508; genus Scatovivens. Next base: position 31,261 of record DJXP01000046.1, read on the forward strand.
GATGCATTATTTACTGCTACATCAGGGCTTACAACAACAGGTCTTACAAAACAAGCAATTTCTGAGCAGTTTAATTTTTGGGGTCAACTAATTATTGCAATACTTATGGAAATTGGGGCTCTTGGTTTTATTATTTTTATTTCATTAATATGGAGTATAAAAGGAAAGACATTAAAAATTTCTGATATAATATTAATAAAAGATAATATTAGTAGTGATAGTTTTTCGATGATAAAAGAGCATTCTATTTTTATTGGGAAATTGATGTTTAAGATTCAAGCAATTGGTGCTATATTGTTATCAATAAGGTTTATTCCACAATTTGGGATAATAAGTGGAATTTGGTATGGAATTTTTCATTCAATATCAGCATTTAGTAATACAGGCTTTACACTTTTTGGAAATAATAGTATTATGGATTTTTCGGCTGATATTTATATTCAACTTATATTAATATGCCTTATGGTAATAGGTGGAATTGGTATGTATGTAATACAAGACATTAGAAATAATAAGAGCTTGAAATTTTCAAGATTTAAATTACAAACCAAAATTGTTCTTACTGTTTCACTAATAATTATAGTTTTACCTACTATTTTTATTAAAATATTAGAACCAAATTTATCAATAGTTAATAGTTTATTTATGGCAACAACTCCAAGGTCTACAGGTTTTACTATTACAAATATAGAAGCTTTAAGCTTTGAAACTAAAGTTGTTTTAATGATATTAATGTTAATAGGAGGAGCACCAGCTTCAACAACAGGTGGTATTAAAATAATTCCTGTAACTATAATAATAGTTACTATTGTATCTACTTTAAAAGGGAAAAATGAAACAGTTATTTTTGGGAAAAGGATTCCAGATTCAACAATAAAAAAATCTTTTACAATTTTCATATTATTTGCTACAATATTATTTGTATTTTGTATGCTTTTGTCTCATTTTGAAAATGTAAATGTTCTTAATATTATATTTGATAGTATATCAGCTATTACCAATACAGGACTTTCAATTACAAGTATGTATGATTTAAAGCTATTTGGCGAATTATTAATGATTTTACTTATGTATATTGGTAGAGTTGGACCATTATCATTAGTATTAGTATTTGTAAAAGCAGATACAAAAAATAAATATATAGAATACCCAACTGAAGATGTGGTATTATAGTTTTAAAAGTTAGAAGTTAGAGATTAAATGTTAGAATATAGATTTTAGAAAGATAGAATAGAAAGGATATAGTATAATGAAAAAACAATGTGTAATTGTAGGATTAGGTAGATATGGAACGCATATTGCAAGAACCTTAGCTGATTCTGGTGTTGAAGTTTTAGCAATAGATAATGATATGAAAGTTGTAGAAAGAGTAAGTTCTTTTGTTACAAAAGCGATATGCATGGATGTTACATCTGAAGAAGCATGGGAAAGGTTATTACTAAAAAACTTTGATGTTGGAGTAGTATGTTTTGGAGAAAATATAACAGCAAGTATATTATCATGCATGGCATTGCAAGATGCAGGTGTAAAGTATATAATAGCAAAAGCTGGAGATAAATTTCATAAAAAAATATTAAATAAATTAAATATTGATGAAGTTGTAATTCCAGAAGAATATGTTGGAGAAATGACAGCAAAAAAAATTTTAAATCAATAGGGACGGTCTTTTTTGGCTACTTTTACAGACAAAAAAATGTGTCAAAATGGAGGAGATAGATGAGCACATTACCATTATTTGTTAAATATTTGATTGTTGCTTTTGTAAGTATGGTTCCAATTATAGAATTAAGAGGAGCTATTCCAATAGCAGTCAGTCTGGGATTAGATATTAGGCTATATTATCCTATAGCAATTATTTTTAATATGCTCCCAGTTCCAGTTATATATTTATTTGCAAGAAAAGTTTTGGAATGGGGCAAAGATAAAAAAATTATAGGTGGATTTTTCACATGGTGTTTAGAAAAAGGTGAAAAAGGTGGCAAAAAACTAATGGATACAGCAGGTCGAACTGGAGTATTTATAGCATTACTTGTTTTTGTTGGTATACCACTTCCCGGAACTGGTGCTTGGACAGGAACACTTGCTGCAAGTTTTTTAAATATTGGTTTTGGAACTAGTATTGTTGCTATAATGTTAGGTGTTATACTCGCAGGAATTATAATGTCACTTGGAAGCACTATTGTTAAAACTTTAGGGTGGCCTGGACTAATAATGCTTGTGATATTAATTGTGGTTATTATTATAATTACTACAATAATTAAGAAAAAGTTAAATAAGAATAAAGAAAGCATAGCAAATAATAATTTAGAAGAAAAAATATAATAGAATAATAGTTTTTTTATATTAATATTGTTTTTAATGTAAATTAGAAATGTGGCAATAAATGATTGTCACATTTTATTTTTTTGTAAAGTGTTTGGCATTTCCATAAATTAAATACTTTATTAATATTGATTATTATTAATGTTAATAAATCTTACGGAAACAGAACTTTCAAGAGATATAAAAATGAAATAAAAGTTGTAATAGAAATTATATAAAATAGTAATCCAAATAATATAAAGAAAAATAACACTTATTCCCTAATAAAATGGCTAAATAAGCTACAAAAAGATACTTAAATGTAATGGCTTTTTATTAAATCTTTACTTATATTTATTATATATATTAAACAAAATAATTTTTATTAGAGGGATATCAGAACATGCAAAAAGACAATAAACAATTATTCAAATTAAATAAAAAAATGATTTTATTTGTAATTGCTCTAATTACAGTAATTGCAACCATTATTATTAGTTTTTTTATTGGAAGTAAAAATTCTAATTTAATTAATAATGCAAATAGTGAACTTTTAAGAGCAAGAACATATGATTTATTTGAAGATGGAGATGATATTGTAGAAGACACCAGTGGAAACCCTATTGATAATATAAGGTTTGGTGCCTTCTTTTTGCGTGATATAGATGGGGATGGATATGCAGATAAAATAAAAGGTACATGTAAACAAATTGGAAAAGAAGATACGCTTTATATGGAGCTTAATGTTCAAACAGAAGGAAAATTAATAAATGGAAAGATTGAAATTGGTGGTGAAAGTTTTTACCTTCAAACAGCACTTCCAAAAGATAGTGAATTAAAGAATAACTATATTGGAAATAATATAAAAACTATAGAGCTTAATGATATACAAAATGGTACTCAAAAAATGCTAACAGGAATAGTTCATTCAGGAGATTATACATTAACAACCGGAAAGTTTAGTGCGATAAATAATATAAATAGCTATGATAAAGTAAATACGGTTGTTTTAACAGGAACATATGTAATTGAAAATGATGATGAGACTACTACAGAAGTAGATATTAGAAAAGAAATAGATTTAGAGGTTGACTGGTATGGAACAGCTACAGCTACACTAAGCTCAACTGGTCAAACTAATACAAATGTTGGAATTAAGAATACAGAAAACAATGAAGTAAATTTAAATTTTTATTTAGACGCAAGAGAAACAAAAAATGAATTATTACTAAAAGATGCATATTTAACAGCAGAAATACCATTACTTAATGGTTATGAGCCAACAAAAGTTATAGCAACAGGAACAAATATTAATTATTCTTATGATTCAAATACAAGAAAATTAACAATTACAAAAGAAGCAGAAACAGATGAAGATGGAAATGTTATAAAAAATGCTTATGATAGTTATAGCTATCCAAGTGAACAAAGATACAATAAGTTTAATATAACAGTTACATATCCATTAGAAGCATATGAGTCAATGGGTGAAGATGCTAATATTGAAATAAAAGTACCAGTTACAGCTTATTATGAAGGATATAATAATCCAAATTCAGAATTTTCAAATCCTTATAAAACAAATATTGCAACAGCTACATATACTATTAGATACCAAAAACCCGCTGAGCAATCTTCAAGTTTTCGTTTAGAAATTGGAAAATATATGCATAAGCCAAGTGCTAGATATGTAATTTCTAAAAAGAAACCACTTAGAATTTATAATGAGCTTAGTTCAGAAGAAAAAGATGATTTATATGAAGTTAGATGGATTGCAAGAACAGGAACACAAGGACAATCTACTGGTATTACAATGAAAGAAACTCCAAATGGAGAAAATAGATTAAATGATGAATTTGTAAAAGCCGATAACTCATATGAAAGTATGGAAAATTTAACTACAAATAAAGCAATTTATTTTTCAAATGCTTTAAGTATGTTAGGTGAAAATGGATGGATAAAAGTTTATGATGATGAAACAGATAATTTATTGGTAACATTTGAAAAAAATGATTGGACACGCTATACAGCATCTAATCCATATTATTATGATGTACCTATAAAGCATATAAGAATTGAAACAAGTAGTACAAATGCATTAACTAGCATGACTGTTTATAATATAAAAGAATTAGATGATGAGTATATAACAGAAAACTATACAAGAGAAGTATTTGATACATTTAAAAAAATAAAAACTAATTTAGTAGGATATTTAGGAGAAAATAAAATAACTTCTACTTCTAATACTGCTGTTTATGAAGCACCTTTTGCAATAGCTGATATTACTATTAGCAAAGATATTATATCTACTCAAAGTACTGAAAAAAATGAAATTATTACAATAAAAGCAGAAAGGAATGACAATTATAACCAAGTAGGATGGGTAAATGGTAGCTTTTTAATTAAAATGCCTGAAGATATTTTTGATATGGAGATTAATACCGTTTCAATTAATAACTCAAGTGTAAGAGTTGTAAGCTATGAGAAATTTGAGAAAGATGGAATAAATTACATTAAAATAATTACTTCAAATGATACAGAAGCTTCTTATGAAATTAGTATTGATTGTAATTTAACACCAGATCCAAGAATAGCTAGTAAAACAGAAAAAATAGAACTTTATGCTTCAAGCGAAGAAGCAGAAGAATATTATTATGCAAATCAAGATATATATGATGTTAATGGAAATTTAAATACTGAAGAATTAGTAAATAAAAGAGATATAAATATAAGTTTAATCTCTCCAAATTCATTACTAACAAACCAAACAGCACATAATTATGATGATGAAGGAACAATAGTAATAGCACCAAAAGTTGCAATACTTGATAAAGAAAGAAGATTTGCAACAGTAAGTGTTGAAATAAAAAATAATTATACAAGTACAATAAGTGAAGTTGTAGTTTTAGGAAGAGTTCCTTATGATGGGAATAAATATGTAATAAATGGAAAAGAAATGGGCTCAAACTTTTCTACAACTATGACAGAAGATGGAATAAAGATTCCTGAAGAATTACAGGGCATTGCTGTAGTATATTATTCTGAAAATGGAGAAGCAACAAAAGATTTAAGCTTAGAGGAAAATGGGTGGACAACTGAAGTAACAGACTATAGTAAAATAAAAAGTTACATGATTGTTTTAGAAGATTATGCTTTAGCAATAGGTGAAAGCCATGTTGTATCTTATGAAATAAATATTCCTGAGGGACTTTCTTATAACCAAGTATCTTATAGTCATCATGCAGTCTTCTTTAGTCTAGATACAGAAGAAGGAAAATATAGAACTCAAACAGAACCTAATAAAATTGGATTTATGATTGCAAAACAATATGACTTAGAAGTTATTAAATATCAAAAAGATACAGAAAAGGTTTTAGGTGAAGTAACATTTTCTATTCAAGAAGATGGTGAAGAAGAGGCAAAAACAAGAGTTACAGGAATAGACGGAAAATTTAAAATTAATGGTCTTTACTTAGATAGAGGCTATACAATAAAAGAAATAAAAGGTCCAAATAATTATGAAATAAGTGATGATGAAATAAAGTTTATTGGAACAGAAGATGATTCTGTTTTAAATGTAGATTTAATTACTGGAAATCCTAAATCAATTCTTGCAATTCAACCACATGATGGAGAAGACTATAAAATACAAGTAAATGTAGAGGATGAAGTACGCCCTAAATTAAAAATAATAAAAGAAAATAGTGCTACAGGAGAAAAAATTTCTAGAGTAAAATTTAAAATTACAGGAAAAGGACTTCCAGAAAGTGGAAAAGTTGTAACAACAAATGCAAATGGTGAAGCAAATCTTTCAGGTTTATATATAGGAGAAGAATACTACTTAGAAGAAACAAAAGCTGAGGGGTATTATTTAGCACGCCCAATTAAATTTAAAATAGAAAATAATGAAGGAAACTATGTGCTAAACATTATAGAAGGAGAAATTAAAGCTCAAAGCATAGAATTTAATGACTCTATTCCAACAGTAAATATAAATTTAGAAAATGATAAAATTCCAACATATAATTTAGAAATTACTAAGATTAAACATGTAACGAATGTGGAGGCATCAAGTGACCCAGAAAACCCAGGTGCTGGAGATGAAGAAATCACATACCTAGAAGGTGCAAAATTTAAATTATATAAAAATGGAAAAGAATTAGGAAGTTATATATCAGATGAAAATGGAAAAATATTAATACAAGGTTTATATGCATATGAAGATGAAAAGAATATTGATCAAACTTATGTATTAAAAGAAATAGTAACACCTGAAGGGTATGCTAAAGTAAAAGATATAACATTTAAAGTTTCTAAAGTATTAGGAGTATATAATTATGAAGAAACTTTAGAAGAAGGTCAAAATTATAAAGATTATACAATAGAGGGCAATTTAGTAAAACTTACTGTAGAAGATAATCCATCATTTAAATTAATTAAAAAAGATAGTGAAACAGGTGAAGTATTAGCAGGAGTAAAATTTGCTTTTTATAATATGGATGATGGAGTAGTACCTGCAAAAAACAGTAAAGGAGAAATAATAGGAGAATTAGAAACAATTGATGGACAAAAGTATTATACTTTAACAACAGATTCTAATGGTGAAATAACAGCAGACCTGCCAGAGGGAAGTTATAAAGCTGTAGAAATTGATGCGCCTGAAAAATATGATTTAAGTAGTAATGAATATTATTTTGGAATTGGGATGAATCAAGCAGGAAAAGCTAAAATCAATCCATTATGGAGTAGAAAATTAGAAGTTTCAAATGGTTGGAGTACTGCATATGATGCCATAAATACCCGAGATGGTGGATATATTGTCGTGGGAGACTTTTATACAGGATTAAAACTAGATGATGGTACTAGTCTATCTGGAGGACCTCACTTGGGAAATAGTACAGGTTTTATTTTAAAATATGATGTATATGGGCATATACTATGGGGGAATGCATGGAATGAATATAATTATGGTAGTCATATAAGGGGAGTAACTGAATTAGAAAATGGAGATATAATAGCGGCAGGATGTTATAATGAATCTAGAAATGGACTGGTTATAAAATATGATTCAGATGGAAAAAATAAAGAAATAATTGGAACTTATAATAGTTCTGGGTTAATTGAAGCAACTAATGATGGTGGTTTTGTTCTAATTTCTGGAAATAATAGATTAATAAAATATAATGAAGATTATGAAACTGATTTTTCAAAAAATATTAATGGTATTATAATTACAGACATAAAAATATTAAATAATTCAATTTATATTTCAGCAAATTATACTAACGATAATATAAATTTAGGAAATGGTTTTATATTACATAAAAATGAGACTTCAGAACAAGCTTGTGCAATAATAGAATGTGATTATGATGGAAATATTATTAATTGTAAATCTTTTGAAGCATCAATAAAAATAGATGCAAATAAAATTGAATTAGATAGTATTACTAATAATATTATAATGGGTTGTAGTTTTGAAGGAACAATAACTATTAACAATAATGAATTTAATAACTATTCTAATGCAGATATATTAGTGCTAAACTGCAGTGATTTGTTTAATGTTAATTGGGTTAAACAAATTAATGGGCAAGAAGACGAAACAATTAGTGCAATTACAATGATGGATGATAAAATAGATATAGGAATTAATTCTAATTCAACTTCATTATTAGATGATGATGATATACTGATAGAAAAGGAAAACAGTACACCTGTAATTATTGAATTATTAGATGATGGGAAAGTAAATTGTGTAGTAGAAGTATCAAAAATTAGTGGTTCGAATATAATAAAAATATATGATTTACTACAATCAGAGGAGAATAATCTAATAATTGTTGGAAGATTTAGTGCATATTATGAACGTTCTATAATAGCTGAAGCAAGTATAACATGGACTGATCCTAAATTAGAAGATGTATGTGAATTAAATATTTTAAATGAAAGGAAAGATTTTAAAATACTTACTGAAATAAATGAAATAGATGGTATAAAAGGAGGATTTATTTCAGGTGAAGACATTTATCCATATGAAAGAGTACGATACGGAGATGATTCAATTAAAGAAATTAAAATGATACCAAATGAAAATTATGAAATAATTAGTATTACAGTAAATGATGAAGTTTGGCCATTTACTCCAGAAGTAGATGGAAGTTATACAATGCCTACATTTGAAAATATAACAGAGGACAAACATATTGTTGTTACATATAGTTTAAAAAATAATAAAATAATAATAAATAAAAAAGATAGTGTAAGTGGAGATGAGCTTGAAGGAGCTAAATTTAAATTAGAACAAATAGAAGAAAGAACTGAACCTGACAATAGTGAAATAATAGGCAATTTAATTGATAATGGAACAATTTATACCGTACCTGATTATGATAAAGAAGTTGAAGGTTTTATTGATTTATTAACAGATTTAAAATATGTTGAAGGTTTAAATTATTATTTTGTACCTAAAATAAATGAAGATAATAGTATTTCATATGTACCAACAAATAGTAAAACATGGCAAGAAGCAAATGTAGAAGGTGCTACAACAGGAGTACAGAGTACGACTGCAAATTCGTATATTGAACTAGATTTAAGTGAAATGACAGGTACTTATAAAGTTGTAATAAATGGATATGTATCTAGTCAAAGTGGTTGTGATTATGGATATGCAACAATAACAACAAACGAAGACTCAATAGTTAATCCAAGCTCAATACCAACATATATTAATAATGATTCTCAATATTCAAGATTTATTTTTATTTCAGGAATAAGCACAAATTATACAACATCACGAGATAGGGAATCAACAATAGTATTAAATGGAGGTCAAAAGTATTATTTACATTTGGGATATTATAAAAATGCAAGTACAGATACAGGAGAAGATCAATTTGTTATAAATAGTATAAAACTATATGAAACCAAAGACGTTCAGTATAATTTTGAGAAAAAAACAATCGGAGAAGGAGAAGCTGAAAAAGAAGTTTACCAATCAACAAATGATGGAACATATTCAAAAATTGCAAATTCATATATACCGATAGATTTGACAGATTACACAGGAAAATACTATTTAACAGTAAATGCTGATGTATCTACAACAAGTGGAGATTATGGTTATGTTACAATAAATAAAACGGCAAGTCCGGCACCACCATATAATTCAAGTACAAAAACAAATAAAAGAATAATTTATAAAACAGGAATAGCAAATGACGAGCAAACACTAGAAATAGATGGAGGATACCTATATTATTTACATTTTGGATATTATAAAGATGATATATTAAACACAAGTGGAGAAGATTATTTTAGAGTAAATAGTATAAATTTAAGGTTAAGTGATAGCGAGTTATATAATACAATAGTAGAAACAAATTCATTAGGTCAAGCAATAACACAAATACCATTTGGAAAATATCAAATAACTGAAATTAGTTCGCCAGATGATTATGTACCCGCAAGTTTTCCAACTGTTTTAGATCAAGTTGGAAATGAAATAAGCAATAATGGAGTAATTGAGTTTAGAAGTACAGAAGGAAGCTTGCATGAATTTACAATAGAAAACGAAAAATATGGACATGTTATTGTTCATCATTATATAAAAGGAACTGAAACAAGTCTTGCAGATGATGAATATTTAATAGGTGAGCAAGGAGAACATTATTCAACATTACCAAAAGCTGGATTGAATAATTATGAACTTGAAGTAGTTAGTGGAGAACAAGTATTGCCGATTAATCAAATAGGAACATATACTTATGATGATATAGAAGTAATATATTATTATGTTCAAAAGAAAGTTCCACTAACTGTAAATCATTTTATTGAAGGAACTAATGTTGGAGTGCCTTTAAAAGATGGAAATGTAGCTGAAAGTATTATAACTTATGGAGAAGAAAATGAAAGCTATAATACAGAGGCAATTTCAAATGATTTATTAGATGATAGATATGAACTAGTAGCAATACCAGAAAATAGTACAGGAATTTATTCAGGAAATGAAATAATAGTAAATTATTATTATAAAGAATTAACAAGAGAATTAATTATTAATAAATATGACGAAAATGGAAATGTACTTAAAGATGTTGAATTTAAAGTAACAGATTTAGAAAGTAATATTCTAGGAGAAATGACAGATAATGGAGCAGAATATGTAGAAACTTTAATAGACACATCAGAGAATCAATTGGTAGACAATAATGTTATTTCTAATGGTCAAACATATATGGATGTGGATTGGAATAATGAAGTTACAGGTAAATTTGGAGAATTAACAGTAAATGGAACTGAATATGAGTTAGAAAGAACTATTATAAGAGAAACTTCGGACAAATTGGGAACATTAACAGCAAATGGAACATATTATTTTGTGGAAAATGAAGAGGGGTATTTGGTTCCAACAAATAGTAAAACATATCAAGTAAATAATGGACTAGGCACAGCAGGAATTCAAAATGTAACAGCAAATTCATATATGGAAATAGATTTATCTGAACTTACTGGAAAATATGAAGTTGTAATAAATGCATCTGTATCTAGTGAAACAAATTATGATTATGGATATGCAACAATTACTCAAACTATATCTGCACCAATATATAGTAATACAAATGGAAGGTTTATGTATATATCTGGAGTGCAAGCTAATAAAGATTATTCGTCAGCTATTATGAATGGGGGAAATAAATATTATTTACACTTAGGCTACAGAAAAGATGCAAGTGCAGATAAAAATGATGATCAAGTTGTAATAAATTCAATTAAATTATACGAAGTGGATACTGTAACTAGTATAAGCAATTTTATACAAAATGAAGAAGGAGACTTAGTTCCAACAAATAGTAAAACATATCAAGTAAATAATGGACTAGGTACGGCAGGAATTCAAAATGTAACAGCAAATTCATATATACCAATAGATATTTCAGACTTAGAAGGAAACTATTTTGTTGTGGTAGAAGCATCTGTGTCAAGCCAAGGTGGAAATGATTATGGATATGCAACGATAAACAAAAAAACGACTGCACCAGTATATAGTAATGCTACAGGAAGATTTATTTACATATCTGGAGAAATTGAAAACAAAAAATATGTTTCTTCAGTATTAACTGGTGGAAATACGTATTATTTACATTTTGGATACTATAAAAATGCAAACACAGATACAGGTGATGACCAAATAGTAATACATAGTATAAAATTATATTCTTCACAAGATATATCATATAATTTTGTAGAAAATGAAGAAGGGAATTTAGTTCCAACAAATGGTAAAACATATAGAGAAAATATATATGGATTATCAGCAGGTGTGCAAAGTTCTGTGGCAAATTCATATATGGAAATCGATTTAACTGGAAAACCAGGTTTATATACTGTTGTGGTAAATGCATCAGTTTCAAGCCAAAGTAGTAATGACTTTGGCTATGCAACAATCACAGAAACAACAGATGCGCCAGCATATAATAATACTACAGGAAGATTTATGTATATATCAGGTACAATAGCTTCTACAGATTATAAATCAGAAGTATTAGAAGGTGGTAAGAAATATTATTTACATTTGGGATATTATAAAAATACAAGTACAGATACAGGAAGTGACCAATTAGTAATAAATAGTATAAACTTGTATTCTTCTGAGCAAAACAAATATAATTTCAATTTTGAATATAATAATGAAGAATCTTGTTATATTTCAACAAATCAAGGAAAAGATAACTCTGTATCTAATAGTTATATTCCGATTGATTTAAGAGGATATGATGGGCAATATACCTTAGTGGTAAATGCTTCAGTTTCAAGTCAAAATAATTATGATTATGGATATGCAACAGTAACCCAAACTGCTACAGCACCAGCATATAATAACACAAATGGAAGATTTATTATCATTTCAGGAGAGAAGGAATCACAAGATTATACAAAAATATTAGATGGTGGAAATTTATATTATTTACACTTAGGTTATTACAAAAATGCTAATACAAATTCTGGAGAAGACAGTTTTAAAATTAATTCTATTACAATTAAAGAAGAATATGGTTATAAACAATATACAACAGATGCCAACGGCCAAATAACTATGAACTTAAAAGTAGGAACTTATGAAATAAGTGAGCTAGAAGCTCCTGAAGGGTTTGATTTAAATACAGATGTAAATACAATTACTGTTACAAGAGATTCAGGAACACAAATACTAAATGTAACAAACCAAAGAACAAAAGGTCAAGTTATAGTACATCATTATTTAAAGGATTCTACTTTGCCAGTTCCAATGCAAGATGGAACTAATGCTCAAGATGAAATTAAAGAAAATATAGTTGGGGAAATTTATGCTACTAAATCATTAGAAGGAATTGATCCACAATTTAAATATATTAACTCAGTAGGACCAACTAGTGGAACTTATGAAGATGGCACAATTGAAGTTATATATTATTATGATTATAAAGATTCAATAGTAACAGTACATCACTATATTGAAGGAACAGAGAATAGCTTATCTAATGATGTAGTAATTACAGGACAAATAACTTCACATTATGAAACTGAAGTGGCAACAGATATTCCAGAATATTATGAGTTAGTAGAAGAGCCTTTAAATAAAGAAGGAACAATAACTTATGCTCCAATAGAGGTAATATATGAATATAGATTAAAGAAATATCCATATATAGTAAACTATTATAAAAATGGAACAACAGAAAAGTTAGCTGAAAGTAAAAATGGAGAAGAAGTAACACATGGAGAGTCTATAAAAGCGGAAGATGAAGAAATATTTATAATAGGTTATAAAGTAGTGGGTTATAACAAAGATGAACTTGTTATAGGAACAGAAAATAATATTTTAAACATTTATTATGATATTGATGAATCTCAGACTAAAGATTTAAATTATACAGTTGAATATTATAAAGATGATGTAAAAGTTGATAGTGATACGCAAACAGAAAGTGCAACTGTACAAGTATTAAGTCCAGACACAATGGAAGTAGATAAAACAAAAATTAATACAGCAAATAAATATATTGGTTATAAGTTAGATACTGAAAATACAGTTATACCAGATGAAGTAGAAAATGGAGATGTAATTAAAGTATACTATGTAAAAGATAAATTTAATTATACAGTTGAATATTACTATGATGGAATAATAGATGAAGATAAAACAGATTTATTAGAAGGGCTTTATGGCGATATTATTACAACATATACAGATAAAAATATAGAAGGATATAAGTTATATAAAACAATTAATTTACCATTAACTATAACTGAAAATGCTAGTCAAAACATAATTAAAGTATATTATGAAAGAAAAGATTATAAATATACTGTAAATTATTATTATGATAATAACCTCGAGGAAAGTATTGAACTTGAAAGCAAATTTGGTAATATTATAAATGACTTTACAGATATACCAAAAGAAAATTATGAATTTGAAAAAGTAGAAAATATTCCGTTAACAATAAGTATTAATGAAGATGAGAACATTATAAATGTTTATTACAGAAAAAAAGATTCTAAATTAATAGTAGAATACAGAGATTATGAAACAGATGAGGTAATATTAGAAAATAAAGTTATTGATGTTAAATATGGTGATGAAATAGTTTTAGATGATTATTCAGAAGATATAGATGATTATACATTAGTAGAGTCGTCTGAACCTAACAGATTTATAATTAGTGATGATGAATACACAAAGACATTTTATTATGCGAAAAATAGTAATGTAGTTGTAAAATACTTAGTAAAAGATGATACACCTGAAACTAATAGTGATAATACTGTATTAACTTATATTGATGAAGAGGGAAATGAAAAAGAATATACTTATGAAATATTAGGATATGAAGGAAAAGAATATAGTGCAGAAGAAAAAGAAATAGAAGGATATACTTTTGTAGAGTCAACTGATAATACTTCTGGAAAAATGAAGAGGGAAACAGTAGAAGTAATCTATTATTATTTAAAGAATTCAAAGATAATCGTAAATCATATTGATAGAGAAAATAATGAGGTCATAGAAACAGAAGAAATAGACGGAAAGGTAGGAGACATTAAAACTACAAATCCTAAAGATTTTGAAGGATATGAATTAATTAAAAGACCTGATGAAGAAACTATAACAATGACAGAAGAGAAAAAAATAGTTAATTACTATTATGCAAAAATATCAGGTGGTGTTTTAGAAAAACATATAGACATTAAAACAGATGAAGTATTAGATATGACCAAGTATAAGGGAAATGAAGGAGATAGGTATACAACATCTGAAAAAGAATTTGATGGCTATGATTTAGTAGAAGAAAGATATCCTGAAAATAAAGATGGAATAATGACGATTGAACCAATAGAAGTAAAATATTACTACATAAGAAAAACTTCTGTTAAAGCTCAATACATAGATTATATAACAGGTGAAGTAATACCTAGTAAAGAATCAACAGAAGATGGAGAATATGTGGAAAAAGATAGTACAGAATATATTACAGGATATGAAGGAGACGAATACAAAACAGAAGAAAAAGAATTTGAAGGATATGATATAGTTAAAGAAAAATATCCAGAAAATAAAGATGGAATAATGGAAGTGTTAGCTGATCCTGATGGAAATGCTGTTACTGAAACATTAGTAAAATTCTATTATGTGCATAAATCTGCAGGAGTTATTGAAAATCATATTGATATTAAAACTAATGAATTATTAGATACAAAAACATATGAAGGTCATGTTGGGGATACATATAAAACAAAAGAAAAAGAGTTTGAGGGATATGATTTAGTTGAGGAAAAATATCCTGAAAATGCAGAAGGAAATATGGAAATTAACAAAATAGTTGTTAATTACTATTATATTAGAAAAGTAATAGTTGTAGTTGAATATATAGATGAAACAACTAAAGAACCTATATTAGAAAAAGAAGGCAGTAGTACAGATGAATTTTCATATTATAAGGATAGTACAGAATTCATAGAAGGTCATGTTGGTGATGAGTATGAAACCAAATCAAAAGACTTTGATAAATATAAACTTATAGAAACTCCAAATAACAAAGATGGAAAAATGGAAATTATATCTACACAAGAAACAAATAATATTCAAGAAATTCATGTTATTTATAAGTATGTTAAAGAAGCGGAAGAAGTTATTGAAAAACATATTGATATATTTACAGGTGAAGAATTAGCAGATGAAAAAACATATACAGGATATGAAGGGGATAACTATAATACAAATAAAAAAGAAATTGATAATTATGATTTAATTGAAGTTCCAGAAAATGCAGAAGGAGTAATGACAGATGAGAAAATTGAAGTAAAATATTATTATGCTAGAAAAACACATTTAATAGTTAAATATATTGATTTAGATACTGGAGAAGAAATTGAAAGAAGAGAAATCATAAATGGTCATCAAAATGATAATTATACTACAGAAGCTAAAGAAATAAGTAACTTCAAATTGCTTCAAGAAAAATATCCAGAAAATTCAAGTGGAAAAATGCTAATAGATGAAACATATGTAACATATTATTATCAAAGAGTACAAGAGAATAAAAAAGAAGGATATGTGCCTGAAGTATTATTTGTAACTAGTGGAGGAAATACGGAAAAAGTTCAAAACACAGAAAGCACAAAAAGTACAAAAAGCACAAATACTACTTCATTAAATACTAATGTGATTTCAAAGAATAATAATAAAGTAGATATAGCACCAAATACAGGAGATAATACACCAGTTAAAACAATTTCTTTAATTATATTAGTTATAGTGATAAATGTTATGCAGATAATTTGGACTAAGGGACGTTCCTTAAAGTCCAAAAATTAAACTAGGGGACACTCTTTAGAATGAGAATATAAATTCTAAAGAGTGTTTCTTGTTACCAAAATAAAATAATATAAAAATAAACTATGGAAGCTAATATTTAAAAGAGCAATCTTTAAGTTTTGAAATATAGCTTTAATATTTGAAACATAATTAATTGTCGAAAAATACAATCTTTTATAGTTTTAAATAGATTGACATAACACTTGAAAAGTGATATAAATTAAAATAAATAATAAACAGAGGTGATGTTTATGTTAAAAGATGAGACTTTTTTTGAATATCCTACTTTTAATAATGTTAAAGATATTATTTATTATTCTGTAAATAAATATCCAAATAATATTGCTTTTAAAGTAAAAATAAAAAAAGATAAAGAAGTATCATATAGAGATATAACTTATGAAGAATTTTTAAAAGAAATAAATAACTTAGGCACAGGATTATATAATCTAGGAATGAAAGGTAAAAGAGTTGCAATCATTTCTAAAAATAGATATGAGTGGGTACTTAGCTTTGTGACACTTTTACTTGGTGGAATAGTAGCTGTTCCAATAGATAAGGATTTAGAAATTGGAGAATTTGAAAATTCTTTAGTGAGAAGTAAAGCAGATTGTATTATTTATGATAGTAAATTTGAAGATGACTTAAAGAAAATAAGAGCAAATGGTAATACAAATTTAAAAGAATATATTTGCATGGATTCTTCTCAGGAATTTAAAGAACTAACTAAAATAATTAATGATGGTCAAAAACTTATAGATGATGGTGATGAAAAATTTATTAATGCAAAAATTGATGACAAAGCATTGGCTGAGCTTGTTTTTACATCTGGAACAACATCAGATTCAAAAGTTGTTATGCTTTCAAATTATAATTTGGCAAGAAATATTAGTGATATGCAACTTGTTGAAGATTTTAGAAGCACAGATGTAAATCTAGCATTTTTACCACTTCACCATACATTTGGTTCAACTGGACAATTAATAATGCTAAGTTCTGGACTTACAACAGCATTTCCTGATGGATTAAGATATATAGCTCAAAATTTAAAAGAATATCATGTTACATTTTTTGTAGGTGTTCCACTATTAATAGAAAGCATATACAAAAAATTAAACAAAGAAATTGAAAAACAGGGAAAAACAAAGCTTATAAAAGTAGCAAAGTTTTTTACTAATTTATTATTAAAACTTCATATTGATATTAGAAGAAAAGTTTACAAATCAATTATAGATGAGCTAGGTGGGTTAAGATTTGTTATAAGTGGTGCAGCAGCCCTAGACAAAGAAGTTGAGAAAGGTTTTAATGATTTAGGAATTTTAACAGTTCAGGGCTATGGCTTAACTGAAGCTTCACCAGTTTTAATTGCAGAAAATTATAAATATAGAAGATATGGCTCAATTGGACTTCCTATGCCTAGTGTAGAAGTTAAGATTGTTGATAAAAATGAAGAGGGAATTGGAGAATTAATAGCTAAAGCCCCAAATGTTATGATGGGCTATTATGAAGATGAAGAAGAGACAAATAAAACTATTAAAGATGGTTGGCTTTATACAGGAGATTTAGCATATATAGATAAAGATGGCTTTGTTTATATTACAGGAAGAAAAAAGAATGTTGTTGTTTTAAAAAATGGAAAAAATATTTATCCAGAAGAATTAGAGTTTTTAATTAATAAGCTAGATTTAGTGAAAGATTCTATGGTATTTGGACTTCCAAAAGATGATGATCTATTATTATCTGTAAAAGTCCAGTATGATGAAGAAGTAGCAAAAGAAAAATATCCAAATGCAGATGAGAAAGAAATTGAAAGAATAATATGGGAAGAAATAAAAGAAATTAATAAAACATTACCAACATATAAATACATTAAAAACTTAATCGTAACAAAAGAAGATTTTATAAAAACAACTACTGCTAAAATCAAAAGACATGAAGAAATGAAAAGAATGTAAAAATAATTAGATTAATAAAAACTACATAAACATGAATCATAGATTCAGTATATGTAGTTTTTTTATTATTAATATAGATTACTCTATAGGTATTAATTTAGCATGTATTAAAATTCTATAAGTTGTATTATTATCACATGTATATAGTGTTAATATGTTATCATTTGTAGATATATCTGATTGAAAATCATATATACTAGATGTTTTCCAAGCATCAATTGTTTGAGATAATTCGTCTGTATTTTCAAATTGTGCAGGAAGAGTTACTTTATTAGATGTAATCTTATATACAGAAAAGATTTCAGCAATATATTTTTTATTTTTTGTGTTAAAATTAATATATTTGTGGTTTTCATCTGAACAATAGCTTGTGTCTAAATAGCTTTTTAAGTTACTAAACATTGTTCCATTTCTACGATTATGTCCATAAATAATTGTGTTTTTATCAAGAGTTTCAAAGTTGTTTCTATAATCAGCAAATATCCAACCTGCACCATTTTTTTCTTTTTTAATATTATGAGTTAAATAATAATCATTGTCTTTGGCTTGAAGAATTGGATAGCTAATATTAGTATTAGGGATTCTAATCCATGCCACACTATCAGAATTCATTTTTGATAATTCTTCAAAATCAACATTAAAATCTGCAATAGTTGTATTATTTTCATCACGAATATTATTAAATTTAGCTTCAATTACTGGTGGAATATTTTCTTTTGTAATATCTACTTGAGTTGATACTAAATCTTCTAAATCATCTTTTAATGTATTATTAGCTTTATTATCAAGATGCCATTCATATAGAACATATAAGCATACTGCTATAATTATAATTGAAATAATTCTAAATATTAGAATAAAATAATTTATTTTTCTTTTCTTCATTTATATCACCATAATAATTATAAAGATAATATTTTTAAAAATCAAGATTAATATACCATTAGTGTTATAACTCACAGCCTTTAGCAATATTAAATTTATGTGAATTGTAATTCATTAGTATTTTTTACGTAAAACTTTTACCAATTTGTTATTGAAATGTAATAAGTTTATGTATAAAATATATAAAGAGTAACTGGGAGAATTATATGATAAAAATACTATTTGTCTGTTTAGGAAATATATGCAGGTCACCTATGGCAGAGTTTGTACTTAGGGATATGGTAAAAAGAAGGAATATGCAAGACAATTTTTATATATCATCAGCAGGTACAAGCTCAGAAGAGGTCCGGAAATGGTGTACATTATGGTACAATAAGAAAACTAAAAGAAGTTGGAATACCTACTACTAATAGAGTGGCTAGAAAACTAGTTAAGGAAGATTATAATAACTATGATTATATAATAGGCATGGAAAATAGCAATATTAGAAATATTATTAAAATAATTGGTCATGATAATAAAAATAAAATATATAGATTATTAGATTTTTCAGATAATCCTAGAGATATTGCTGATCCATGGTATACAGGTAATTTTGACGAAACATATGATGATATAGTAGAAGGGTGTACAGCACTATTAGATAATATTAAGAAAGTGGAGAATATATGAAAAAATTTATAAAGACTTTTATTTTCTCTATAATTTTAATATTTGTTGCTTCTTTTTCATTTTTAACTTATCATGGTTATTTATTATATAAAAATGCAATTGAAGAGATGAGTATTACTGAGAAAATAGATGAAATACGTAAAGATACAACTGAATATACAGAATATAAGGAGCTTCCAAAAGACTATATTAATGCAGTTGTTGCGGTTGAAGATAGGAGATTTTTTGAGCATAATGGAATAGATTTAATATCAATTGCAAGAGCTGTTGGAAAAGATATAACAACTTTAAGTTTAGCTGAAGGCGGTAGTACTATAACGCAACAACTTGCAAAAAATACATATTTTACGCAGAAAAAAGAATTTACTAGAAAAATTGCAGAAATATTTATGGCATTTGAATATGAAAAAGAATGTAGTAAAGAAGAGATTTTTGAACTATATGTTAATACTATGTATTTTGGTGATGGTTATTATTCAATAGCAGAAGCTACTCAAGGATATTTTGATAAAAAAGTAGCAGATATGAATTTATATGAGTCCACGCTATTGGCAGGAATTCCAAATGCACCTTCAGTATATGCACCTACAAAAAATCCAGAACTTGCTAAACAGAGGCAAGCACAAGTATTAAAGAAAATGGTTAAATATAATTTTTTAACTAAAGAAGAGGCTGAAAAAGTTATAGAGTAACAGACTGTGGAGGAATTATGGAAGAAATATTAAAGAAAATAATTGAAATAGATAATAAGGCAAAAGTAATTTCAGCTAATGAAAAGGAAAGAAAAGCCAAAATAGATGAATGCATTGAAAGTGAATTTAAT
Organism: Clostridiales bacterium UBA7001; assembly: GCA_002449785.1. GTDB lineage: Bacteria > Bacillota > Clostridia > TANB77 > CAG-508 > Scatovivens. The sequence continues at coordinate 51,758 of DJXP01000046.1, forward strand.
ACTGAAAAAATTCTATTAAATATGCAGTATAAAGATGAAATAGAAAAACAAAAAAAGAAATATGATGATTTATTTGAAGAGAAGAAAAAAGAAATTGATGATAAAAACAATATAAAAATAATGCAAATTCATAATAATTTTAAAAATAATGCAAAAAAAATAGTAACTCAAATTATTAGTAGTATAAAAAAGGGAGAGAGTAATGTTTAGTAAAATAAAATATCCTGCTCTTAATGCTAAAATGAAAGGAATGTATACAAAAGAATTAAGTCAAGAAGAGCTAGATGAATTATTAAGACTCTCATCATTAAAAGATGTTATTTATTTTTTGAAAACAAAGTTTTCTAGTTTAGAAAACATTAATGAAAACATGAATAGAAGAGAAATAGAGCAGGAACTTAATAATTTATTTATTGAAGATATATTAAAGATTTCAAAATATTTAAATAAAAAAGAAAACGAAATATTTATGGATTTTTTATCTAAATATGAAATAAATATTGTAAAAAATGTTTTTAGAAATGTGACAACAAATAGAGATTCTAAAAGATATTTACGAAATGTAGACAATTGGACAAGTAAAATGTTTATATCTCTTCAGAAAATAAATGATATTACAAGTGAAAAAGAATTTTTTGAAATAATAAAAAATCAAGAATATTTTTATATTTTTGAAGAATATTTAAAGGAACAAAAAGATATACCACTTGAAGAACTCGAAATAATGCTAGATAAATTTTATTTTGAAAAAATTTATAATGAGGCAAAAAGCTATAATAAAGAACTTGAAAACATGATAGGTACTGAAATTGATTTGCTAAACATAATTACTATTTATAGAGCAAATAAATATTTTGCGTATTCAGATAATGAAATAAAAAAATTATTAATACCAATTTTTTATAAATTGAATAAAAACACTGTAAATAAATTAATTAACTGTAATGATTTTGACGAGATTGCCTCATCTTTAAATAAAACTCCATATAGCGAAGTTTTTAAAGAGGAAAATTATTTAGAACACGATAAAAATCAATATTTATATAATATTTATATTAAATATTTTAGAGAAAAATTATTTAATATTTGTACAGTGTTTTGCAACATTAATTTAATTGATGTAGAGATTAAAAATATAATAAACATAATCGAAGGAATTAGATATAATATAGATAAAACTGAAATACAAAAGAAAATAGTTTTTTAGGAGGATATTAAAGTGTCAGTTGAAAAGATGAAACTTTTGAGTATAACTGGAAAAGAAGAGAATATTGATGGTTTTATTGCTGAATATTTATTAGATAGTGGAATGCAAACAGAAGATGCTGCAAAAGTTTATGAAAAAGGTTGGAAATTAAAAAATTTTGAATATGATTCAACTGCTAAAGATTTATTAAAAATTTGTCAAGAATTATTAAATAAATATAATATAAAATACCAAAAAGATATTGAAAGTAATAATATTGAAAAAGGAATCGATAAAATTAAAAATGAATTAGATGAGATTAAACATAATTTTGATTTACTAGAAAATGATGTAAATAACAAAAAAGATGAGCTTTCTGAACTTAAGAAAAGAGTAGAGCTTTTAGAAAATGCTAAAAATTTAAATATTGACTTAAAATTACTATATAATATGGAATATTTAAGATTTAGGTATGGAAGAATTACAAAGTCTAATTTAGATAAATTAGAAAAAAGTTTGGGAAATCTTAATACTATAATTTTAAACATATCAGAAGATGGTGAAAATGTTTGGATTATGTGTATTACAACTAAAGAAGCTAGTGCTAAAACAGATAGCTATTTAAATGTTTTTAAATTTGAAAGATTTTGGATTCCTAATGAGTTAGATGGAAATCCTCAAGATATGTGGGCTGAATGTGAAAAAGAAATTCAAAGATTAAATTTTGAAATTGAAAATAAAAAAGAAGAAATAATTAGAATAAAAGATAGAGATGAAGATGATTTAATTAATTTGTATGCTCAGCTTAATTTATATATGAAAATAAATAATGTTAAAAAATTTATGGCCTATGATGAAAATGGATTATTTTATATTATTGGCTGGGTTCCGGCGAAAGAATTAAATAGAATCTTGCCAAAACTTTCTAAAGATAAAGCTTTAAAATATTTGGTAAAAAATCATGATGAAGTTGCTAGTATTCCACCTACTAAACTTAGAAATAATAGATTAATAAAGCCATTTGAAACAATTGTTAAAATGTATGGACTTCCTAATTATACAGAAACAGATCCAACATTATTTGTTGCAATTACTGCGTTTTTATTATTTGGTTTTATGTTTGGAGATGTTGGACATGGACTAGTAATATTTATTATTGGTTTTATTATGGAAAGAAAGAAAATAACCTTAGGCTCAGTTTTTAAGGCTGGAGGACTTTCTTCTATTATATTCGGACTTCTTTATGGAAGTATTTTTGGAAGTGAAAATGTATTGCCATCTATCTTTATAAGACCAATGGAAAACATACAAACTATGCTGATTTATGGAATACTTATTGGTGTAATTTTAATAATATCAGCAATGATTATGAATATTAAAAATGGAATTAAAAACAAGGATAAAAAGAAAATATTTTTTGATACAAATGGTATAGCAGGTTTAGTTTTTTATTTAACTGTATTAATATCAGGTGTACATTTTTTAATAAATGGAAATATGATTGCTTCTATGAGTGTATTAAGTGTTTTTATTGTAGTACCACTTATTTTAATAATGTTTAAAGATAATATTTCAGAAAAACTATTTAAAGAACAAAAAAATGCTGAAAAAACATCAATGATAGAAAAAATATTTGAAATAATTGAAATACTTTTATCTTTTGCAAGTAATACAATTTCATTTGTAAGAATTGCTGCATTTGCAATTAACCACGTAGGCTTATGTATGGCTGTATATATTTTATCAAATATGGTAAGTGGGTCTGGAAGTATAGCTATTACTATTATAGGTAATATTATTGTAATTGTACTTGAAGGATTAATCGTTGGAATTCAGGTCTTGAGATTAGAGTATTATGAATTATTTAGTAGGTTTTATTCTGGTGATGGAAAAGAGTATAAACCATTAAGAGAAAAAATATAGTTTAATATTAAATAAAAATGAAATTTGGAGGAACAAAAGAAAATGAAAAAAAGTACATTAAAATTATTTTGTGGATTAATTATTGCAGCTTTAAGCACAGTATTATTTATAACATCAAGTTATGCAACATCATCTAGAAATACTGTAACAAACTCTATTACAGAAGAAAGAGTTCAAGAAATTGTCGATGAAAAAGTAGCTAATGCTGTAGAAGGTGCAGTAAGTGAGATTGAAATTAAAAATGAAAATCAGGAGCAATTAGTAAGTAGTGAACAAAATAAAGCAAATGGAATTGGAATGCTTGCTGCTGCTATTGCAACGGGACTAGCATGTATAGGTTCTGGTATTGCAGTTGCAGTTGTTGCTTCAAGTGCTGTAGGAGCAATAAGTGAAGACCCATCACTTCTTGGTAAAACAATAATATTTGCAGGTTTAGCAGAAGGTATTGCAATTTATGGTTTGATTATTGCGATAATGATATTAAATAAAATATAGGTGAAAAATATATGAGAATGGTATGTATTTCGAAAGAGCATGATATAGCAATTGGACTTCGCTTAGCTGGAGTTCAAAGCTTTTCTATTACTAAAGAAGATGAAATGAAGAATAAAATAAAAGAACTTTCTAAAGATAGTGATGTAGGAATTATTAATGTTACTGAAGAAGTATATGAAATTGCTCAAATGGAAATTGAGGATATTATAAAAAATCAAGAACTTCCGCTAATAGTTAAAATTCCTAATTCAAAGTGATTTAATATTTATATAAAAATAAAAGAAAGTTGAGATTTTAGATGATAGATATAGATAGAAAAATTAGTAAAATTGAAAAAAGTTGTTTAGAGATGGCAAGACAAGAGTCCAAATTGTTAGAAGAAGAAAATAATGCAATTATTAATGAGAAAAAAGCTAATTTAGTAAATAATTATAAAGATGAACTTTCAGAAAAATACTTGAAGGATATAGATAATTTAAAAAAAGAGTTTAATAAAAATGTTTTCAATTATGAGATTCAGGAAAGAAAAAAGTTAAATGAATTAAAAGAAAAACTTGTAAACAAAATTAAGCAAGATGTTGAAAATGAAATGTTGGAATTTGTAAATTTATCAACATATAAAAATTTTTTGGCTGATAATATCAAAGGAACACTAGAAATGATTGAAGCTAGTGCAGAATGCATGGTTTATGTAACGGAAAATGATTATAATAGATTTGGAAATAAATTAGTTTCAAAATACAAAAATGTAAAGTTGGATAAAACAAGTAATAGCAGTATAGGTGGTTGCATAGTTTTTGATGTTACAAATAAAGTTGTAATAAATAATACTATAAGAAATAGTATTGATGAAAGAATCTCAAAGATAGAATTTTAGGAATAATTACAAATAGGAGGAAAATTTACCTTGCAGAATAAAAATATAATTAGTGTTAATGGACCAGTTATAGAAGCAGAAGGTGAAGGGGATTTTTCCATGCATGATATGGTTTATGTTGGAAAAGACCAAATAATTGGAGAAGTTATTAAATTAAATAAAGATGTAGCAACTATTCAAGTTTATGAAGATACTACTGGACTAAAAATAGGTGAAGAAGTTATAGGAACAGAAGCACCACTTTCTATTATGCTAGGTCCTGGAATTGTTGGGAATGTTTTTGATGGCATTGCAAGACCACTTAAAGAAATAGAAAAAAAAGTAGGATATTTTTTAGAAAAAGGATGTAATATTGATACTATTAATATAGAGAAAAGTTGGCATTTTAGGCCAGTAGTTAGTGTGGGCGATACAGCCAGTTTAAACACAGTTTTAGGTGAAGTAAAAGAAACAAAAGTAGTAATAAATAAAATAATGAATCCTTTCGATATAAAGGGAAATGTTAGTTTTATTGCAGAAGAAGGAGAGTATAAAGCTAAAGACATAATTGCGAAAATTAAAGTTGATGATAAAGAATATGAAATTAGTATGGTACAAAAATGGCCAGTAAGAACTGGCAGACCATACAAAGAAAGATTAATGACTTCTGAACCTTTAATTACAGGACAAAGAGTAATAGATATAATGTTTCCTATGGCTAAAGGTGGAACAGCTATGATACCAGGAGGTTTTGGTACTGGAAAAACTATGCTTCAACATCAAATTGCAAAATGGTCTGATGCTGATATTATCGTTTATATTGGTTGTGGAGAAAGAGGAAATGAAATGACAGAAGTTTTGGAAGATTTTCCAAAGCTAATTGACCCTAAAACAGGAAATGCATTAATGGAAAGAACTATATTAATTGCTAATACCTCAAATATGCCTGTTGCAGCAAGAGAAACATCAATTTATACTGGAATTACAATTGCAGAATATTATAGAGATATGGGATATAATGTTGCAATTATGGCAGATTCAACATCAAGATGGGCAGAAGCTTTAAGAGAAATATCTGGAAGACTAGAAGAAATGCCAGCAGAAGAAGGATACCCTTCATATTTACCATCAAGATTATCAGGAGTATATGGTAGAGCTGGAATGGTTAGAGGTTATAATGGGAAAATTGGTTCTGTTAGTATGATAGGAGCAGTATCTCCACAAGGTTCGGATTTTTCTGAGCCAGTAACACAAAATACTAAAAGATTTGTTCATGTGTTTTGGGGATTAGATAAGGAGCTGGCATATTCAAGGCATTATCCAGCAGTAAATTGGAAAATTAGTTATAGTGAATATATAGATAAACTTCGAAAATGGTATGAAGAAAATGTTGATGAAAATTTTAGTAATAACAGAATAGAAATTGTGAAATTATTACAAGAAGAAAATGAGCTACAAGAAATTGCAAAAGTTGTAGGGCAAGATGTTTTATCAGATAGCAAAAAATTGATTTTAGAAACATGTAGTGCAATAAGGTCAGGATTTTTGCAACAAAGTGCAATGAATGAAATAGATACTTATGTTCCAATAAAAAAACAATTTAGGATGATGAAATCTATTTTAAATTTATATAAAGAATCATTGAAATTAATAGAAATAGGTATTCCTATATCTAGAATAAAAGAACTTGGTTTATTTGATGAATATGTTAGTTTAAAGTTTAAAATAGAAGATGAGAATTTATATAAGTTTGATAATTATGATAATAGAGTTAAAAAAATGCTAGAAGGCCTATTAAATGAATATCGTAATCATCCATTGGGGACGGCCTTTAACAATTATAAATAATAATTTAGTAAATATGGGATTTGATAAATACTTAATTACAGAGGAAAAAGCAAATGGATTCAAAAATAAATTAAAAATATAATTAATATATAAAAAAAATAGATAGTTAAATAAGGGGTGTCCATTTTGGCTACTTTATGAGCCAAAAAAGGCCGTCCCTTTTGGGGGAAAGATGAAAACAGAGTATATTGGATTAGAACATATTAATCGGACCACTTGTATATTTAAAAACACCTAAAGAAATATCATATAATGATCAAGTAGAATTAATACTAAAAAATGGTGAGAAAAGAATAGGAAATGTTATTACTTTAAATAAAGATATTACTGTTATTCAAGTTTATGAAGGTACTGATGGAATTGATACTCAAGAAATAAAAACTATATTAAAAGGTGAAAGTCTTAAAGTAAAACTATCTAAAGATATGTTAGGTAGAGTTTTTAATGGTATAGGTGAGCCAATAGATGGATTAGGAGATGTAGAAAACTACATTTCGAGAGATATTAATGGTGTTCAAATGAATCCAGTTTCAAGAAAATATCCTCGTAACTTTATTGAAACTGGAATTTCAGCGATTGATGGACTTATGACCTTAATACGTGGTCAGAAACTTCCTATTTTTTCAGGGAGTGGTATAAATCATAATGCATTAGCAGAACAGATAATAAGACAATCAAATATAAAAGATGCAGATGAATTCGCTATTGTATTTGGACTTATGGGAGCAGAATATGAGACTGCTGAATTTTTTAAGAGAAGTTTTGAGGAAAATGGTGTTTTATCGAAAGTAGTAACATTTCAAAATTTATCTAATGACCCTTCCATTGAGAGAATATTAACACCTAAAGTTGCATTAACATGTGCGGAATATTTAGCTTTTGATTTAGAAATGCAAGTTTTAGTTATACTAACAGATATGACTTCTTATGCAGAAGCATTAAGAGAAGTTTCTACGTTAAAAGGAGAAATTCCAAGTAGGAAAGGATATCCTGGCTATTTATATAGTGATTTAGCGTCAATTTATGAAAGAGCTGGAATGTTAAAAGATAAAAAAGGTTCAATTACCCAAATCCCAATTCTTACAATGCCTAATGATGATATATCACATCCAATACCAGATTTAACAGGATATATTACTGAAGGTCAAATAGTTTTAAATAGAGAACTATATCAAAAAGGAGTAAATCCTCCAATTAATATATTAGATTCACTTTCTAGACTTATGAAAGATGGAATCGGCAGAGAATATACAAGAGAAGACCATAGAGAAATATCAGATAAGCTTTTTGCATCATATTCTAAAGTTCAAGACGTTAGAGCGTTAGCAAAAGTTTTAGGTGAAAATGATCTTTCAGATGATGATAAAAAATATTTAGAATTTGGTGAGATGTTTGAAAATGAATTTTTAAACCAAGATTCAAATGAACATAGAGATATTAATCAAACATTAGATATTGCACTTGAAATTTTGAAATTATTGGACTAAAGGGACGTTCCTTATAGTCCAGGAAATTGGACTAAGGGGACACTCCTTTAAATTATTTAAGTAATTTTGCAATTTTAGTTTTTAAGCTTGATTAATTTGAAAAGTATAGATGGAGCAAAATATGGAAAAATTAACACAAATAAATTTAGTAGATTTTTTTAATCCTAAATATCAAAGATACAATAATGGACTTGGCATTTCTGGTACTGGAATTATAACACCTAGTAAAATGCTAAATGTACTTAATTTAAGTAAAACAGATCCTATTACAGGAAAAGTTATGCCAGGAATTGCTGAACACCCAATTACTATAAAAGCTGTTTTAGAAGAAATGTATGGAGCAGATGTAAATAGCGAAGTCGCAGATATTGAAGAAAGAGTTATAAGAATTAGATATAGAAATGAAGATAGAGGCGAAGGAGAAACCAGAGAGGCTATAATTGAAACACCGGCATATTTAAACAATTTTCAAATTAAATGTTTAAGAGATATTTGTTCTACATTGTTTTCAATGGAAGATCCACCACATGTTGGAGGAATAGTTTATTCTGTTGATCCAAGACGAAATTATCAAGAAGGATTCATAATTCATGGAAGACCATGGGAACTTAGATATGGTTATGACGAAGTAGATGAAGATGAAGAAAGAGAATCAATAGAAGAAATGCTTATTCAATTAGAAAAAGATTGTAAAAAGTATGATGAATTAAGAGAATTTGACGATTTGTTTAAATAATAAATATGGAAAGGAAATAAATGGATACTAGCGATTTACCAACTAAAAGTAATTTAATAAAACAAAAAAAAGCATTGGATATTACTAAACAAGGTTATGAGCTATTAGAACGAAAAAGATTAATACTTACAAAAGAACTTGAAAAATACAAAAATCAAGCTTCTATTATACAAGAAGAAGTCTATAGACTGATGGGAGAAGGAAAAGAACTTGTAAAAAAAGTTAATATAGATATTGGTTTGGATAATTTTGTAAATATTGCTAATGGTGTAAAAATTGATGACTATATAGATATAAAAAATATTACTTTAATGGGATGTGAAATACCGTCCGCTGTTCATAAACAAGAAGTTGTTAAAAGGAATTATGGATTTTACAATACTACAAGTTCAGTTGATGAAGCAATTATAAAATTTAATGAAATACAAGAAAAGCTTATAGAGTATGCTATAATTGAAAATACAATCTATAGATTAAGTAAGGAAAGTGGTAAAGTTCGTGAAAGGGCAAATGCTCTTAAAAATATTATAATTCCAGAAAATGAGAAAAAAGTGAAAAATATTTCTGAACAAATAGATGAAAGAGAAAGAGAAGAGTTTGCAAGACTTAAAGTAGTAAAAAAGAAATTAAACAATTAATCATGTGGAGTATATATGAGAAATTTAGAAAAATATCTAAATAATAAAAAAATAGATAATAATAAACTTATAAAATATGGATTTGTAGAAGATAATAATAAATATATATACAAAATTAAAATTCACAATAACGAGTTTGAAGTTATTGTAGAAGTTACTGATAATATAAAAACATCTAAAATTATAGACATTTCTTCTGATGAAGAATATATATTAGTTGATGTAGAAGAATCTACTGGTGAGTTTGTAGGAAAAATAAGAGAAGAATATGAAAAAATTTTAAAAGATATTATTAATAAATGTACAGACGAAAATATATTTAAGTTTAAGCAAACAAAAGAAATAATAAATTATATTAAAGAAAAATATGATGATGAGTTAGAATTTTTATGGGAAAAGTTTGATAATAATGCAATTTGGAGAAATAAAATTAACCAAAAATGGTATGGGTTGCTATTAACAGTAACTTATGATAAATTAGATGCAAGTTCAAATTCGAATGAAGTAATTGAAATTATAGATTTGCGCTATCCAAAAGGAGAGAATCTTAATATTGTTGATAATGAAAAATTTTTCTTGGGATATCATATGAATAAAAATAGTTGGATAACTATAATATTAGATGGAAGAGTGGAAACTGAAAAAATAAAGAGATTAATAGATGATAGTTATAATTTATCAGTTGGAAATAGTATGATAAGCACTATGAATGAGCTTTCAAAAAAAGTTTTTGATTATTTAACTAAAATTCCAAGTGGTAAAGTAGTTACATATAAACAAGTTGCAGAATATTTAGGAAATAAAGGTTTAGCAAGAGTTGTTGGAAATATATTACATAAAAATCCTGATGGGGATAAATATCCATGTTATAAAGTATTAAATAGCAAAGGAGAACTTGCTAAAGAATTTGTCTTTGGTGGTGAAAAGGAACAAAAGAAAAGACTTGAAAAAGATGGAATAAAAGTTGAAAACAATAAAGTAGATTTGAAAATTTATAAATGGGAAGAATAAAAATCATATAAATTGGAGAAAAATATGGATTTTAAAGAAGAGCTAAAAACATACCAAAGATTAGTAAATATAGAACTTGAAAAGTATTTAAGAAAAAATGATTGCTATGAAAAAAGGCTTAATGAAGCAATGGAATATAGTTTAATGGCAGGAGGTAAAAGATTAAGAGCTATTTTGGTTATAGATACTTATAAATTATTTAGAAGTGATTATGAAAAATGTTTACCATTTTCTATGGCTATCGAAATAATGCATAACTTCTCATTAATTCATGATGATTTGCCAGAAATAGATAATGATGATTTTAGACATGGCAAGCCTACAAATCATAAACAATTTGGGCATTCAACAGCACTTCTTGCAGGTGACGGACTTTTTAATTATGGTTATTTAGTGATAATTAAAGAGTTATTAAAAACAGTTAAAGAAGATAATTCAAATTCTAATTTAGAAAATAGAATTTTAGCATTGAACGAATTCTCAAATGCAGTAGATAGAATGATTGCAGGTGAGTACTTAGATACTGAACTTGAAGGGAAAAAAATATCTTTAGATTTGCTTAAATACATTCATAAAAATAAAACTGGCGAATTTTTAAGAGCTAGTGTTAAAATGGGGGCTATTTTAGCAAATGCACCAAAAGAAGATATAGATAGACTAGATAGCTTTGCAGAAAAAATAGGACTTGCTTTTCAAATAAAAGATGATATATTATCTGAAGAGGGAGATGAAAAAATAACAGGAAAACCTGTTGGTAATGATAAGGAACATCATAAGTGTACTTATGTCTCTTATTATGGATTAGAAGGTGCAAAAAATGAACTTGAAAAAATAATTCAAGAAGCATTAAAAGATTTAGAAATATATGGAGAAAAAGCTGAATTTTTAAGAGGTTTAACGTTATATATAAAAAATAGAAATAAGTAAAAGCTTAATTATCTAGAACTATTTAATATAAAAAAATATCTCTTTTATCAGGTATAAAAATAAACCTAATGAAAGAGATACTTTTAAATTATTTAGTTTTTATTACTTTTCTTAATTTTGGAAATGCATAAAAATATGTATTAGAGCTATTTTCAAATAATATGTATAAATTATTATCAATATTAAACATGCCTTCAGCCATTGGTGGCAGTTTAATATTTTTTTCAAAATTTTTTTTGCTAAATTTGTAATATGGTATTTCATGCCCGTTTAAGTTATATGATTCATGTTTTTCTTCTAAAACATTATTATAATAAATTAAATTAGAGTTAATAAAAGGGGTAAAAGAAGTAGTAAACACAAATTTGTTATCAGGTGTAATTACCATTCCTTGAACCATTTTGGGTAGAGAAATAATATAATTTGGTACATTATAATTTAAATCGTCTTTGATATTATCTATATTATATCCCATTAATAAAGGATTATTATCTGGTACTTTATAAAATGGATTTAAGAAAAAATCACCAATCCATAAAATGTTTTCATGGTATAAGCAAAAATCACCTCTATTTGGGAGCTTTGTGTTTTTAATGCTTTTTATATAATTATTTTCAGTTTTTATTATTTCTTCTAAACTATATTCATTAATTTCATAATCATTTGTAATCCATACAGTTTCCTCATTTGTAGTAATTCCACCAACATGATTAGTGTTAACAGAGTTATCTGAATTTATTAATTTTAATTGTTTTAATAAATTTCCTGTTTCAAAGTCTATTACATAAAGCATGCTTACATTATGATTGCTATTATATGATGTTTGAAGTACAATATTATAAGTATTAGAATATGTTAAACCTTGTGGAACATAATTTGACAGGTTTCCTTGTACATCAAATGTTTCTGTATAATTTTTTCTATTAATTAAATAATGTACATTAAGTCTTGCATAATCTAGTAGTAACACAAAAAATAAAGATAAAACTAGAATTATTAAAATAATTAAAACTTTTTTTAAATGTTTCATAATTGCTCCTAAATATTATATATATTTAAGTATAAATTATTGTTTTTTTAAATTCAAGTTTTTTAAAATTTTGTATTATTTATGATATAATACAAAAAATGGAGGAGAAAATGGAAAGAAGTAGGAAATTCTTTAAAGCAATAATATTTGAAGTATTATTAAGCTTATTTTTATTAATAATATATATAAGACCAATATATGCAGATTCGAGCTATGATTGTTACGATACTTTTTCTGGATATGATAGTTATTCTAGCTATTATGACTATGATAGTTATGACAGATATGATTATTATGACGATGATTATTTTTCATTAGATTCTATAATAATGTTTGGAATTATTTGTGCAGTTATTGCAGTAATATATTTTTTGGGAGGAATTGCATATAACAATAAACACAAGTCAAAAGCTTCCGCAAGCATTTTTAATAGTTCAATTGAAAAAACAATAAAGTCTTATTTACCAGATTTTAATGAACAAGAATTTTTATCAGAAGCATATAATATTTATATTAATGTTCAAAATGCATGGATGAATTTTAAATTAGATGATGTTAAAGATTTAATGACAGAAGAATTATACTCTAGATACAATTCTGAACTTTTAGAATTACAAATTAAACGAGAAAAGAATGTAATGGAAGGTTTTAGACTAATTAATAGTTTATTAAATGATGTAATAGTAGATGAAGATACTATAACTGTAACAACAAAATTTGTGATTGATTTTTATGATTATGTAATCGCAGAAATGACTAGAGATGTTTTACGAGGAAGTGATGATCAAAAAATTAGAGTAACTTATGAGATGAAATTTGAAAGATCTTTAACACCAAATGATTCTAAAAAATGGGTCCTTTGTGGAAAGAAAACAATAGAGCAAGACTTTATTTAAAAAATATATAGTATTATCATTAGCCTTGAGATTTTAAGTAATTAATGTTAAAATATTAAATATGAGGAGGTGCATTATGGAATATAGAGATCAAGAATATGTATTAAATGGAAATGATTATTCAATTAGAGAATTTAACGGTATACTTAGCAAAACATTTTCAAGAATGTTTATAGGTTTAATTGTTACTGCAATAGCAGCAATTTTGACTTATAGAACAAATTTAATTTATATGGTTGCTAGTTTTTATTGGCTTTTAGCAATTATAGAAATTGTGCTTGTACTTGTTTTTTCTTTTGGATTTAAAAAATTATCTCCACAAGCTGTAACAGGTTTATACTATGCATATGCAGTTTTAAATGGTGTAACTTTAAGCACAATCTTTGTAGTGTATGAATTAGCTTTAATAGGTAAATCTTTTATTATGACAGCAGCTTTATTTGGAGCTTTAGCATATTTAGGGCACTCTACAGATAAAGATTTATCTAAAATGGGGTCAATACTTTCTGTTGCATTATTAGTTGGAATAGTAGCCACTATTATAAACATCTTTATTGGAAGTACAATGTTTTCAATAGCTTTAGATTGGATAATGCTTTTAATCTTTTCAGGTTTAACTATTTATGATATGAACAAAATAAAAATGATGTCTCAAATGGTTGAAGCAGAAGGAGCATCAGCAGAAAAAATATATGTATATTGTGCAATGGAACTTTATTTAGACTTTATAAATATATTTTTACGTATTTTAAGAATATTAGGAAGGTCTAATAGAAAATAAAAAATTGAAGAAGAGAACTGATTATATGATAATATAAGTTTTTTTACAATTTACAACATTAATATATACTAAAAGCTAGTTATTTTAAATTTGTTCAAAAAAATGCTAATTCAAGATAATTTTTGTTAAAATCTAAATGAATTTTATGGCACCCTTTCAAGGCAAGCTTGAACTATTTCCATAAAATTCATTAAGATTTTTAAACAAAAATTACTTTCAAGGCGCATTTTTTTTAAAATTTAAAATAACTAGCTTTTTATATATTTAATTTAGCTGTAAAATGTAAAAAACTTATTTTGTCTCATATTTTTCTCTTTTTTATTTTTTTACTTTACAAACATAAGTTTGTATGATATATTATAAAAAATTTTTAAAAGAGATAATAGTTATGATTGAGATAGATAAAAAGAAATCAGAAATTAGAAAAAAATATTTAATCTTGAGAAAAAATATTGTAAATAAAGAATTAAAATCTGAGATAATTTTTTCTAATTTAATTCAAACTGAAGATTATGAAAATGCTAAAATTATAGCATTATATAAAAGTTTAGAAACAGAAGTAAATACCACTAAATTAATAGATTATTCAATAAATAATGGAAAAGTAGTAGCTTTGCCAAGAGTGGTAAATAATGAGCTAATATTTTATAAAATCTCAATAAATGATAAACTAGAAAAAAGTAAATTCGGAGTATATGAGCCAATTTCTAATAATGAAAACATTATTAATAAAGATGAAATAGATTTAATAATAGTACCAGGTATTTGTTTTGATGAAGAAATGAATAGGTTAGGATTTGGCAAAGGATTTTACGATAGGTATTTATATAATTGTAAATCTAAATTTATAGGTATATGTTTTGAAGAGCAAATTTTATATAATAAAATTTTGCCAGTTACAAAATATGATGTTAAAATGCAAAAAATAATAACAGATAAGAAAGTTTTTAGTAGGTAAAAAAATGATAGTAAATGTTGGAGGAAGAACAGATATAGTTAATTATTTTTCTGATTGGCTAATTAATAGGTTAAATGATGGTTATGCTTATTCTAGAAATCCATTATTTGAAAACAATGTTTCTAAAATTAGCTTAAAGCCAGAAGATGTAGACTGCTTAATGTTTTGTTCTAAAAACTATAGACCTATAATGAAACATATGAAATATATAAATGAAAAATATAGAATAATATGTCACTATACAATTACTGCTTATGGAAAAGATATTGAGCCAAATGTACCAAGTATAGATGAGTCAATTAAAAACTTAATAGAACTTTCAGAAATTGTAGGAAAAGAAAAGGTTTTATGGAGATATGATCCTATACTATTAACAGATAAGTATACTGTTCAAAAACATATTGAAACATTCGAATATATGGCTAAAAAAATTTCTCCTTATGTTCAAAGATGTATTTTTAGTTTTGTTGAAATGTATAAAAAATTAGATTATAACATGCCTGAAATTATACAATTTACAGATGAT
>DJXP01000053.1:0-16986 GCA_002449785.1 Clostridiales bacterium UBA7001
ATTAGTGCAATATTTGGAATGTTTGCAATAATACTTATGGATGGTGGTATTTGGAAAGCATTATCATTTTTAATAATAATGGCTATTATAATTGCTATGGGGTATAAAGAGTTTTTTAAACAAAGACTATTATATGATTCAAGTGAAGATGAAGTTAAAGATGAGAAAATTGAAGGACAGATTGATATTGAGAATATGAAAGAAGAATAAATAGAGGTAGTACAAAGGAAAGAATCGCTTAAAGGTGATTCTTTTTATTTAATAGGAAACACGGTTTATTTAAAGCAAGTTAAAATGAAGAAAATATAAAAAGTAATTTTTTAATTTATTTAAGTAAAAATGCTAAATGAAATTTATTTATTAAATACATAATTTTATAGAGGGCAGATCTAAGGAATGAAAAAAAGATTTTCATTTCTTAGACCTGGATAGATGGTGTGTATATATTGATTTTTTTTGTAAAAATGTGTATAATATAAAATATTGCATTTATTAGGGGGATATTTATGTCTAAATTAATAAGTATAATAGTGCCAGTTTATAATGTCGAAAAATATATATCAAGATGCATAGATAGTATAATCAATCAAACATATAAGAATATAGAGGTTATTTTAGTAGATGATGGCTCTAAAGATAACTCTGGAAAAATATGTGATGATTATTCTAAAAAAGATAGTAGAATAAGGGTTATTCATAAAGTAAATGGTGGACTCTCTGATGCTAGAAATCATGGGATACAAATTGCTACAGGAGATTATATTGGATTTGTAGATAGTGATGACTATATTGAAGAAGATATGTTTGAAACATTATATAATTTAAGTGAAGAAAATGAAGCGGATATATCGATAGTATCATTCTATGAATATTATAATGGAAAATTAATAGGGGTTAGAGATTCTAAAGAAAAATTAATTATGAATAAGATAGATGCAATAAAAGAATTGCTAATAGATAATAGAATTCAAAGTTATGCTTGGAATAAACTTTTTAAAAAAGAGCTTTTTGAAAAACAAAGATTTCCTATAGGAAAAAATTTTGAAGATATAGCTACAACATTACTTCTTTTTGAAAAATCAGAAAAAGTAGTATTATATGAAGAACCCAAATATTATTATTTAAGAAGAGATGATAGTATTATAGGTGTTAGAAATACAAAAACTTATACAGATTATTTAGAAGTAATATATGATAAATATATTTATTTGAAAGACAAATATCCTGAAATTGAAATATATAATGCATATAATTATGTAATAAATATGATATGGGTATATAGTATAATTTCTGCATTCAATTTGGAGGATGTATATGAAAAATTCAAGTTTAATTATACAATATTAGAAGAAATTATTAATGCTTATGGTGATAATCTTACAAATAAATTAGATTATTATAATCGAGCTGTTTTATATATGTTACTTTTAAATAAAGATGTTAGTCGTGAATCTGTAAAAGTTTTATATAAAACATATAAAGAAAAAAGAAATAATGGAGAATTTTCTCTGCAAATTTAAAAAAGAAGGATAAATTATAAATGATAAAAGTTGGAATATTAACATTTCAGGATGCTCATAATTATGGTGCAGTTTTACAAGCATATGCTTTAAAAAAATATATTAGTAAATTAGATAATGTAGAAGTAAAAATTATTAATTATCATCATTATAATATTCCAGATGGATTTCCGAGAAAAAGAAAAATAGATAAAATGACATTAAAAAATAATGAAAGATATAAATATTCTGAACCAGACCATTATATGAGATGGGATAAGTTTGATAAATTTATTAAAGAACTAATAGATAATGAAAAAAGAGTGTATACAAATGAAGAAGAGCTTGAAAAATTAGATATAGATGTATGGATATGCGGAAGTGATCAAATATGGAACACAGATATTACTAGAGGTTTTAATAAAGGCTTCTTTTTGGATTTTAATACTAACGGAAAAAAAGTTTCTTATGCAGTAAGTATGGGGATTCCAAGGCTTCCGGAAAAATATGAAGAAGAATTTAAAAAATGCTTGAATAATTTAGATTATATTTCAGTAAGAGAAGAAAATCTTATGAAATATGCTAAAGAATTTACATCTAAAAATGTAGTTAATGTTTTAGATCCGACTCTTCTATTAAATCAAGATGATTATAATGATTTAATAGAAGAAAATAAAATAGAAGAAAAATATTTACTAATATATGCTTTAGGACCAGATTCTAGATTGGAAAAAATTGCAAAAGAAAAAGCTAAAGAAAAAAAAATACAAATTATTGAAATTAATGATTTTAAAGAAAAGTTTCATTTTTGTAAACAAATATCAAATGCAGGTCCAGGAGAATTTTTAACATTAATAAAAAATGCGGAATGTATAGTTACTAATTCTTTTCACGGAACTATTTTTTCAATTCTATTTGAAAAAGATTTTTATACTATAACTAGACTTAATAGAAATTCAAGAATGGAGAGTATTTTATCAATTGTAGAAATGCAAGATAGATTGATAGATAAGCCAGAAGAAATAAAAAATGTAAAAATTCAAAATTATACAAAAGCTAAAGAAAGATTAAAAATTGAATCTCAAAAATCAAGAGATTTTTTGGAAAAAGCAATTTTAAATTAGGAGATATAATGTATTTAGAGAATAATAATAAGTATGAATGTAGCGGATGCACAGCTTGTAAAGCAGTTTGCCCACAAAATGCTATTTCAATGGTTAAAGATAATGAAGGTTTTTTATATCCTAAAATTAATGAAATAAGATGTATAAATTGTGGACTTTGCAGAAGAATTTGCCCTAATATTAAGAAAAGTTCAAAAAATAATATATTAGAGGCATATGGAGTTAAACATAAAAAAGAATTTGAAAGAAAAACAAGTAGGTCAGGGGGAGTTTTTGTAGCTATTTCTGATTATATATTGAAACAAAATGGAATAGTATATGGAGCTGAATTGAATAAGGATTTTTCTGTCTCTCATCGGTAGAGCAACAAATAAAATTGAAAGAAATAATTTTAAAGGTTCCAAATATATCCAAAGTCATATGAATAGTGTTATTAAAGATGTAATAGAGGACTTAGAAAACAATAAAAGTGTTTTATTTAGCGGTACAGCTTGTCAAGTAGCTGCAATTAATAGTATGGTAAATGAAAAGAATAAGAATAATTTATATACTTGTGATTTAATATGCCATGGAGTTCCTAGTGAAAGAGTCTTTAAAGATTATTTGAAATATTTAGAAGAAAAATATAATAAAAAGATAAAAGAATTTGTATTTAGGAATAAGAAATTTGGTTGGCATTCACATATAGAAACAATTATATTTGAAGATGATACTAGTGTGTCTTTAGAATTTTTTAAACGTTTATTTTATAGGCATAATATATTACGTCCTGCTTGTTATAAGTGTAATTATGCAAACAAACATAGGCCGGCAGATATTACAATTGCTGATTTTTGGGGAATAGATGAAGTATGTCCTGAATTTGATGATGATAAAGGAGTATCATTAGTTATTGTCAATAGTGAAAAAGGGAAAGAAATTTTTAATAAGATTAAAGATGATTTAATTGTAATCAATGTTTCAATAGATGATTGTATTAAGCATACATATACTTTAAATAGGCCAACTCCAATTTCAGATTCAAGAGAAGAATTTTGGAAAGATTATGAAAATAATTCTTTTGATTTTTTATTGAAAAAATATGCAAGCGAATAGATAGATTTAGAGTCTATAATTTGACTTTTTTCTTGATTTTTAGTATAATACACTCTGAGGTTGATTTTTTATGTATTATAATTGGAAAGATAGAACTAATACAGAAGAATTAAAAATAGTTTGTAACTTAATAAGAAATGGTGAACTAGTTATTTTTCCAACAGAAACAGTTTATGGAATTGGAGCGAATGCATTAGATACTTTAGCAGTAGGGAAAATTTTTTTAGCAAAAGGAAGACCATCAGATAATCCATTAATAGTACATTTAGCTGATAAAAGAAAAATTGATGAAGTAGCAGATGATATTACTGAAGTAGAACAAGAATTAATAGATAATTTTATGCCTGGTCCATTTACTTTAATACTAAAAAAGAAACCTATAATTCCAGATGTAGTTACAGCAGGACTAGATACTGTTGCAGTTAGGATTCCTAATAATATTATAGCCAAAGGAATTATTACTTTTTCTGGTGTACCAATTGCAGCACCAAGTGCTAATATTTCAGGTAGACCTAGTGGAACTAGTATAGAAGATATTCGTAAAGAATTGGAAGGTAAAGTTTCTGCAATAGTTGATGGGGGAAAAACTGAAATTGGTATAGAGTCTACAGTTGTGAAAGTTGTAGATGAAGTACCTGTGATATTAAGACCTGGTAAAGTAACACCAGAAGAAATAAAATCTGTTTGTGGTAAAGTATCAATAGATAGTAAAGTGTTTCAAAGAACAAGAAGTACAGATGTGATTTATAGTCCTGGTATGAAATATAGACACTATGCACCAGAAACTAAATGCAAAATTCTTTATTGTGAAAATGAATTAGATCAAATTTTTTATTTGAAAAAATTTATAAAAGAATATCAAGGAAATTTAGTTATAATTGGTTTTAATGAACACAAAGAAAAAGTAGTTTTAGATGAAGATAGATTTATTTCCATCGGAAGAATAGATAATCTTAATGATTATGCAAAAAATATATATTCAGCTCTAAGAAAAGCTGATAAAATACGACCTAGAATAATAATTATTGAAGGTGTAAAAAAAGAAGGTTTAGGTTTTGCAATTATGAATAGACTTCTTAAAACCTGCGATTATGATATATTTGAAAGATAATATATTTTCTTATTAATTATTAAGACAAAGGTAATATTTGTCAGAAAGAGTTTTTATGGGGAAAAAAATTAATTTTGGAATTGGTTTTATTGCCGGTAGACCTAATGTTTGCAACATTATAAATAGGTATTATAAGTTTTTAATTGAGCAAGTTAAAGACTTAGATGTCACAATTGATTTTACTATTTTTATTTTATTCGATTTAAATTATTTACATACTACTAGAATGGACTTTTATAGTGTTTTACCAGAAGTATATAAAAATATAAAAATAAAATATATAACTCCTGAAGAAATAGATGAAGAAAAGAAAAAGCTTATATCTATTTATGATTTGAGCAAAGAAGATGCTGATTTACTTATAGGGCATGGCTATGCTAAAGCTAGAAATACAATTTTACTTTATGCAATGAAGAGGAAAATTGATTATTTACTATTTTGGGATGATGATGAATATCCATTAGCTGTATGTCAAGAAAATAAAGAATTGACATGGATTAAACAAAAAAATGTTTTAACACATATAAATAATATTAAATCAGCAGATATTACATATGGATATAGGTGCGGAATGATGAGTCCAGTACCTTATGTTCAATATGATGATAATATTAAAGAAGAAGATTATAAAGCATTTATAGATGCTTTAGAGAATGAAGTTATTTCTTGGGAAAAAATGCAGAAATTATTGAAAGAAAATAGAAGTATTTCTTATGCAAATAAAGAAATTGCGACCGGAGAAGTAAAGCCAGAAGTCATGAAAAGCATTGGTGTTAACGATTATGTATTAGGTTCAGGTATATGCTTAAACTTAAATCATATTAATAAGATTCCTGCTTTTTATAATCCTCCTGGAGCTAGAGGAGAAGATACATTCTTTTCTTGTGCATTAGGTGAAAAAAATGCAAAAGTGCTTAGAGTTCCTACATATCATTTTCACGATAGTTTTATGAAATACACTAATTTAATGAAAGATAATTTTCCTAAAGTTTTAAGAAGAATATCAATAGATGATAATGGAATAGAGCAAAGATTTTTAAAAACTACTATAGGTTGGATAAAATATAAGCCATTATTCTATTATATTATAGATAGAGATAATTATAGAAGAATTATAAATGATGCAAAAAAGAATCTAGCCAAAAGCGTAGATAAAATGAGTACTGCATTTGAAACATGTGATTTTTCATGTTTGACTAGGGAATTGGAAGATTATGATAAAAAAGTAAAGAAACATTATGATGAATATGTTAGAACTAATGAAATTTGGGATAAGTTAAAAATAAAATTAAAAGAGCAAAAATAAATGAAGAAGTTACTTTTAGTAGCTTCTTCTATTTTTTACTATTTATATGTTTTCTTGTAATTTCCATTAAATTAAGTTTGGTAAACTCCTCAACTTGTACACGAGATCTGTCACTTTTACTCCATTTTTTTATTTCATTAATAACAGCTTGTTTATTCTCATCTTTTTGCATATCTATAAAATCTATTATTATTATTCCACTTATATCTCGAAGTCTTATTTGTTTAGATATTTCTTTTGCAGCCTCTAAATTAACAGCTGTAATGGTTTCTTCAACATCTTTTTTCCCTATATATTTTCCAGAATTTACATCTATTGCTACTAAAGCTTCTGTTTTGTCTATTGTGATAAAAGCACCACTTTTAAGCCAAACTTTATTAGAGTTAAGTGACTCAATTTGTTTTTTTAGGGAGTATTTATCTAATATGTTTTTATCAATTTCAATTAATGTATTTGCTTCAATTTCATCTATTATATTCTTTATAATAGCATAATCATTTTCATCTTGTAAAACTATTTTGTCTAGGTTATTATCTACTAAATCAACTAAAGTTTTTTTCAAAACACCTCCTTTGTCATAAATTTTTTGAGGAATTTTATCAACTTTTTTTGATTTTATATATTTCCATTTTTCAATTGCTTTATTTATATCTTTCTTAATATCTTCTTCTGAATGGTTCTCAGCAGATGTTCTTATTATTGCACCAGAATTTGGTGGAAGATACTTTATAACAATTCTTTTTAGCCTTTCTTTTTCATCCTCTTTTTCAATTTTCTGAGATACTGTGACAAAGTCAGAATTGGGCATAAATACTATAAATCTACTAGATAAACTAATATGAGTTGAAAGGCGAGGACCTTTTTTGTCAATTGCTTCTTTTTTTACTTCTACTATTATAGGATCTCCAGGCTTTACTAAATTATTTATTGATTCATCTTGAATAGGAAGATTTTTTGTAATATCAACTTTAGGAAGAATATCTTTTATATGTATAAATGCATTTCTTTTTTCTCCAATATTAACAAATGCAGATTGGAGACCAGTAATAACATTTTGGACTTTTCCTATATAAATATTTCCTTCAATTGATTTATTATTTTCATCTTCTTCATATTTTTCAACAAGCACCTCATCTTCAAGTAAAGCTATTTGTTTTTTATCATTAGAGTTAAAAATAATTAATTCTTTCATTTAAACATCTTTCTTTTTACTATAGTTATATTTATTCATTGCTGAATCAATACCATTTTTTATAATTTCTATTACAGCATCTTTAGCTTTTTTAACACCGCTATCTAATAGTTCTAATTCAGTTTCTGGCACATATCCAATTACATGAGTAATCATATCTGTATTTTCTTTTGGTTTCCCAATTCCTACTCTAACTCTGCAAAAACTTTCGGTATTTAAGTTCGAAATAATAGATTTCATTCCATTGTGACATCCACTAGAACCACTTTTACGAATTCTTATAAAACCCGGATTAATATCAACATCATCATAAATTATAATAATGCTTTCTATAGGAATTTTATAAAAATTTACTATTTCAGCTACAGATTCACCACTTAAATTCATATATGTTTGAGGTTTTAAAAGAATGACTTTTTGGTTTTCAATCATACCTGAACCAAATAAACCTTTAAATTTTAATTTATTTACTTCAATATGGTATTCTTCTGATATTTTATTGATAACATTAAATCCCATGTTATGTCTTGTTTTAGAATAGTCTTGTTCAGGATTTCCGAGTCCCACAATTAAAAACATTTCCGTTACTGTATAATAATAATTATACAATGCTCCTTTCTATAATACTGCAATAAAAACTAGTATTATTATAAGACAAAAAACTAATAATTACAAGAATTATTTATTGTAAAAATAGCTTGTTTGATATATAATATATAAGGTGATTTAAATGAAAGTAGGATTTATATCTTTGCGGATGTACAAAAAATTTAGTAGATACAGAAATGTGTATAGGCTTATTTAAGAAAGAAAAATTTGAAATTGTAAATAATCCAAAAGATGCAGAAATAATAATTATAAATACATGTGGTTTTATAGAACCTGCCAAACAAGAAGCAATTGATTGCATTTTAGAAATGGTTAAGTATAGAAAAAGTGGTAAATGTAAGTATTTAATTGTAATAGGATGTTTAGTTCAAAGATATAAAAAAGAATTAGAAAAATCGATTCCAGAAGTGGATATGTTTTTGAGTATAGATGAATATCCTAAGATGTGGGAAAGGATTTCTAATTTATTAAATAAAAGAACTTCATCAAAAAATACTTTAGAATATATGGATAGAATTATTTCTACAGGATATGGTACTGCATATTTGAAAATTGCAGAAGGATGTAGTAATAACTGTACTTATTGTGCGATTCCTTATATAAGAGGACCATATGTGAGTAGAAAAATGGAAGATATAATAGAAGAAGCTAAAAAAATTGCTAAATCTGGTATAAAAGAATTAATTGTAATTGCTCAAGACACTACAAAATATGGAATAGATTTATATAATAAACCAATGCTTCCTAAGTTATTAGATAAGCTTTGTGAAATAGATGGATTTGAATGGATTAGATTTTTGTACTCATATCCTGAAAGTATTACAGATGAACTAATTGAGGTTGTTAAAAATAATGATAAAATTTGCAATTATTTTGATATACCTATCCAGCATTATTCAGATAGAATTTTGAAAATGATGAATAGAAAAAGTGATGGAAAATCTGTAGAAAATACAATAAATAAAATTAGAAAAAATATTCCAGATGTTGTTTTAAGAACATCTTTAATTGTAGGTTTTCCTGATGAAACTGAAGAAGATTTCTTTGAATTATATGAATTTGTAAATAGAGCTAAATTTGAAAAATTAGGTGTATTTAAATATTCAAAAGAAGATGGAACTCCGGCTTCTAAAATCAAAAATCAAGTGCATTACAAAACCAAGGAATCAAGGCTTAATAAAATAATGGCTTTAGAAAAACAAATTTCAAAAATTAAATTAGAGGAAAAAATAGGAAATACATATAAAGCTATAGTAGATGGTATTACTGAAGATGGAAAATTTATATGTGCCAGATCATATATGGATATTCCAAATGAAGATGGTACAATTTTTATTAAAAACAATGGTGAAGTAAAGCAAGGAGATTTTTTAAATTGCAGAATTACTGGAGTTATGGATTATGATTTAATTGCTGATATTATCTAGTTTAAGTAATAAGAAGGTTTATAGGTTAATCCAAATATAAAAACCTAAATATAAATACACAGGTAGGAATATATGCTAAAAAAACTATTTAAAATAATAGTTCTAATATTAATGTTAATTGGAATTTTTTATGGAGTTTCTATTACGATAAATAAAAGAGTGCCTGGAATAAAACAAAAAGAAGCAGAAAGCAATGTTATTAATATGGTGCAAACACGAACTGCTGAGCTTTCTGACTATTATACATATGGTAAAGCTTTTAATATTAAAGGAAAAGTAAAAAATATAAGTAAAGATAATTTTGAGAGTGCGAGATTAGTTATTACAGATGGATTAGATTATGAAAAAAATTATAATTTAGAGTGTGGATTTGAAGAAAATGATTTAGCATTTTATTCTAGTAATGAAATCAATTCAGGAATTGTCATAGATGAACTTGAAAATAAAGAATACTATGTTTGTTTAAGGTTGAAACTTAATAATAGTGTAAATCCTAAGTATTATTCTTTTTCAAATAATTCTGAATATAAAGAATTAGATTATTATACAGTGAGTCAAAATGGAGAAAATAGAATAGCTAAAATTTCTTTTCAGGAAAAAAATTTAAATAATATAAGATGTAATTTGCTAACAATCAGGCTCGAAAAAGCAGAATTACCTGAAGATGTTTATGATATTGTTATTGATGCTGGAAACGGTGGAAAAGATCCTGGAGAAGTATCAGGAGCTACGAATGAGGCAGATATTAATTTAGAATACTCTAAACTTTTAAAGGAGTCTTTAGAGAATAATGGTTATAAAGTTAAATTAACTAGAGATGATAATAATACAGATACATATACTTATAATAATATGTATGATGAAAACGGTAGGATAAGTATAGCATGTAAAGCAAAAGCAAAACTTATGATTTCATTTCAAGTAAATAATGGTGCAAAAAATTTAAGTGGTTTAGAAATATATGCTCCATGCAAATGTAATATGAATTTTGCGGTTAAAATGGCACAGAAAATTAAGGAATATACTAATATTCAGTATTCTAATAATAGTGCATTTAAATATCAAGAAGGAGTTTATATAAAAAACTATACATCTAAAGAAATTAGGGAAGCAGAAGCGGCTGCTAAAAGAAAAGGATATGAGCCTTATAACATAACAGAACAGACACCATATTATTATACAATAAGAGAAGTAGGAGGATTAGCTACAAATGCTTATGTAGATGGTAGAAATAAAGATTATTCTAAAAATGAGTATTACAAATCAAATCAAGGATTAGAATGCTATCAAATAGAGCTCGGATATATAAAAACAGATTTAGATATTATTAAAGGTGAAAAAGAAGGATATATTAGAGGAATTACAGAAGCAATTATAAACAATTATTAATGTGAGATAACATATAAACTAAGGGAGAAATAAAAAATGGATGAACAAATGGAAAATTTTGTAAAGTTTATAAAAGAAAGCTTTAGTATAGAAGACATAAAAGTGGCTAAATTCATATATGATCTTAACTTGCTCTCTTATAGTATGATTACTGAGAAAGTAAGAGAAGGAGATAAAATAGTTGATAAACCTACTAATATAATAGAATTATCATATTTAAAATTATGTGATAAAAAATTTGAAAGTGCAAAAGATTTGTTAGAAAGGATGTATTTATTTTATATTGGATTTTCGCTTAAAGAATATAAAAGTATATTAAGATTAAACTTAAATAATTTAGAAAGAGAATTTAAATATAAATGTTCATATTGTAATATTGAAAATGAAACATGTCCATTTAAACTTGTTGGATATATTAAAAAATGTATAGATGATAACCATTTTGATGCAAAAAAAGTGTTTAATTTATTAGTGTCTAATAATAAAAAGTATAAAGATGAAGTCGAAACTATTAAATATATAAGCGAAAAAATTGATTCTATTACAAATAATATTAATGATATTTTTGCTGCAGAAATGCTACTTAATTCAGATTCTGTATATATTGAAAAAGAAGAAAATGAGAAAATATATTACAGATGTATAGATTTTAATTATATTAATAATAACTCTTTTTATAATAATCTAAATGATTACTATAAGAAAAAAAATGGAAAAAAAGATGAAATGTATTTATCTGAATTTAAAATTGAAGAATTAAATTCTTATATTTTTGATAAATCTCCAATACAGATTGCCGTATTAATTAAACATTTGTGTGATAGCTATACTATTGACTATGAGAAAGTAATTAGTTATATTTCAACAAAAAGAAACTTTAAAGACATTAATTTTAATGATATTTATTATAAGCAATATGTTCATAGTATCGATGAATTGGAATGCTTAGAAAGTGAAAAAGCAGAAATTACTACTATACTTACATATATTAGAAATTATTACTTTAATGAAAATTTGCCATATATACATTTTAATATTGGTTTATTTACAAAAAATAATGTTATATCTGATAAAATAGTAACAGTTATAAATAGATTTGCAAGGACTTTTAATTATATTGGGAATAAAGGTACAATATTAGTAGACACAGAGATGTTAGTTAAAAGAACTAAAGATTCTACTGATATGATAATGCAAATGGATAAAATATATAATGAAAATGATGTTGTTATTTTTAATAATTTATCTAAAATTAAAAATTTAAATGAATTTAGAGTTGATGCATTTTATACTTCTTTTGAAAAGTTTAATGAACGAAATAGAAGATCAATTACATTTTTTATAGAATCTGAAGATGTTTTTAAAGAATTAACTCAAAAACACCCTGAAATTTATAATGCTTTAGTAAATAAGAAGATAAAAATAGAAGAATTTCCTATTGAAAAGATAAAAGCAAAACTTTTAGAAAGATTAGAGAGTATTCTGAAAATTGATAAAGAGTTTGAAAATAGTATTGAAGAATATATAAAAAATACATATAAGTCTAGTTTAATGGATGAATATACATATATAGATTATTTATATAAACTTATTGTGTTTAATAAATACAAAATACTTAATTCAAGTGATGAATTTGGAAAAGATGATATACCAGAAGGAGAAAATTTGCGAGAGGTTGAAGAAATATTAAATGATATTAATTCATTAGTTGGACTTGCAGATGTTAAAGAAAATATAAGAGAATTTATAAAATATATCGATTATACAAAAAAAATTGATACGGAAGGCTTTGCAAATTTAAATATGATATTTAAAGGGAATTCTGGTACAGGAAAAACTACAGTTGCAAGGCTAGTTGCAGAGCTATTCTATAAATTAGGGTTTATTAGAGAAAATAAAATTATTGAAGTAACAAGCAAAGACTTAATAGGTTCACATTTAGGAGAAACTGCCCCTAAAACACAAAGTGTAATAGATACAGCTTTAGATGGAGTGTTATTAATAGATGAAGCATATACTATAATGGCTAGTAAAGGTGGAACATCTTCAAATTATGCGTCTGAGTGTATGGCTACTATTTCAAAAGCTATGGAAATATATAAAGATAGGCTTGTAATAATATTTGCTGGATATACAAAGGAAATGAATGATTTTATAAATAACAATCAAGGATTAATGTCAAGAATAGGATATGAAATAGAATTTCCAGATTTTACAAAAGAAGAACTTATTCAAATATTTAAAGATGAAGTTAATGGAAATGAATTCCAAATTGAAGATGGTGTATTAGATAAAATTGAAAGAATAATTGTAAAAAACAAAATAGGTAGAAATTTTGGAAATGCTAGATTTGTAAAGAATTTGTTTGATAAATTAGTATTAGTTCATTCTGCAAATTATGAAGATGAAAAATTACTAAAAACAATAACTAAAAGAGATATTGAAATTTTGGAAGAGACTAAGAAAGATAAAACAAGAACGATTGATGATATTTTAAAAGATTTAAATTCTTTAATTGGAATTCAAAAAGTTAAAGATAGAATAAATGGATTTGTTTCTGTAATAGAACTAAATAAGAAATTAGAAAGAACGCCAGATTTTAATATGCATATGATTTTTAAAGGAAATGCAGGAACTGGAAAAACTACTGTTGCTAGGCTTTTAGCAGAAGTTTATTATAATTTGGGTTATGTTAAAAGAAATAAATTAGTAGAAGTACAGTCTCAAGATCTAATTGGAGAATTCTTAGGACAGACAGGGCCAAAAACTCAAGCAGTTATCGAATCTGCATTAGATGGAGTCTTATTTATTGATGAAGCATATAGTATTATGGAACATGGAGGACAAAATGCTAGTTATTCAGCCGAATGTGTAGCAACACTTCTAAAAGCTATGGAAGATTATCAGGGAAGACTTATTATAATTTTTGCAGGTTATACTGAAGAGATGAAACGCTTTAGAGATTTAAATCCAGGACTTAAATCTAGAATTGGATATGAAATAGATTTTGATGATTATAGTTTAGAAGAATTAATGCAAATATTTGATAAAAAAGCTCAGGAAAAAGGATTTAAAACAGATAATAAAGCAAGAGAAAAAGTAGAAGAGATAATGAGAAAAGCAATGAATGTTGAAAACTTCGGAAATGGACGCTTTGTAGAAAACACTCTTCAAAAAATAATAATCGAACATGCTATAAATACAAGAAATATTATGGATACAGAAAGGTTACTAACATTTACTGAAGAAGATATATCTGAGATAAAAGCAGAAGAATCAAGAAAAAGAATAGGATTCTAAGTGTCCATTTAGGGACGTTTCTTAAGGGACATAAATGTCCTTTTGGGGACAGAGCTTATATAAAAACATATTTATAAATTAAGGAGAAATTGATGTATAAAGCCGTATTTTTAGATCTAGATGGTACGCTTTTAGATAATGAAAAAAGGATTTCTGAAGAAAACATTAATGCCATTGAAAAAGCAAAGGATAAAGGAGTTTTTGTTTGTATTTGTTCAGGAAGACAAATTGACATTACAAGAAAGTTTAAAGAAATTGCTCATGCAAGCCAATATATGATTTGCTCTAATGGAGCCATTATTTATGATGATGATTCTCACGAAGAGTTATTCTCAGCGAACATTGATAAAGCATTTTGCAAAGAGGTGTATGAATATGTTGAAAGTAATAGTTTGGTTGCAAGATTCGATACTAAGTATGGTAGATATGTTAATAATGACTCACTAAATGTTTCAACAGAAATAGTAATAACAGAAGGAATAGATAATTTTTTAGAGCACAATAATGTAATTCAACTATCAGTAGTTGGGCATTCTTTTGATGAAATTGATAAAGCAATAGTTGACTTAAAAATTGAAAATAGTTATTCTAATAGAGTAGTGAATAGATATTCTGAAAAATATCCAATTAATTATTGGTGTTTAAATATTATAAATAAAAGTGCTTCAAAAGGAAATGCTATAACAGGTTTATGTAAGTATTTGAAAATTGATACAAAAGATGTAATAGCTATTGGTGATGATATGAATGATAGTTCAATGATAGATATAGCAGGACTTGGTGTAGCAATGGGAAATGCTTCTGAAGAAGTAAAGAAAGTTGCAAATGAAGTAACAAAAACAAACATTGAAAATGGAGTTGCCCATATTATTAATAAATATATATTAAATTAGGAGGTATTTTATGGAAGTTACAAAACTTAATCATCCACTTGTAGAACACAAATTAACTATTCTAAGAAACAAAAAAACAGGAACAAAAGAATTTAGAGAAATTATAGGAGAACTTTCAATGATGCTTTGCTATGAAGCAATGAAAGATGCAAAAGTTGAAGATTATGAAATTGAAACACCAATAACAAAGATGACAGGAAAAAAACTTAATGAAGATAATTATGCATTTATTCCAATTTTAAGAGCTGGTACAGGAATGTTAGATGGGTTAATAAAAGTTATGCCAAATGCTAAGATTGGTCATATTGGAATGTATAGAGACGAAGAAACTTTAAAACCTGTAAGATATTTTTTTAAAACACCTAAAGATTTAGATAAAAGGGAAGTAATAGTTTTAGATCCAATGCTTGCAACAGGCGGTTCAGGATGTGATGCAATAGCAAGTCTAAAAGCTAGTGGTGCAAAAAAGCTTAAGTTTTTATGTATTATTGCAGCTCCTGAAGGTATTAAGAAAATGCAAGAAGAACATCCAGATGTACAAATATATACCGCAGCAATTGATGAAAAGTTAAATGATATAGGATACATAGTTCCAGGTTTAGGAGATGCAGGAGATAGAATATTTGGAACAAAATAGCTAATATTAGATATAATTTATAATAACAAAACTCTAATCACAATATTATGATTAGAGTTTTGTATTTTATAGATTAATATTAGGTATAATATTTTTAAGTTCAAATATAATAGTTTCATACAATCCTTGTTTTTCTAAATAATCCCTATTAGAATGAATAATGTCTATTAATCTATTAACTCTATTTTTACTGATTTCTTGATCTGAAGTCATAATTGCATTTGTTTTGTTAGAAGCATTTTCAGAATTATTAGAATTACTACTGTCAAATATTAGGTTATTTTCATGAACATTTGCAATATCACTATTTCGGCAATAGACTTTTATAGAATCTACTAAACTTGATTCTGGATTATTTTTTAAATCATTTTCAAAATATTCAATATTTTGAATGAATTCTTTTATTGTATCATTATGATATTCAAGTCCAGTATATCTAAGTGGAGTATTTGAAGAATCTCTTGCATCAACCAAAGTTAAATATCTTTCATATATAGAAAAAGCACTTTCTTTAATAGGAACTGCAAGTGTAACAAGTGAAATAGTATAATTTGATAATTTATTATTTCTATAAGATTTAATAATACTTTTAACCCATTCTAAATCTCTTATAGTTCCTGTAATTATTATGTTGGTAAAAGGATATTTTTCTAAAATTATTTTTTGTATTATATAGTATAATTCATAAGAAGTCTGGTTTGTTTTTTTCGCGAAATCTTTATCTGATATAAATTCAGTATTATGAGATATTTCATTATGATAGTATCTAAAAATATCCATATTTAATACTACAAAAGGTAAATCTTTGTTTTCAAACATAATTTTCCTAACTAAAATATCTTTACCAGCTCCTGTAGGTGCTCCTAAAAAAATCATAATAGGATTATTTACAGAAGAATTTGTATTGCTATGTAAATTATAATTATTAATTATTTGAGCAATAAGTTTTGCATGTGAGGAGTTTAAAAATTGTATATCACTATTATTTTCTTTTTCATGTTTAATAAATTGTTCAACATAATTAATAAAATTATTTAAATCATTATTCATTATTATTGCTCCCATATTTTTCAATTATTTTTAAAAATTCTTCAGAATCTGATTTGTATATTTTTTGTTTATCTTCTAAAAGTTCTTGAAGTATAGATTTAAGATTATTGTTTTCAAAATCTTTTGAAATTTTTATATTTAAATCAGCAATTTTTTTATTTATTCTATCAATTGCTAAAGTAAATTTGGTACTATTTTCCATTTGATATTCCTCTTTTTATTAATTTTTTTGATTATATCACATATATTTTAGTAGGGCAAGTTCACTAAAAAAATTAGCACTCTTATATTGACAGTGCTAAAAAATAGTTATATAATAATTTTATCAATTGGACTTCAGGGACGTTCCTTAGA
>DJXP01000053.1:17077-33997 GCA_002449785.1 Clostridiales bacterium UBA7001
TCTAAGGAACGTCCCTGAAGTCCAAGAGAATGGAGGTGTTTGAATGAATTCACAAAAATATACGCAAAAATCCTTGGAAGTGCTACAAAATGCACAAAACTTAGCAATAAGTAATCAAAATGCTCAAATTGAACAAGAACATTTATTATTAGCATTATGTGATGGTGATGAAAGCTTAATCAAAGAATTATTTAAGAAAATGGGAGTGTTTTCTAGCAATTTTGAAAATGAATTAAATAAAAAAATAAATAATATGCCAAAAATGACAGGAGGAAGCAGAAGAGCAGATAGTATTTATGTATCGCAAGATGTAGATATTGTTCTTACTGAATCTGAAAAAATTGCAGAAAGAATGAAGGATGACTATGTTTCTGTTGAACATATTATGATTTCACTATTTGATAACGCTTCTAATAGTATGAAGGAATTATTTAAAAAGTATGGTATTAATAAAAATGCTTTTTTAAAAGAATTATCGAATGTTAGAGGAAATACTAGAGTAACTTCTGACAATCCGGAAAGCACTTATAATGTGCTTAAAAAATATGGACAAGATTTAGTTGAAATGGCACGAGGTCAAAAGTTAGATCCTGTTATTGGAAGAGACACTGAAATTAGAAATGTAATTAGAATTTTATCACGTAAAACGAAAAATAATCCATGTTTAATTGGTGAGCCAGGCGTTGGAAAAACTGCAATTGCAGAAGGATTAGCTTTAAGAATTGTTAGAGGAGATGTTCCAGAAGGCTTAAAAGAATGTACAATTTTTTCTTTAGATATGGGAGCTTTAGTTGCAGGTGCAAAATATAGAGGAGAATTTGAAGAGAGGTTAAAAGCAGTTCTTCAAGAAATTAAGAAAAGTGATGGTAGAATTATATTATTTATTGATGAAATTCATACTATTGTTGGCGCAGGGAAAACTGACGGAGCAATGGATGCAGGAAACTTATTAAAACCAATGTTAGCAAGAGGAGAACTTCACTGTATAGGAGCTACAACATTAAATGAATATAGACAGTATATTGAAAAAGACCAAGCTTTAGAAAGACGTTTTCAACCTGTTATGGTAGATGAACCTACTGTTGAAGATACTATTTCAATTTTAAGAGGATTAAAAGAAAGATATGAAGTATATCATGGTGTTAAAATATCTGATAATAGTTTAATTGCAGCTGCAACACTTTCACATAGGTATATATCAGACAGATTTTTGCCTGATAAAGCAATAGATTTAGTTGATGAAGCATGTTCAATGATAAAAACCGAGATGAAATCAATGCCAACTGAGTTAGATGAAGTTTCAAGAGAAATTATGCAGCTTGAAATAGAAGAAGCATCACTTTCAAAAGAAACAGACGAGATTTCTAAAAGCCGTTTACTAGATATCCAAAAAGAAAAATCTGAACTTAAAGATAAATTTGGAGAAATGAAAGCCAAATGGGAAAATGAGAAAAAATCTATTGAAAAAGTTCAAAAATTAAGAGAAGAAATTGAAAAAGTAAATTCTGAAATAGAAAAAGCAGAAAGAAATTATGAATTAAATAAAGCTGCAGAACTTAAATATGGAAAACTTCCAGAACTTCAAAAAGAGCTTGAAAAAGAAGATGAAGAAAATGAGAAAAATAAAGAATCTGGACTTTTAAGAAGTAAAGTTACAGAAGATGAAATTTCTAAAATTGTTTCTAAGTGGACAGGTATACCAGTTAGTAAACTTATGGAAGGTGAAAGAGAGAAAATATTGCATTTAAAAGATATTTTACATGAAAGAGTAATTGGACAAGATGAAGCAGTAGTTGATGTATCAGAGGCAATAATGCGTTCAAGAGCGGGAATTTCGGATCCTAAAAAACCAATAGGTTCATTTATGTTTTTAGGTCCTACTGGTGTTGGTAAAACTGAGCTCGCCAAAAGCCTTGCTGAAGCCTTATTTGATGATGAACACAATATGGTAAGAATAGATATGTCTGAATATATGGAAAAATATTCTGTATCAAGATTAATTGGCGCACCTCCAGGATATGTTGGATATGAAGAAGGTGGACAGCTTACAGAAGCAGTTAGAAGAAAACCATATTCTGTTGTTTTATTTGATGAAATTGAAAAAGCACATCCAGATGTATTTAATGTTCTACTTCAGGTTTTAGATGATGGTAGAATTACAGATTCTCAAGGTAGAACCGTGGACTTTAAAAATACTATAATAATTTTAACATCAAACTTGGGCTCAGATATTATTTTAGATGGAATAGATGAAAATGGAGATATTTCAGAAGAAGCAAAAGATAAAGTTCAGGAGCTTTTAAAGAGAAGCTTTAGACCAGAATTTTTAAACAGACTAGATGAAATTGTATTTTATAAACCATTAAAGAAAGATGAAATATCAAAAATATTAGAGTTATTATTAGTAGATTTGCAAAAGAGATTAGAAGACAAGCATATTATAATTAATTTAACAGAGAGTGCAAAACAATATTTAATAGATAATGGATATGATGAAGTTTATGGAGCAAGACCTTTAAAAAGATTTGTTAGGAAAAAACTAGAAACATTGATTGCTGAAAAAATATTAAAAGGCGATATTCATCCAATGGAAGAAGTACAAATAGATTGCAAAAATAATGAGCTTGTTTTAGAATAAAGATTTTTAATATTATTTTTTTATTCCCCTATATTTTATATAGGGGAATAAAATTTAAGTATAAAAAAATTCATATAATTTTCATATTATTTTAATGCAAATATTATAAAAATATGATATAAGGAAAATGGATATGGAGGAAGTATGGAAAATGCATCTTTTTACAAAGACTCAATTGTCTTGTTAGATGGAGTTATTGAAGAGATAATTGCCAGAATTAATGTTATTAGAAAATATAAAAAAGTTCATAATGATAGAGATCCTATAGAGTATATATTATCACGAGTAAAGTCTGAAAAAAGTATGAAGGAAAAACTTGAAAGAAAGGGATTAGAAGTTACTTTAGATAATGCACTCCATAAAATATATGATGCAGCAGGAATCAGAATAATATGTGCATATATTGATGATGTTTACGCTGTAGTGGATATGCTTAAACAATTTAGTGATTTGAAAATTCTGCATGAAAAAGATTACATTAAAAATCCAAAAGAGAATGGATATAGAAGTTTTCATATAGTTTTTGAAGTTCCATTAGATATTGGTGGAAAAATTCATCCAGTAAATATTGAAATTCAAATTAGAACAATTGCTATGGATTTTTGGTCAAATTTAGAACATCAAATGAAATATAAAAAAGATATAAACAATCAATCAATGATAGTTTCTGAACTTAAAAATTGTGCTGATGAGATTGCAAGTATAGATATAAAAATGCAAACAATTAGAAAGATGATTGAAAAAGGTTAGAGAAAAAAATATTATAAATAATAAAAGAGGTGTCCCTTTTTGCTGTCCTAATAGTCAAAAAGGGGGCGCCTAAAATGGAGGAAAAATGAAAATATTAGTAGCTGATGATGAAAAAGATTTAGCTAGAGCAACAAGGATGATATTAAATTATAGTGGTTATGATGTTGATGTAGCTTATAATGGAAAAGAGGCTTTGGAAAAAGTAAAAAACGATAATTATGATATTATTATACTAGATATAATGATGCCTATAATGGATGGAATTGAAGCATTAAAAGAAATGAGAAAAGCTGGCATTAATACTCCTATAATTTTGTTAACAGCAAAAGCAGGAATTGATGATAAGGTTGAAGGTCTTGATGCTGGTGCAAATGATTACTTAACCAAACCATTTAATAAAAAAGAATTACTAGCAAGAATAAGGGCTTTAACTAGAACAAATGAAGAAAAAGAGCAAAAATATCAGATAGGAAATATTATTTTTAATAAGGAAACTGCTGAGATATCTAGTAGTAAAGCAGCACTTCATTTATCAAATAAAGAATGCGAATTAATGGAAATGCTACTTAAAAATTCCGAAAAGAAAATAGCACGTTCTGATATTTACAAAAGAATATGGCAAGATGAAGATGCTGATGAAAGTATTGTTCCAATGTACATTTCATACATACAAGATAAGTTTTCTGCATTAGATGCAAATGTGAAGATTAATGATGATAATAATGAATATAAATTGGAGAATATAGTATGATAGGAAAATTACAAAGAAGATTTGTATTAATAGCTATGTTTGTTGCAATAGTTGTAACAAATACAATTTATGGTTTTATAGCATTTGAAAACTATAGAATACTAAATAAAAGAGCTGATATTATTTTAGACTTGATTTCTGGGAATAATGGTGAAATGCCAGAATATAATGATGCTCACAAGATTTATGATGGAATAATTACTAGAGAAACCAAATTTCAAGTAAGATATTTTTCTGTAAAACTTGATTCTTCAGACAAAGTAATTAGTTCAAATATGAATAATATTATAGCAATTTCTCCAGATAATGTTGAAAAAATGATTTTAGAAATAAAAGAGAATAAAAGTAGTAGAGGATATTTTGGAGATTATAAATATAAAATAAATGTAGATGGTGCTGGAAATAAAATGATTGTGGTTTTAGATTGCACACAAGAGCTTAATAATTTATCTCAATCAAATAGTAAATCTATAGTTATTATTTTAACAGGACTTACAATAGTTTTTGTATTGCTTTCTGTTATTTCAAAAAGAGTGCTTTCTCCAATTATAGAAAGTATTGAAAAACAAAACCAGTTTATTTCTAATGCAGGTCATGAACTTAAAACTCCGATTGCTGTTATTATGGCTGATGCAGAAGTTTTAGAAATGGTAGAAAACAATCCTGAAAGTTTGGAACTAATTACAAGTATAAAGAAACAAGCAGAAAGATTAAATGGACTTACAGCTACACTTCTTCATTTAGCTAAGGCAGAGGAGGGAAGACTCGATTCAGAAATAACAGAGTTTTCAATTACAGAATTGATAAAAGATGAAATAAATGAATTTAAGTATTTGGCAAAAGAAAAAGAAATTTCTTTTAATGATACAACTGATATTAGTATAATAGCAGATAGGAATAGTATTAAAGAGCTAATAATAATATTTTTAGATAATGCAATAAAATACTCAGATGAAAATGGAAAAATAAAAATATTTGTTGAAAGACAGGGAAAAAATGTGAAAGTCCAGTTTATGAATACATGTGAGAATCCAAAATCTATAAATATTAATAAGATATTTGATAGATTTTATAGAGAAGATAAATCCAGAAATAAGAAAAAAGATGGATATGGAATTGGACTTTCAATGGCAAAATCTATTGTAGATATTCACAGAGGAAAGATTTCAGCTAGTATTACTAAAGATAATTATGTATGTTTTACT
The DNA here is from genome assembly GCA_002449785.1 of Clostridiales bacterium UBA7001. Taxonomy (GTDB): domain Bacteria; phylum Bacillota; class Clostridia; order TANB77; family CAG-508; genus Scatovivens. The sequence goes on from DJXP01000053.1 coordinate 22,422, forward strand.
GTAATTTTATAACAGATAGTGGGATTTGGGATTTTGTCTGAAAAAATGGACAGATGGGACAGTTCTTTTGTCAAATAAAGGAAGGATTTATGAATTATTTATTTACATTTTTGGAAGGTATTGCTAGCTTTATTTCTCCATGCATATTACCACTGCTTCCAGTTTATATTTCTTATTTTGCAGGTAAAGATGAAAAAAAGGTTTCTAAAGCAGTAATTAATTCAATAGGATTTGTTATAGGATTTTCAGTAGTATTTATATTATTGGGAGTATTTGCTTCAACATTTGGAAACTTTATTTCTAATAAAATTCAATATTTGAAGATTATTTTCGGAATTATTATTATTTTATTAGGATTAAATTATATGGAAATAATAAATATAAAAATTCTAAATTATTCATCTGGAATAAATCGAAAATATGATAATTTGAATCTAATTAAATCAATTTTATTCGGAATTATTTTTTCAGTAAGCTATACTCCTTGTGTGGGAACATTTTTGAGTTCATCTTTATTGTTAATTACAAGTGAAAATAGCTTTATGCAAGGAATAATACTTATGTCTTTATTTTCTTTAGGATTAGGTTTGCCTTTTATTATATCAGCTTTTCTTATTGAAAAAATGAAAAACGTATTTGATATAATAAAAAACAATTACAAAATTATAAAAATATTTTCAGGAGTTTTGCTGATTTTTATGGGAGTTTATATGATTTTTTTTGTTTAATGGAGGAGATATGAAAGAAAAAATAAAATTTATTATTATTGTGTTAGTATTTGTTTTATTATTAATAAGTATAAGCATTTTTATGAAAAATAAAACAACAGTAACAATTAATAATAATGAAATGGAAAATCAATCTAATAATAAATATAAAAGTAATGTTATAGAAGTTACAAGAGAAAATTTTGAAGAAGAAGTTTTAAATTCAGATAAAAAAGTATTAATTGATTTTTATGCAACATGGTGTGAACCATGTAAGCAATTATCTCCTATAATTGATAAAGTTTCTTTAGAAGCTACAAATGTAAAATTTGTTAGAATAGATGTTGACAAAAACGAACAACTATCATATGTATATAGAATTCAATATATGCCTACTTTAATTGTAGTTGAAAATGGAAATGAAATAAATAGATCTATTGGATTGATAGATAAAAATAGCATATTAGAATTGATTGAAAAATAGAAAAATAAGCATTAAATTAAAATTAATAAAGACGGTAAAACTATGTATACAGATTTGTTAGATAGCCAAGAAATGAAAGGAATAATAAATTGAAATGAAAACATATACTCAAGAACAAATAGATGAACTTGCTGAAATATTAAGAAACGATGGGGTAATAAGTGTACCGACTGATACCATTTTTGGCATTTGTGCACGTGTGAATTCAAAAACTGCTTATGAGAATTTAATAAAAGCTAAGAATAGACCATTATCAAAGCTATTTCCAATTATGTGTGCAGACATAGAGCAAATAAATAGTATAGCTATTGTTGATGAAAAAGCCAAAATACTCATAAATGCCTTTATGCCAGGTCCTATTACATTAATTTTAAAGAGTAAATCTAACTTGCCTAAATATGCTAATAATGGTGGAACAACTGTTGCAATAAGAATGGCTACAGCAAATGTATTAAAAGAATTAATAAAAAAAACAGGAAGTCCTATTTTTTTAACTAGTGCTAACCAAAGTGGTATGCCAACATGTACAAATTTAAATGAAATTGAAAAAGCTTGTCCTAGTATAGATGGAATGATGGAAGGAACAATTTCATTTGGAAAGGGAAGTACAATAGTAGATTGTTCTAAAAATGAGATTAAAATACTAAGAGAAGGCCCTATAACAATGGAAAAAATACAAGAAAAATTGCATAATTGTTAAGTTATTGTTGATTTATTATGTAAAGTGTGCTATAATATACATGTTATATTAGTATTCTTAAGAAAATATTTGATATAGGAGAGGATAAAATGGTACGTGTTATTGTAAAGCATGCACTTAGAAAGCACAAAGAATTTATTATTTATGCAAGTAATAAAGTAAATGAAATAAATCATATAAAACAAACAAATTATTTAGAAGAAAATATTGAAAAAGATTATTATGGATATGCACCTAAATTTGAATGTTTAATTGCTGAAGTCAATAATGAACCTGTTGGAATGATAATTTATTCTAAATATTTTTGGGCAAATGAAGGTGAAGCACTTTGGATTTCTCAAATTTTTGTTGATAGAAAATATAGAAAGTATGGTATATTTATAAAACTAATTAGAAAACTAAGAGAAGAAAACAAAGATATTAAGCTTGTTACATGTGGTGTAAAAAGAGGAAACAAGAAAACAAGAAAAATATTAAGTTATTATGGTGCCAAAGAGCCAGATTTTAGTTTCTTTTGTATTGATACTGATAAAAATAATGATATAATATATAATGATTTAAATAATAAAATTGCAAATTAAAGTTAACTTTGATTTGCTTTTTTATTGATTATTTGAGGAGAAAAAATGAGTAGATTGCCACAATTTTTGATAGAAAAAATAGAAAATGAATATGGAGAAGAAACAGCCAAAAAAATCATAAATGGATATAAAGTACAAAGAAAAACAACATTACGAATAAATACTTTAAAAAGTAATGAAGAAAAAGTAAAAAGATGTTTAGAAGATAATAATATTTTATATAAAGTCTCTTCATTTTGGGAAAACGCTTTAATAATTGAAAATTCTGATGAGAGCATTATAAAAAGGTTGGATGTATTTAATAATGGAGAAATATACCTCCAAAGTTTATCATCAATGTTACCACCCATTATTTTATGCCCAAAAGAGAATGAAGATATACTTGATATGACTGCAGCTCCTGGTGGGAAAACTACTGAAATTGCAGCGCTTTCAAATAACAAGGCACATATTACTGCATGTGAAATGAATAAAATTAGATTTGAAAGACTAAAGTATAATATTGATATGCAAGGAGCAAAATGTGTATATGCTATGCAAGAAGATGCTAGACGAATTGATGATTTTTTTTCATTTGACAAAATTTTATTAGATGCACCATGTACAGGAAGTGGAACTATAAATATTAATGATAGTAAGCTAAATGAATATTTTACAGAGAATCTACTTCAAAAGTCTATTAAATCTCAAAAAATGCTTATTAATAAAGCTATAAAAATATTAAAAAATGGTGGAGAATTAATATATTCCACTTGTTCAATATTAAAAGAAGAAAACGAAGCCATAATAGAGGATTTAATGAAAAATAATAATATAGAAGTTGTAAATATAAATGTTAAAGAGTTTGAAAAATTACCTAAGCTTCATACAAATATAAAAGGTACTATTTGTTTAATGCCTACTAATGAATTTGAAGGATTTTTTGTAGCTAAGCTTAAAAAAATGTAGTCATAATTTATTACAGAATTTAACTATAAATAATTGTTTTAACTATAATACATTCCTTGGTAAAAATCATTTTCTCTCATAAATTTATCAATACCATTGATAATCCATTTTTTATGTAGATTCCACTCTGGAGCTATTAAAAGATTTTTTGGAGCATCTCCTGAAATTTTATGGATAATAATATTAGGATTAATGTGTGTTAAAATATAACACGCATTTTTTATATATTCTTCTAATGAAATAGGCGTATATAATCCTGTTTTATACATTCTTTCAAGCTCTGTATTTTTAACTATGTATGTAGAATGAACTTTAATTCCTTGTAGATTATGATTATTTATAAAACTTATTGTATTTTTTATATCATCTATTGATTCATTTGGAAGTCCTACAATAATATGAGCGATAACGTCAATATTGTATTTATTTAACAACTTAACTGCTATTGAAAAATCTTTACTTGTATAACATCTGTTTATTAATGTTCCTGTATCATCATTTGAAGATTGTAATCCAAGTTCTACCCAAACATCATAAGTTTGTTTATAGGTTTTAAGCAATTTGCAAATTTCATCATTTATGCAATCTGGACGAGTTGCAATATCAAGGCAAACAATTCTAGAGTCTATTAAAGCTGAATCATATTTTTCTTTTAAATTTGTAATTGTGTCATATGTGTTTGTATAATTTTGAAAATATGCTATAAATTTATTGGCTCTTTTAGATTTATAACTTTTTAAATAATTTCCAACCTGGAATTTTATATATTTTTTTGATAAATCTATTGATTTCTGATATTTAATATAATTATCTCCTGCTGAAGTAATTTTAATAAATTCTTTTATATGCTCACCTGAACCTGCTGCACTACAAAAAATACATCCTTTATTTGATTTTGTACTATCTCGATTAGGGCAAGTGAAATTTCCATCAATACATATTTTTAAGGCTCTTTCACCATATTTTTCTTTTAAATATTTACTTAGCTTGTTATATCTTTCTTTTTCCATAAAAATAGTATAGCATAAAAGAATTAAAAAGCAAATGCAAAAAAACTTGGACAAGAGAACAGCCTCTTATCCAAGCTTTGTTTTACTTATTTCGTATTAATACAGGTGTGCCTTCACCACAATTCATATAAATATATTTTGCTACACCAAGAGGTACTCTAGTACATCCATTTGTTATTTTCTTTCCAAGAGTTCCGTCTACTTCTTTATGTGGTCCACTTTTATCATTAATGTCATATGCTGTGGAGTGTATGTAGTTTTCGTGATTTCCATCACTGTTTTTCATTCCAGAACAGTACCAAAATCTACCTACAATATTGATGTTTGGTTTATTTATTGAAAATGATTTTTCTTTATGGCAAATTCTATAGTTACCAGAAGACATCGTTTTTCCAACTCTTCCTATGGATATTCTAGTGTATTGAACAAAGTCATATTGTCCTGTGCTACTATTTTTCTTTAATACGCCCATTTGATAACTACTATTATATATTACAATTATATAATTAGGTTTTGTAGCAAAAAGTAAAGCATCAAACATCATTTGAGATTTTATTTTGGAGTATTTTTTACCATTTCTATAATATAATGAACCAAGAAATCCAGTGTATTTCTTTCCGTTTTTATAATAACAATTATTATAATTACCAGTATATTTTATACCATTTCTATAGTAATACCCATTATAAGTGCCAGTGGATTTGCTACCATTTTTATAATAATATCCTTTATAAATACCAGTGTATGTCTTACCATTTTTGTAGTATTTACCACTATACATTCCAGTATATTTTTTACCATGATCATAACGATAACCATTAGTAGTACCAGTAAATTTGACTCCGTTTTTATAGTAGTATCCTTTATAATTACCAGTATATTTTGAACCATTTTTATAGTAAACTCCATTGCGTGTGCCAGTATATGCTTTACCATTTATGTAGTACTTGCCATTATATTTTCCTGTGTATTTTTTGCCATGATCATAACGATAACCATAAGCAGTACCGGTAAATTTAACACCATTTTTATAAAGATATCCATAATAATATCCGTTGTATTTCCTTCCGTTTCTATAATATACGCCTCTATGAATACCAGTATATTTTCTTCCATTATAATAATAGATTCCGTAATAACTACCTGTGTATCTTTTTCCACGTTCATAAAAGTAACCATTATAATTACCAGTATATTTTAAACCATTTCTATAATAATATCCATTATAATTACCAGTATATTTTAAACCATTTTTATAATATTTACCATTATACATTCCACTATATCTATACTTAATTCCAAAGAAAGTATAGCGGTATAATGTGTTGTTAATGAAAACGTATTTATTAGTACCAGATAAAGCTGTATGGTCTTGTATTGTTGAACTAGTAATAAATTCTTGATTTAAATTGTTCTGTGTTTCGACATTCGAATAATTAATATCATTTTCAGTTGTATTAATGGTTTTAAATTCATGAGCACTAAATTCAACAACTCTAATTGCAGATTGTTTATATGTTTTATTGTTATCTTGTGCAGATATTTTTATTTTATATTTTCCATCTATTTGTTTGAATTTTTCTAATTCAAAACTAATTACAGATTCTCCTTTTGCAAGATTAGAATATGTTAATACTTCATTAGCTGGAGTATCACTATTCATATCATATAATTTAATATAATCTATTCCAGTTAAGTCTTTTACAGAAAAAGAAACTTTATTATTACTATATTTCCAATCAAATACTCTTGGAGCATAGTCAGCAACATATTTATTATCTTTTGCTTTTATTCTAAAAAATGTTTTTAAAGAACAAGCAGAATTATTTTTATCAGATACAGTTACATAGAAGCTATTGCTTTTATTATTTAAATATGTATTTGATATGGTATAGATATATTTTTGAGGAGTATTATTATTTTGGTTATAAACAGTATCTATTTTTTTAATAAAAGTATTATCTGTAATTTGTGTATCTTTTATTCCATTTTTTACTGTATAAAAAATAATATTTGATGTATCTAGCCCGCTATAGTCTGTAAATGTAATTTTTACATCATCAAAATTTTTTTCATTAACCTCAATTTTCATTCGTGGTGCATTATTAAATGTCTGAAAATTCTCGGCAGAATAGCCAATATTAGATAGAGAAATTATAAATAAAAGAATAAAACTAAATACTAAATTTTTTATTATTATTTTTATATTCATAACAGTTTTCTCCTTTGTATAATCACATATAAATTATACCACATTTTTTACAAAAAAGCAAATAAACAAGGCTTTTGCACTTAAAACGAAGAAAAACACAATTTAAAAGTCGACCTAATCAGTTACAAATTATTATTTTTAAATTATTGATTTTTATATTAATTTGTTATAATATAGTAGAAAAATAGAAATGACTAAAATAAGTCTAAGGAAAGGAATGATAATAGAATGGGAAAAACTTATATTTTTGGACATAAAAATCCTGATACGGATTCAATCATGTCAAGCTTAGTTATGGCTAATTTAGAAAAAAAACTTGGAAATAGTGAAGCTATTTCGTGTAGAACAGGAAAAGTTAATAAAGAATCTGAATATGTTTTAAAATATGCTGGAGTTGAAGCTCCAATGTTAATTGAAAACCTAGAAGCTGGTAGTGAAGTAATAATAGTAGATACAGCAAATGAGAAAGAATTACCTGATAATATTAATGAATTAAAAATTAAAAAAATTGTAGATCATCATTATGTAGCTCTTCATACATCATATCCTTTATATTATAGAGCAGAGCCAGTAGGGTGCACTTCAACAATAATGTATAAATTATATAAAGAAAATAATGTTGAAATAGATAAAACTATAGCTACTCTAATGTTGTCTGCAATTATTTCTGATACATTACTTTTTAAATCACCGACATGTACAGTAGAAGATAAAAATGCTGTCATAGAATTAGCTAAAATTGCTGACTTAGATTATGAAAAATATGGATTAGATATGCTAAAAGCAGGAACAGATATAAGTTCATTTACAATCCAAGAAATATTAAATTTGGATGCGAAAGAAACATCATTAAAAGAAGTAAAAACAATTATAAACCAAGTAAATACGGCTTATATTCCGGATGTTATGAAAATGCAAACAGATTTAGAAGAAGGAATGAAAAAAATTATTGAAGAAAAAGGATTAGATTTATTTGTATTATTAATTACAGATATTGTAAATAGTAATTCACAAGTAATTGCACTTGGGAAAAATGCAGATTTAGTCGAAAAATCTTATGGAGTAAAACTTGAAAATAATACAGCCTTATTAAAAGGAGTGGTATCACGTAAAAAACAAGTAATTCCAATAATGACTGAAAATGCATAAAAAACTAAACAGTGGTGGTGGTATTTTTTGAAGTATAGAAAAGAAAATGGAAGTATAAAAATTATTATTGCAATAATAATTTTAGTTTTAGCTATAAGTATTGGAATTATTGTTATCAAAAGACCTAAAAAAAACAATAATTCTGAGATAAAAAAAGAACCATTTGAATATTTTGTACTAAATTCTCTTGAGGGAAAAGCAGGAGTTATTAATAAATCAGGAAAAATATTAGTTAATCCAGAATACACCAATATTTATATTCCAAATCAAGCAAAAGATGTATTTATTTGTTTTAAAAATGATACTGATTATATCATTTTAAATAGTGAAGGAAAAGAAATATTTAGTGATTTTGAAGCTGTTTATGCAATATTAATTTCAGAGAATACTAATGAAATGGAACAAGAAGTTTTGTGTTATTTACAAAATGAAAAATATGGATTAATTGATTTTTCAGGTAATAAAATTACTGGTGCTATATATGAAGAGATTGTAAGTCTTCCAAATAAACCAGGAGTTATTAGAGTAAAGCAAAATGGACTATATGGAGTAATAGATTCTAAAGGAAATACTATAATAGATATAAAATATAATTCAATTATTGGGGACGATTTTTCTACTGCTAAAGGATATTCTAAAGCTGGATATATAGTTTCTGAGAAAACAAATACAGGAATAATGTATGGGTATATTAATTCAAATGGAAAAATGCTTGTTTCTACAAAATATGAATCTATATCTAGAGCTCGTGAATATGATGAAGATGATATTTATTTAATTTTTATGGAAAATGGAAAGAAAGGTGTTATAAAAAATAAGAAAGAAGTTATTTCACCTAAATATCAATCAATAAATTATTATGATGTTTCAAATATATTTGTCGTAAATAGAAATGGAAAATATGGATTTTATAGTAGTTCAGGTGATGAAATACTACCAGTTGAATATACAAGCTATTTTGTAGCAGGTAATTATATTTGCGTAAAAAAAGATGATAGCATGATGTTATTTGATTTTCATGGAAATTTGGTAAATACAAATATTTATAAAAGTATAACAGAAACAGAAAATCCAAATTATTTTATTGCTCAAGATGAAAAAGGATATTACAGTATAATTAGTAAAGATTTTCAAATCGGAAATAATTATACTTCTATTTCATATGCTTTTAATAATTTTTTTGTATTTACGACTGAAGAGGGAAAAGCTGGTGTTATTGAGGTATATTCTGGAATTGAAATAGAACCAACATATGACTATATTATCGTTTTGGAAAATGCCAAAGCGTTAGAAGCTCACAAAGAAAATGAAATAGATATATATTCAGAAAAAATAGAAAAAGTATTCACAATTAGTGATGGAATTGTGGAAAAGATTTCGGATAATTATTTTAAAATTTATTCTAAAAAAGAAAAAATATATATAGATAATAGTGGAAACATAGTAAATAATACAGATGTTTTTGAGAATCTTAAATTATATTCTTTTAAAACAGAAGATAACAAGTGGGGATATAAAGATAAAGAAGGAAATATTATTATAGAACCAACTTATGATATGGTAACTGAACTAAATGAATATGGTTTTGCCGGAATTTATAAAAATTCTAGATGGGGAGTAATAAATAGTGAAGGTGAAATATTAGTTCAACCGTCTTATGAGTTAGACACATATTATGAACCTCAATTTATTGGAAAATACTTACTAGAAGGTGGAGATATTTCATATTGTAGTGAAATAAAAGAAAAATAAGTAAAAGGAATTATTTATGAAAGTTGTAGTAATAGGAGGAGGACCGGCTGGAATACTTGCATCAATTAGTTCTGCTGAAAATGGAAATGAGGTTATTCTTTTAGAAAAAAACAATATATTAGGGAAAAAAATATTAATTACAGGAAAAGGTAGATGTAATATAACAAATTCAATTGATATAGACGAATTTACTAAAAATGTTCCTGGAAATGGAAAGTTCTTATATAGTGCTTTCCATAATTTTTCTAATAAAGATATAATTAGCTTAATTGAAAAAAATGGTTTGAAAGTTAAAGAAGAGAGAGGAAATAGAATTTTTCCTGTAACAGATAGGGCTGAAGATGTCAGAAAGTGTTTAGAAAAAGAAGTATTAAAGCATAGTAATATCGCTATTAAATATAATACAGAAGTTAAAGAAATATTATTAAATGAAAATAAAGACTCAGTTGTTGGAGTTAAGCTTTCAAATGGAGAAAATATTTTATCAAGTAAGGTTATTCTTGCAACTGGTGGGAAAAGTTATTCTAGAACTGGTTCAACTGGAGATGGATATATAATGGCAAAAAAAGTTGGCCATAGCATAGAAAAAATAAAAGGATCACTAGTTCCACTTAAAGCGGATTTGAATATATGTCAAAAACTTCAAGGATTATCTTTAAGAAATGTAGGAATAAAAATATTAGATATAGAACAAGGAAAAAATATATATAATGACTTTGGTGAGATGCTTTTTACTCATTTTGGGGTTAGTGGTCCGACAATTTTAAGTAGTTCAGCTCATTTATTAAGATATAAAAATATAGATAATTTATTAAGTGAAAATAAAGTTAAATTATATATAGACTTGAAACCAGCTTTAAATAGTGAAGAACTAGACAGAAGAATACTAAGAGATTTTGAAAAATTTAAAAATAAAGAATTCAAAAATAGTTTAGATGAATTATTACCTAAGAAAATTATTGATAGTGTTATACAGCTTTCTAAAATTGATAAATATAAAAGAGTAAATGAAATTACTAAAGAAGAAAGATATAATTTAATTACACTTTTGAAAAATTTTGAAGTAACTATTTTGGGATTTAGACCAGTTGAAGAAGCTATAGTTACGGCTGGTGGTATTAATATTAAAGAAATTAATCCTAAAACAATGGAATCAAAACTTGTTAAAGGACTATATTTTGCAGGTGAAATAATAGACGTTGATGCATATACAGGTGGATTTAATCTACAAATTGCATATTCTACAGGATATACGGCTGGGAATAATTAGAAATATAAAAGTAGGTGAATGTATGTTTAAAACTATAGATGAGAAATACGAATCATCAGAAATAGTTCAAAAGAAATCTAAATTTATAGCTGATATCTTTTATGTTGAAACAGCTACAGAAGCTGAGGAAAAAATTAAAATTATAAAAAAGAAATACTACGATAGTAGACACAATTGCTTTGCATATAGAATTTATTCTAAAATAGGAATAATTCAAAAATTTAGTGATGATGGAGAACCTTCTGGAACAGCAGGAGGACCTATGTTAAATATTCTAGAATCAAAAGGAATATGTAATGTCTTAGTAATTGTAACAAGATATTTTGGCGGTATACTTTTAGGTACTGGTGGATTAGTGAGAGCATATAGTGAGGCAACGGAAGAGGTTTTAAATAAATGTAATATAAAGGAAAAAGAAATAGGAGTAAAGCTTAGTATTGAAGTAAAATATTCAGATTTAGAAAAAATAAAATACTATTTAAACAAAAATAATATAAGAATAATTGGATATGAATTTTTAGAGAATGTTAAAATTAATACAGAAATTAGTAATGAAAAACTAGACTTAATGTTAAAAAGTCAGAATACATTTAATTTTGAAATATTAAAAATAGATAAAGGTGAAGAAACATATATATAAGTTATAATACACAGTAGATTTTATTATATAAGACTAGTTATATTAAATTTTCAAGAAAACAATGCGCCTTGAAAGTAATTTTTGTTTAAAAAATCTTTATTAATTTTATGGAAATAGTTCAAG
>DJXP01000053.1:34066-36252 GCA_002449785.1 Clostridiales bacterium UBA7001
ATAGTTCAAGCTTGCCTTGAAAGGGAGCCATAAAATTAATTTAGATTTTTAGCAAAAATTATCTTGAACTAGCATTTTTTCGTAAAAAAATTTAATATAACTAGTCTTATATTATTTAAAGTTTTGTATTGTAACTTATATAAATGTCGAATTTTGTAAAATGATGAAACACGAAACCCTACAAAAATAAGCAAAAAAGATTGCATTATAAAAATATAAGTAATATAATTCCTTTTGTAAATATTTACACATTTTTATTTTAGGAGGTAGAGTTTTGAAAGATAAAATCAGATTATTGATTGCAGATGACAATTATGACTTTGTAAGTACTCTTACTACATATTTTAAAATGCAAGAGGATGTTGAAGTAATTGCAGTAGCAAGAGATGGGCAAGAAGCATTTAATAAGATAATTACAGAGAAACCAACAGTAGTATTATTAGATGTAATTATGCCACATTTAGATGGGATTGGAGTTTTAGAAAAATTAGTTACATCAAATGTACCATTACCAATATGTATAATGCTATCTGCAGTTGGACAAGATAATGTTACAGCGCAAGCAATAAATTTAGGTGCAAGATATTATATTTTAAAACCTTTTAAAATGGATGTACTTATGAAAAGAATTAGAGAATTAATTAATGAACCAATACAAAAACAAATAAATCCGATAAATATAAAAGAATTAAAATCTAATTATATAGATTTAAAAAAAGAAGCTAGTAGAGAAGAAATATTAGAAATAAAAGTAACAAATATAATCCATGATATAGGTGTGCCTGCACATATAAAAGGATATCAGTATTTGAGGGATGGTATTATAATGGTTGTTAACAATATAGAGGTTATTAATCAAATTACAAAGCAACTATATCCTGATTTAGCAAAAAAGTATAAGACGACTCCATCTAGAGTTGAAAGAGCAATAAGACATGCAATTGAAGTTGCATGGAATAGAGGGCAAATAGAAATAGCTCAAGATATTTTTGGATACACGGTGAATTCTAATAAAGGAAAACCTACAAATTCTGAGTTTATTGCAATGATTGCGGATAAATTAAGATTAGATTTAAAAACAACAGCATAGGCTTTATGAAATAAAACGATTGTTTAAAAAAAAATTAAGCAATCGTTTTTTATATAGTAATGTTGAAAAAACGAAAAGAATTATCTTGCACAAAACAAAAATAAATAATACAATATAAATTAATAAAGGAGGAATAAGGTATGCCAATACATAATGAAGCTAAAAAAGGAGAAATTGCTAAAACAGTACTAATGCCAGGAGATCCATTAAGAGCAAAATATATTGCAGAAAATTTTTTAGAAGATTATAAATTAGTAAATAAAGTCAGAGGAATATATGCTTACACAGGAATTTATAAAGGAAAAGAAATATCAGTTATGGCTTCTGGAATGGGAATGCCAAGTATCGGAATATATTCATATGAGCTTTACGATTATTATGAAGTAGAAAATATTATAAGAATAGGCACATGCGGTGTATTTGATGAAAAAGTTGGACTTTTGGATATAATACTTGTAGATAATGCATATAATGAAGGAAATTTTGCTTATAATTATGATGATCAAAAAATTAATTGGGCTAGTGCTAGTAGAGAATTGAATAGTATAATAGAAAAAACAGCAGTAGAAAAAGGAATAAAATATGTTAAAGCAAATATTGCATGTACAGAATGTTTTGATCCATATCAACCTAATAGAGCTAAAGGATATGTATCTAGATTACCTAAAGATGCAGGAATTGTTGGTACTGAGATGGAGAGTTTTGCACTTTACTATATTGCATCGAAATTTTCTAAAAAAGCCACATGTTTATTATCAGTAGTAGATACAAATTATTCTAACAAAAATAATGATAAGGTAATTTCACCTGAGGATAGACAAAATTCATTAAATGATATGATTAGGTTAGCTTTAGAATCAACATTAAAAGTATAAATAATTATATTAATGTCTAAATGGTGTAGTAGATTTATATTAAAATAAATTAGTAAAATTTAGTAAAAAATCATTAATTTATAATTTTACTAAATAAAAATTGTGCTGATTTTGGCTTTAAATCAGCACTTTTAAAATGTTTTTTAAAAAATAAAAAAACTTTAAAAAAAGTGTTGACATTTACAAAAAGAAGTAGTAAAATAATGAATGTTCACAGGAAA
>DJXP01000069.1 GCA_002449785.1 Clostridiales bacterium UBA7001
TTCAAATGACAAAGATAAAATAAAAAGTTTTGTCGAAAAATATTATGATATAGCAAAAGATAAAGAAGATTCAATAGATCACAAAGTGGATATGACAAGCAAAGATTATGTTGGATATTTCGGAGGTCTTTTAATGTTAAAACCGACAAATCCGACAGATGCTAATCATTTTAAATTTGTCGAAGTATTAAATACAAGAGTGACACATTCAGTTCCTCTTTTCTCTTTATATTTTTTAACAAATTTAATAAAAGCTAAAACAGACCACCCCAGCGAATTCCAAGTAAATTTTTTAAATTATCCAATGCCATTAACAGCTGAATTGGAGCAATCTAAAGATCAAACAAGTAATAGTCTTGTTATATTCTTTGTAGCTATTGCTTTTTCTTTGATTCCGGCGAATTTTGTTACTATTATAGTAAGAGAAAGATTAAATAATTCGAAACATTTAATGAGAGTATCTGGAATAAGTATAACAGCTTATTGGATAATAAATTATTTGTTTGAATTAGTTAAATATTATTTTACTTGTGGTATATGTCTTTTATTACTTTATGCATTTGATTTTTATAAAGAATATTTATATATTTTCTATTTAATTTATGGCCCTGCAATGGTAGCATCAACATATATATTAAGCTTTTTATTTAGTACAGAATCAGGAGCACAAAATGGTATTATTCTATTAAATTTCCTTTTAGGTGCATTAGGTTCAACAGTTATTTTATCATTAAGATCATTGGATAACGTGAAAGAAATAGGAAAGATTATTCAATATATAATAAGTTTATTACCATCATTTTGTTTCAATTTTGGTTATTCAATGATTTTAAATAAATACATGATTTTAATGATTGACTACGAAGATAACTGGTATATGCTGCCAGATAATTATATCCTCAAAAAATTCATTTTATTATTAGGTCCTATATTATATTTAGCTGGTGAATTTGTAGTATATACTCTTATTCTTATTTTAATTGAATCATTTTCTTATTTCAGTTGCAGTGTTTCTGATGCTAAATTAGGGACAAATATTGACGATTCTCTAGTCCTAAGAGAAATTGATTTGGCAAATCAAGAACCAACCCAAATTGGAGTTACAGATGAATTAGGTAAATCGAATAAAAAAGAATTTTCTGTAAGAATTAAAAATTTGAACAAAAGTTACTTTAATGGATTATGCTCTCCACGTACTGAGGCTATTAGAAATATGAGTTTTTGTGTGGAACCTGGAGAATGTTTTGGATTATTGGGATTAAATGGAGCTGGTAAGACTACGACATTTAAGTGCATTACACAAGAATTATCACCTTCACATGGTAAAATTTATATAAATGGAAGAGATATGAGAAATAAATTTAGTGAATTAAGTTCTATATTTGGTTACTGTCCTCAATTTGATGCCATATTTGAATATATGAGCGTCTATGAAAATCTAGAATTCTATGGTAAAATAAAAGGAATTAAACCTGAATATTTGAATCAGGTAGTAATGGCAATGATCGAAGAAATGTCCTTAGGTGAATTTACTAAAAAAATCGCAGGTCGTTTATCAGGTGGTAACAAACGTAAATTAGCAGTAGCAATTTCATTTTTATGTAGTCCGCCAATAGTTCTCTTAGATGAACCATCTACAGGTATGGATCCAGAAGCACGTAGATTTATGTGGTCAGTAATACACAAGATATCAACAAAAGGGAAAAAAGCAAGTGTTATAATGACTACACATTCTATGGACGAAGCTGAAACTTTATGTAAAAGAATGGCTATTATGGTCAATGGCGAATTTGTTTGTTTGGGAAGAGCTGGACAAATAAAAGAAAAATATGGATATGGATATGAAATCGAAGTTAGAATAAAACCTTTATCAGAAGAAAAATTCGAAAAAATATTAAAAGAGAAAAATTTAAATAAAAATTTAAAAATAAATTTCCAAAATATTAATCAAGTATTACAAAATATTGATAAAGCGAATTTCATTAATGAATTAAGTAAAGGAAGATTCGGCTCTAAAATAATGAGAGAAATTCAAATAAATAATGATATTCCTATTCGAACTTTATTGAGCTGGATTTTCTTTGTGGAAAATGCCCTTAAATTTATAAAAAAAGCCGAAAATTATTTTGAAAATATTATCTTAACTGAATTTATAGATAACAACTTTTTGTTTAAAATGAAGAAAAATCAAGATACTAAAAGTATAGGATTTTTCTTTGGATTATTTGAAAGTAATAAAAATGAATGCTATGTTACTGAATATTCAATAAGACAAACTTCACTAGAACAAATATTTAATATGTTTGAAGAAAAAAAAAGGAAAGAATATAATAGAATTAATGAAGAAAAAAAAGAAGAAATCATTATTGATAAAAGTGTATATAATGCTTTATTAAAATAATTGATGCATGTATGCGATAGTATTAATATATTTAATTCGATTTTTATTTTTATTTTTATATTTCTTTCTCTGTATTTAATTGTAAAAGGATATATGTATAAACGTGTATGTTTTGCAAAAATTTTTGTAAAATAATTGAATTTTCTGAAATTATAGAATTATTTTTATTAAATAATTTATTTTATTGGAACATTAATTATTAATTAATAAAATTATTTAAATTATTTTTTTTCT
>DJXP01000081.1 GCA_002449785.1 Clostridiales bacterium UBA7001
AGCTAAATCAGACAAGACCCTAAGTCCCACTGTCTGCTATATTTCAATTTTAGGATTATATTTTTCAAGCCACATATTTACCTGAATTAAATAAGCCATAAGCTGAGGACCTGTCATAAGCTGACCAAACCATGGTCTAGCAAAAGCTTTACCATCTGTTTTTATTATATCTAAAATATAGTCTCTATTTAAAAGTTTATTAATTGGAGCATTTTCATTTTCCATAATTATAGAAATTTCTTTTTTAACTAACTTTAAATAACTAGGATTATGTGTTTTTGGATATGGGCTCTTTTTCCTATATACAATTTCCTCTGGAAGTTCTTTTTCAAATGCGTATCTTAATAGTCCCTTTTCTCTTCCCTTATATGCTTTCATTTCCCATGGGATATTCCATACATATTCAACTATCCTATAATCACAAAATGGAACTCTCGCCTCAAAACCATTAAACATACACATTCTATCTGTCCTATCTAAAAGTGTTTGCATAAACCAATTTGAAGTCAAATAAATAAGTTTTCTATGAAGTTTAGTACTTTCATTATCAGAATCTAAAAAATCAACTTTTGATATTGAATCATTATATCTTTTATCTATATATTCTTTTAGATTTACCTTTTCTGAAATATTTTCATTTAATAATTTCTGTCTTTCTTCTATTGCAAGTGACCATGGAAAAGTTTTACTATTTAAGCTATCTTCTCTAAAATACCATGGATATCCTCCAAAAATCTCATCAGAGCATTCACCTGAAAGTGCAACTTTTAAATCCTTTTTCACATTTTTAAAAAACAACAAATATGATGAATCTACATCTGCCATGCCTGGAAAATCTCTTGCTATCATTGCATCTTCTAATGAATCAAATAATTCTGGAGTATCTAAAATAATCTTTTTATGATCTGTGCCTAATTCTTTTACCATTAAATCTATATAATAATCATCGGTGTTTGGCTGAAAATCATTTTTCACAAAATTCTTTTCTTGGTCTACATAGTCAACTGAAAATGTTTTTAGTTTTTGACCATATTCTTTCTTATAATATTCCCCAGCATATTTAGTAATAATACTTGAGTCTAAACCACCTGAAAGAAGTGTTCCAATTGGTACATCTGATACCATCTGTCTTTCTACAGCATCTTTAATTAAAAATCTAATTTTTTCACATGTTTGTTCTAAATTATCAGTATGTTCTTTTGTTTGAAGTTTCCAATATTCTACATCTTTAAACCCATCTAAACCATATATTATAAAATGTGCTGGTATTACT
The DNA here is from genome assembly GCA_002449785.1 of Clostridiales bacterium UBA7001. Taxonomy (GTDB): domain Bacteria; phylum Bacillota; class Clostridia; order TANB77; family CAG-508; genus Scatovivens. The sequence goes on from DJXP01000081.1 coordinate 1,274, forward strand.
TCTTTTATGTTTTTAAAGGGAGTAAGTCCTGGGCTATGAGCAGGTCCTATTCCAAATAATTCTGAAATTCCTGTTTTATCTAAAATAGTTTCAACCCCTGGAAAATCTAATATTGCTTTTATTTCAGATGCAAAAATAAAACTATCATCTAAAATAATATAATATAAAGGTTTAATACCAAATTGATCTCTTGCTACAAATAACTCATTTTTCTTATCATTCCATATTGCAAATGAAAAAATACCATTTAAATATTCACACACATTTTTTCCATAAAAAACATATGCTTTTAAAAGTACTTCTGTATCTGAATGTCCTTCAAATTTAAATCCATTTTCTAATAAATCTTGTCTTAATTCTTTAGCATTATAAATCTGGCCATTATACACAATTGTATATGTAGTATCTTGTATTCTATAGCTCATCGGTTGTTTACCTTTTTCTACATCTACTATACTTAGTCTTCTGTGTCCTAAAATTGCATGTTTGGAAAAATATACTCCCTCTTCATCAGGGCCTCTTCTTTCTATTTCCTTAGTCATATTTTTTATTAATAAATGCTCATTAGAAATATCTTTCTTCAAATTAACAATTCCAACTATTCCACACATAAAAAACTCCTTAACAATAAAATATATTCTATATATTTTATGCAAAGAATATGTTTTTAGACCATGATTTAATTTGATTTTACATTATATTATGGTATAATCCCTATATATATTTATTAAGCAGAATATTTAGGAGGCTTAAAATGCATTTTTCTTACTGTCCATATTGTGGAAAAAAATTAACTAATAAAAAAATTGGAGATGAAGGAATAATTCCATATTGCAATAATTGTAATATTCCTTTATGGGATATGTTTACAACCTCAATTATATCAGCTGTAATTAATGAGAATAATGAAATAGCTTTATTAAAGCAAAATTATGTCTCAAAAACAAATTACGTTTTAGTAGCTGGAATAATGAAAACAAATGAATCAGCTGAAAGCACAGCGATAAGAGAGATTAAAGAAGAACTTGGTTTAGATGTAACTTCTTTAGAATTTATTAAAACTTATACATATCCAAAAAAAGAAATGCTAATGATTGGATTTAAAGCAAATGTAAAAAAATCTGAATTCATAATTTCCGAGGAAGTTAATTCAGCAATATGGGTAAAGTTAGATAGCTCATTAAATTTACTTCGTGAAGGTGGAATTGGATGGCAAATAGTAAAAAGTATAATTGATTCAAATAATTAACGAATGTAGCAGACAGTGGGACGTGGTTCCTGTCTGCTTCCCCTTGTCTGCTACTCAAGCATTTCTTTTAATTTTACTAAAGTATTTAAAGCATCAATTGGAGTTAATTCATTTACATTAACTTTATCTAATTCATGTGAAATATCAGCAAGCCTCAAATTAAAAATATCAAATTGTCCATCAACTTGTTTTTTATCTTCTTTTTCCTCTTTTATTTTAACTCCACCTTTTTCTAAAGAGCGAAGTATTTTATTAGCACGTGATACAACGTTTTTTGGAACACCAGCAAGTTTAGCGACATGAATTCCATAGCTTTCATCTGTACCACCTTCTAATATTTTTCTTAAGAATATTATGTCTTCACCTTTTTCTTTTACAGCAACTTGATAATTCTTTATACCATCAACTTTTTCTTCTAATTCTAAAAGTTCATGATAATGTGTTGCAAATAGTGTTTTACAACCAATTTTATCTTTATCAGCTATATATTCAGCAACTGCCCAAGCAATAGATAGGCCATCATATGTTGACGTTCCTCTTCCAATCTCATCTAAAATAACCAAGCTTTTAGGAGTTGCTTCTCTTAAAATATTAGCAACTTCATTCATTTCTACCATAAATGTACTTTGTCCACTACTTAAGTCATCAGATGCACCAACTCTTGTAAATATTTTATCAACAATTCCAATTGTTGCTTTTGTTGCTGGAACAAAACATCCAATTTGAGCCATAAGTGTAATTATTGCGACTTGTCTCATATAAGTAGATTTTCCTGCCATATTAGGACCTGTAATAATTGCAACTCTATTTTCTTTGCAATCTAAATATGTATCATTTTCAACAAAGCTTCCACCATCTATCATTTTTTCAATTACTGGATGACGTCCATCTTTTATGTCTATAATATCTCCATCATTAACATCTGGATAAACATAATTATTATCTTCTGCCACAACTCCAAAACTTGTTAAAACATCTATAATAGATATTGCATTTGCTGAATTTTGTAATCTTTCTATGTTTTTAGCAATCTCATTTCTTATTTTAACAAATTCTTCATATTCAAGAGTTACAACTTTTTCTTCAGAACCCAAAACTTTATTTTCAATTTCTTTTAATTCTTCTGTAATAAACCTTTCGGCACCAGTTAAAGTTTGTTTTCTAATATAGTTTTCAGGAACTTGTTTTAAAAATGATTTTGTAATTTCTATATAATAGCCAAAAACTTTGGTATATCCAACTTTTAAGTTTCTAATACCTGTTCTTTCTTTTTCTTTTGCTTCTAATGCTACTATCCAGTTTTTACCATCTGTTGATGCTTTTTTATATTCGTCAATTTCTATGTTATATCCTTGTTTAATAATTCCACCTTCTTTTACACTAATAGGTGGTTCATCAACTATTGCTTTTTCTATTAATTCATAAATATCTTTTAATTCATCTAACCTATTATATAGTTTATTTAATAATTTTGAGTTTGTATTAGATAATAATTCTTTTAATTCTGGAAGATTTTTTATAGAGTTTTTTAGAGAAATCATATCTCTAGCATTTGCATTTCCATAAGAAATTTTTCCGGCTAATCTTTCAATATCATATACTTTTCTTAAGATTTCTATAATATCTCCTCTTAAAATAATATTATCCTTTAACTCTTGAACTGAATCTAATCTTTCTTTTATTTCTTTTAAATCTAAAAGTGGATCATTTATCCAACGTCTTAAAAGTCTTCCTCCCATTGATGTTGAAGTTTTATCTAATACCCATATTAGAGTTCCTTTTTTAGATTTATCTCTCATTCTTTCAGTAAGCTCTAAACTTCTTCTTGCATTAATATCTAAAGCCATATATTTTCTTACTTCATAAACTTTTATTTTATTAATATGTTCTAATTTTACTTTCTGAGTTTCTGTAAAATAATTTAAAAGACCATTTATTGCAGATACAATTAGCTCTTCATTTTCAAAACTATCTTTTTCTTTTTCATAACCATCTACTACTGTATATAACTCAAGTATTTTTTCATCATTACTCTCAAAATTTTTATCATCTCTTATAGTTACAAATGTATTGTTTCTGTCTTTTAAAACATTTAGTTCTTTTTCTTGGCATCCCATAACTTCATTTACAACTAGCTCAGCAGGTGCAAATCTTGCATATTCATCTAAAAGCTTTTCAAAATTATTTTCTGGTAGTTTTATTTGAGTAGCATAAAAGTCACCTGTACTTATATCACAAATAGCAAGTCCATAATTTATTCCACTTTTAACAATACTCATAATATAATTGTTTTTCTTTTCTTCTAGCATATTTGTTTCGATAACTGTACCTGGTGTTACAACTCTTATAACATCTCTTTTTACAATACCTTTAGTAGTTTTGGGATCTTCTAATTGTTCACAAATTGCAACTTTATATCCTTTTGAAATTAATCTTGATGTATAGATATCAACAGCATGATGTGGAACACCACACATTGGTGCCTTTTCTTCTAATCCACATGCTTTTCCGGTTAAGGTTATTTCAAGTTCTCTTGATGCTGTAATTGCATCATCAAAAAACATCTCATAAAAATCCCCTAATCTATAAAACAGTATACAATCTTTATATTGTTCTTTAGTTGCCATATAGTTTTGCATCATTGGTGACAACGCTTCTTTATTTATTTCCATTTTTTTATATTACCCCTAATATATATCTAAATTTAATTATTAATTATCTTGCTTAAATTCCAATCGTTATATGATTTCCCCTTTTAAATACCATTTATGTGCTTCTAGGATTTTTACTGAAACAAAATCTCCTGGTTTATAAGACTTATTAGCTTCAAATACAACAACCTTATTTGTATCTGTTCTACCCTCAAGCATTTCATCATTATTTTTACTCTTACCTTCAATTAATAGTTTTTGAATAGTATTTATATATTTTTCATTATTTAAATCAACTTTAGATTCATATAAATTCTTAAGTTTTTCAAATCTTTTATGTTTTATCTCCTCTGGTATTTGGTCATCTCTTTTAGCACCAACTGTACCATCTCTTTTTGAATAGATAAACATATACGCTTGCTCAAAATTAACTTTTTCTACAACATCTAGAGTATCTTCAAATTCTTCATCTGTTTCTCCTGGAAAACCAACTATAATATCTGTTGAAAAAACAACATTTGGAATTTTTTCTTTCATTTTATCTACTAAATCTAAATATTGTTCTTTAGTATATTTTCTATTCATTTCTTTTAATACTTTTGTATTTCCAGATTGAAGTGGCAGATGAATTATTTTGCACACTTTGTCATTTTGTGCAATTGCAGTAATAACATCATCAGTAAAATCTTTTGGGTGTGGTGATATAAATCTAACTCTTTCAATTCCATCTATCTTGCAAACTTCATTTAATAAATCAGCAAAATTTTTAATATTATCATTTCCCTTATATGAATTTACATTTTGACCAAGTAAAGTTATTTCTTTGTATCCTTGCTCTGATAGTTCTTTTATCTCAGACAATATTCTTTCAGGTTCTCTACTTCTTTCTCTTCCTCTAACATAAGGCACAATACAAAATGAACAAAAATTATTACATCCATACATAATAGTAACAGATGCTTTATATTCACTCATTCTCTTAATTGGAAGACCTTCATAAATTTCTCCATCTATATCTATTACATCTCTAACTTTTTGCTTTTCTATTATTGTTTTATAAATATATTCTGGTAAGTTTTGCATTGTATGTGTTCCAAAAATAATATCAACAAAAGGATAACTTTTCTTAATCTTATCTACCATATTTTTTTCTTGCATCATACAACCACCAATTGCAAGTATCATATCTTTATTTTGCTTAATGTTCTTAATTTCTCCAACTTTTCCAAATAATCTTTCTTCTGCATTTTCTCTAACACAACATGTATTAAAAATAACAATATCTGCATTTTTGTAGTCATCAGTTTCAGTATATCCCATCTTTTCAAGCATACCTGCCATTTTTTCTGAATCGTTTTCATTTAACTGACATCCCATTGTTAAAATTGAATATTTTAAAACTTGACCTTTATTCTTTTCTTTTACTTTTTCTATGTAATTTATCTCATTTTCTGGCATTAATTATTCCTCCGCTTTTGAAGTTTTTATTTTAGTTTTTAACTTTTCAACAACCATATCTTTATATTCTTTATCTAATGGCACAAATTTATCTGAATACAATAATTTAATAAAGTCTTCAAAATTTAGCCATTTTACTTCATCAACCTCTTCTTCTTGAAGAACTAATTCACTTTCTTTTTTATCCAATTTAAAAAAGAAAACTTGTCCTATTTCCCAAGTTAAATCTTCAATGTACTCAAACATAAATTCCATATCATCTTCATTAATATTTACTCCAAGTTCTTCTTTTGCTTCTCTCATAGCACCTTCCTTAGGTGTTTCACCTGCATCAATATGTCCTGCACATGGCATATCCCAAAAACCTGGAAAGTTTTTCATATTCATAGATCTTTTTTGAACTAAAATTTCACCATTAGAATTATATGCCCATGTCCATGCTGGTTTATGATAAAAACCAGGATTTGGGCTATGGCATTCACTACTTGTTCTCACACCTAAATATTTTCCATCTCTTGAATATATATCAAATTTTTCTTCCATATGATATTTTTATAATATATTTAAACCCTTAAATATATTATTATTTCTCCTTTATCTTATATTTTACTCTCACTCATTATATTATCTTTAAATTCATAATGCAAGTCACAAATTTTTCTTATTTCATCTCTATGTGTTACAATAACTACAGTCTTATCTTTTAAATATTTTTGTATTAAATCAATAATTATTTTTTCTGTTTCTTTATCTAAATTAGATGTAGGTTCATCTAATAAATAAATATCTCTATCTAATAAAATACCTCTTATTAAATTTAACCTTTGCTTTTGACCTACAGATATTTTTAATCCCCTTTCTCCAACAACAGTATATAATCCGTTTTCTAAGTTATTCACCCATTCATCAAGTCCAGCTTCTTTTAAATATTTCATCAATTCTTCATCTTTAAATTCTTTTCCTAGACATAAGTTTTCTTTTATAGTTAAATCAAACAAATCAACCTCTTGAGATATGTATGCCAGATTTAAATTTCCCTTAACAGCTTTTCCATCAATTTTATAATTTTCACTTTCAGTATCTATATATCGTGCTAAAATATTAAGGAAAGTAGTTTTTCCTTGTCCAGATTTACCAATTATACTTACTTTATCACCTTTTTTAATTTTGAAATCTGGTATAGAAATTGTAGTTTTGCTTTCCCCATTATATTTAAATTCAAGGTTTGTTAGTCTTATTTCATTCCAATCATATATTAAATCTGTTTCTTCATCACTATCTATTAATTTTTCCACTTGATTTGTAGCTGCTTGAAATTTATTAAAATGAAGAAACAACCTACATAAGTCTTTTAATTCTGTACTAAGACCGCTAAACATACTAGCATAAAACAATAAATATGATAATACTTCTTCACCACTTTTCATCTTGATATATAAATTTATTAAAATAATTACATACATAAAATATACAAAAAAATTTATGCCATTTAATCTTAAAGAATAATAGAAATTTGTTTTATCTAGTTTAGGCACAACATCTTTAAATGCTTCTTCATTCTTAGAAATTGCAAATTTAGTTGCATTTAATCTTTTTACTGTTTTAATATTTTGCAAAAAATCTACAAATGTAGAATTATATTTAGAGTTTGATTCATTATACTTTTCTTGTACTAAAACATACTTCTTTCCAAGCCATAAATTATATATTACCATAGCGATTACCATAAATAAACAAATAGAAAACATTTTTAAATCTTGGCTAGCGACTTCTATTAAAAAAATTACAATAGAAACTGTAAAACCATTTACAGTTTCAAAAACATATTCCATAAATTCTTTAGCTTCATCTGAAATAACATCTATTTGTTTCTTTAAAAAGCCATTGTGAATTTTATTTAATTTATATGGCCTCATTCTTGCAACTCTTTCAAAATATGCCAATTGTAAGTCCTTAGAGTACTTATTTTCAAATCTTAAAATATAAATTACCCATATATGATTTAAAAAAACTTCTGTAAATTTAAGTACAATTATCCAAATTATTAAGTGCATTAATTTTTCCAGTGTAAAAGGCTCTTTAGTATATATAGCTAATACAAATGGTACTAAATATATACATAAGTTTTCAATAAAAGCATTTATATAACACATTATAAATTTCTTTTTATTTAATATTTTAAAACAAAACTTCATTTTTTATGTCCTTCATAATAACTAAATCTATATAATGCTATATTTTACAACATTTTTTTATTTTTTTCAATATTTGAATAGCTTAAAGTTAGCTTACCCAAGCATCACATCTAAAGCCATCATAATTAAAAAACCAAAAGTTGTTCCAATAGTACATAAATAACTATTTTTATTATCTTGAGCCTCTGGTATTAGTTCATTTATAACTACATAAAACATTGAACCTGCAGCAAATGCTAATAGATATGGTAAAACTCCAGATACAAAATTAGTAAGAATTAATGTAAATAAAGCTGCTACTGGCTCAACTGCACCTGATAAAACTCCATATAAGAAAGCTTTTTTCTTAGGATATCCAATTGATTTTAGAGGCATTGAAATAATAGCACCTTCTGGAAAATTTTGTATTGCTATTCCTAATGATAAAGCAAATGCTGATGCTATAGATATATTAGTATTTCCTGATAAGATACTTGCAAATATTACTCCGAACTGCCATTCCGTTCTGGAATATTATGAAGTGTTACTGCCAAAAAAAGCATATTTGTATTTTTTAATTTTGAACTACTCCCCATATTAGATATTATATAATCTAATATAATTAAAAATAAAATTCCCAAAGAAAACCCTATAATAGCAGGTATTACTTTTGCAAACCCTAAATTACTTGTCTCTTCTAGTGAAGGGATCAACAATGACCATATACTGGAAGCTATCATCACACCAGCAGAAAACCCCAATAAAACTTTTTCAAATTTTTTATCTATATTGTCTTTCATAAAAAACACCATAAACGCACCTAAAGATGTTCCTATAAAAGGTATAAGTATTCCTATAATAACATCCATTTTATGTTTCCTCCACTTTATATTATGTAAAACATAAAATTTTTGTGAGCCATTGGGGACGTTTCTGTTTTGGACAAAATGTCCATTTGGGACCAAATCTATAAAAATATTAATTTACTAATCAATTGAAAATAATTTATTTTTTCTTAAAACCTAAAAAAGAGGGCTTATTGCCCTCACATAATATCTTGCTAATATATTATTCTTCAACTTTTTCAAACATTTCTTTTCCTACTCCGCATAATGGACAAACCCATGTATCTGGTAAATCTTCAAACTTTGTTCCTTCAACTTCTTCATCATAAATATGTCCACAAATTGTACATTTGTATTTCATAATTTCACCTCCTTTTTCCTTACAATTAAATCTTTAATACTAAAAAACATTATTCTTTAAAAAAAATTATGAAAAACTAAATTCAAGATCTGGTCCCAATGGTCCCTACATTTTATTTGGCATCTGTATACCTAGAAGTTTGCATCCTGTTTTTAAAACAGTTCCTACAGAATAACTCAAATATACTCTTGCATTTTTTATATTTTCATCTTCATCTATTATTTTGTTTTCATTATAAAAATTACTAAATAATTGTCCTAAATCTATTAAATATCTTGCTAAAAATGATGGCTCATTTTTTTCTACTACATGTTTTAATATACTATCAAATTCATACAACTTAGAAATTACATTAAAGCTTTCTTTATCTTGTAATAATTCCAATTTTACATCTTCAAACTTTGGAACTACTCCTCCTGCTTTTTCTAATATACTTTTTGTTCTCACATAAATATATTGTAAATATGGGCCTGTCTCACCATTAAAATTCAAAATTGTATCCCAGTCAAAAACCTGATCTTTAATAATTGTTGAGCAAAGGTTACTATATACTATTGCACCAATTCCAATCTTTGTAGCTTCTTCTTTTTTATTTTCCATATTTGGATTTTTTTCTTCTATTATTTTTTCAACTCTATCTATTGCTTCTTGCAAAAGGTCATCTACTTTTATAACAGTACCTTCACGCGTAGACATTTTTCCTGATTTTAATCTTACCATTCCATATGC
>DJXP01000044.1 GCA_002449785.1 Clostridiales bacterium UBA7001
GGAATAGATATAGATGTTGAAGAAGACCAAGAAACTTTTGAAAAAAATGCTATTAAGAAAGCGGAAACAATTGCTAAACAATTAGATGGCAAAATTTGTTTATCAGATGATTCTGGTATAGAAATAGAGTATTTAGACGGATTCCCTGGTGTGCATACAAAAAGATGGCATCAAGGAACAGATAGACAAAGAAATATAGAAATTTTGAATAAACTAAAAGGTGTCCCAAAAGAAAAAAGAAAAATTAGTTTTGTTACTGCAATAGCTGTATCAGATGGAAATAAAACAATTTGTGAAACTGGAAGAATAGATGGATTTGTATCAAGTGAAGTAAGAGGTGAAAATGGATTTGGATTTGACGAAATTTTTGAGCTGCCAAATGGTAAAACTCTTGCAGAGATTACTGAGGAAGAAAAAAATAAAATTAGTGCTAGAAGAATAGCTTTAGAAAGGGTTAGGAAAAAAATTAGTTTTTAATCTTAATACGAAGTAACTTTATGGAAATATTTTTATCATTAGTAAAATTCTTACAGTATATGAAAAAATAGTAGACCATTGTATAAACATTTTTATAGCAATTTTAAATTATGTGAAAAATAAAAAATTTACAGCTAAGCAAGAATTTTTCCCAAAAATATACCAAGAAAAAAGTGATGCTTTAAAAGATGTTTTAAATGAGTATAGTTTAAGATATGAAAGTTAGATTTTATTTGAAATGGAGAAAAGAATATGGAAAAAAGATATGCAATTATTGAAATTGGTAGTACTAATACTAAAGCACATGTTTATGATTCACAAAATGATAATACTTTACTTGATAAAACTGTAACTATTGAATTTAAAAAGAATTATAAAGAACAAAAGAAAATAATAGATTCTGATTTAAGTAAATTATATAAACTTATTGATAAAACAATAGAATACACAGATAATATTCATATTTATGGTTGTAGTATCTTTAGAAATATAACAAAACAAGAATTAGATGAAGTAAATGATAAAATATATAATAAGTACAAATTGAAAATTGAAGTTGTAAGCCAAGAAGATGAAGCAAATTATACTGCAATTGGATGTTATTCAGATATAGATTACAACAAAAATATATGTGTATTTATTGGTGGAGGTGGTTCTACAGAACTAATTTTTGTAAACAATAAAAAAGTAATTGGCAGAAAACTATATGATTTTGGCGTAGGTGATGTAACAAATAAATTTAATACATTAAAAGATGATGTGCCAACTTGTTCATTTGATGAAGTATATAATTATATTGGAACATTAATGGATGATATTGATATTAATGCAGATGTACTAATTCTTTCAGGCGGAGACCATTTATATTGGTATAATAATGCAGAGTTTAAATTAGATGATAATACTTTATATTCAAACAAAAATCAAAAATATATGATAACTAAAGAAACCAGTGATTTGTATGATAGAGGAGCTTATAAAAAATCCTTAGATAAAATAAGAAAAAATAGTGATAATCCATTATGGTTTGATGGCTCAAGAGCAATGAAGACAATTAATAATTATGTATTACATAAAATAAATGCCCAATATGTAATTCCAACTAGAATAAATATGGAAGATGGAATTAGGAAAAGTTTATAAACTTAATGTTTTTATGAATTAATTCTGTTAAAGGAGAAAGTGGTAATGGAAAAACTGTAAGTATGGAGGAAGTGGCTAAATATGTGGATGAAATGGATGTTACAGTTCATGGAGCTACGCCAGAGATACATGACGCATTTAACGGAGTTAAAGGTTCATATGAACATGTTATGAACAATATAAAAGAGTATGCTAAAGTTAAAAGTGAAGAACAAGCAATATGTGCTGTTATTAATGTTATGCCACATACTATAAATAATATGGAAAGAATAATGTTAAATACAGCATTGGAATTAGATGGTCAATTAGATAGTTTTGTTATTCAAAGAATTGCTCCTAGTGGAAGAGCAAGTGGCAATCAGTTTTTTATTCAACCACTTGATGTTAATAAAGTAATGGAAGTTTTTAAAAGATTAAAAGATGAAAATGGATTTAATTATGAATTTTGTGATGTTTTTCCATATTGTTCTATAAAACCAGAATATAGAGATATGCTTCCAAAGGGTGGTTGTAATTGGGGAACAGAAGTATGTGCAGTTTTTTCAGATGGAAGTGTTAAAAGATGTGCTATGGGAAGTAGTGAATTAACTAATATGGCTGATTTAGATACACCAGAAAAGTTTCAGGAATTTTGGAATAATAATCCAGAACTACAAGCATATAGAAAAAAATATCATTTAGATGAAAAATGTCAAAGATGTGAAATGTTAGATGATTGTGGAGGTGCTTGCACAATGTCTAGATTTTATGGTGATCCTTATGCGAAAAAAAATTTGGATAAAAATGGAAGACCTAGAACTGGACATGATGTATTAGCTATGGAATAATTATTAATAAACGGTTTATAGATATATCCAAAAATCTAAATCAATTATAAAGGAAATAATAAAATGAGAGAAACATTTAAATTTTTAAAAGAGAATACTAAAGTTAATTATGTAAGTACTATAAATGGTGATAAACCTAGTTGTAGACCATTTGGTGATCCAGTGTTGTTTGATAATAAAATATATGTTTTAACAAATAAAAAGAAGAATGTATCAAAGCAGCTTGAAATTAATAATAATGTATGTATTGTTGCATATGATAATACGAATTGGATTAGAATAAATTGTAAATTGATTGATGATAGTAGTAATATGGATGCTAAACAAGCCATAATAAATGAATTTGATTGGGCAGAAGAACAAGGATATACATTAGATAATCCAAATTTTCAAGTTTTGTATGTGGCAGATGCGGAAGCAACAATTTATGATGAAGCTGGAAATGTATTGTACAATAATAAGTTTTAATATATAAAGGAGCACATAAATGATAAAAAAGCTTTCAAAACCTATAATATTAAAAATGGTGAAAATCATTGTGTACTGAGTGTTGTAGAAAATGACGATAATATCCAAATGACAGTTGTTAGAACAAATTATTCTACATATTTGTATAATGATAATGTTGGAATGCCAGATGAAAAGTATAATATAATTCATATCTGGAGTGGAATTTTATTAGAAACACTTGATAGCTATTTGGTAGTAGGAGAAATGGATGAAACTACTTCTGTTCCAAAATGCTTGCAAATACCAGGTGGTGGAACATCTGATGAAGATATAAAAGGAGATATTTTAGATATAAATCTTAATCTTAAAAGGGAATTAAAAGAAGAACTTAATCTTGACTTAGATAAAATCGACTATGAAATAAAATATTTAGAATGTCCAACTAAAGGAAGAAGTGTTTATGGATTTTTAGCATATGGAAAAGTGAATATGACTAAAAATGAATTAAATAACTATTTTGAAGATTATAAAAAATATTTAGAAGAAAATGATTTAGAGATAGAATTTTCTAAATTAGTTTTTTTGAATAAAGAAGCTGAATTATCAGAACTAGATAAATTGAAAAATCCTAAAAGAGAATATCTAAGAGAATTAATAGAAATTTGTAGTAAAATGAAGGATTAATTGGTGGAAAAATGAGAATAGCAATTATTTCAGATATACATGGAAACTTAGAGGCATTAAAATCAACACTTGAAGATATAAAAAAGAAAAATGTAGACAAAATTTTTTGTTTAGGTGATATAATAGCAAAAGGAGTTCATCCCACAGAATGTATAAAACTAATCAGAGAAAACTGTGATATTGTAATACGTGGTAATACTGATGAATATTTTTCTAAAGAACATACAAATATTGAAGAATTAGATGAAACTGAACAAAAAAGGATTAAATGGAATAAATCTCTTATTTCTAATGAAGACAGAGAATATTTACTTAATCTTCCATTTTCTTATGAATTTTATTTAAGTGGAAGCTTAGTTAGACTTTTTCATGCAACACCTACTATAATAGATAAAAGAGTTTTAAATTATGATAGTTTTACAGAAAAGTATAATATGTTTTTACCAAGTGAAAAAACAATGTCTAACTCTATTGCAGATGTTGTTATATATGGTCATTTACATCATGCATTTCTGGACAAAATTTATAACAAAACTATTATTAATATTGGAAGTGTTGGAAATTCGATTGATGTCGTAAGAAATGAAAAAAGAGATAGCTCTTATTTAGAAACAACAAAAAGTAATTATTTAATTATTGAAGGGGAATATGAATCAAGAGAATATAATTCAGATATATCATTTACTTTTGTTAAAGTTCCTTATAATGTCGATAAAGAACTTGAAGATGAAAGTTTAAATATTGAAAAGGATGCATATTATAATGAATTAAAAGAAGGCAGATTTAGAGATGATAATAGAATAAAAAATGATTTTAAAAGATTAGGAATAGATACTAATAAGATTTAAATAATGGAGGTTATATAATATGAAAATTACTAAATATCCACAATCATGTTTATTAATTGAAACTAAGGGCAAGAAAATACTTATAGATCCAGGAAAGCTAAAATATAAAGATGAGTATTTTAGTATTTGGAATAGTGTAGATGCTATATTAATTACGCATAAACATCCTGATCATTGCAATACAGAAGTTTTAGAAAAACTAGATAAGAAAATAACTATTTATTCAACAAAAGAAGTACAAGAAGCAAATGAAAGTTTAGATATAAACATTGTAAAAGATAATGATATTTTAAATATAGGTGATATCAAAATTGAGGTTGTTCATGCAATTCACGGTTATCAACCATTGTTAAAAGGTAAAGAAATAAATGAAAATGTTGGATATATTATAGATGATGGTGAAAATAGATTATATTCAACAAGTGATACTATTTGTTTTAGAAATGATTATAAAGCAAGTATTTTATGTGCACCGGTAACTGGTCATGGGCTGACTATGTCTGCTTTTGAAACTGCATTATATGCTAAAGAAGTAGGTGCTACATTAACCATTCCTGTTCATATGGATAATCCTAATTTTCCACCAGATTTTGAATATATAAAAGAAATGTTTGAAAAATATGATGTAGAATATGAAATTTTAGATAATGACGAAACAATAGAAGTGGACTAAAGGGACGTCCCTTAAAGTACAAGTTTTTTGGACTTTAGGGACACTCATAAAAAATTCTAAGGATATTAATATATAGGTGCATAACTACTTGAAAAAAGTTGTTATAATAAGTGATGATAAATAGAGAGGAAGAACAAAAAGATGATACTAATATATGATTTTGATGGTACATTAACACCATATTCAATGCCACAATATGAAGTTCTAAAACAAAGCGGGTATGATGATGAAAGACTTATAAACAAAATGGATGAACTATCTTCACAGTATAAAACTATGTATAATATTTATTATAAATGCTATGAAACAATTTTGGCAGAAAATAATATTCCAATGACTAGAGAAAATATTTGTAAGGGTGCGAAAAATGTAAAGTACAATAAAGGTGTAGAGGAATATTTTAAATATTTTCAAAGAGATAACACAGGAATAAAGCATTATGTTGTTACATCTGGTATACAAGATTATGTTGAAGAAACAACAATTAGTAAATATTTAAATGGTATTTATGGTTCAACATATAATAAAAATGGTGAAGTATTTGAAAACATTAATTTTCTTCTTAATGATACAAAGAAGGTTGATATTATAAAAAGCATTCAAGAAGAAAATGGTGGAACAAATGATGTAATTTATTTTGGTGATGGATTAACAGATGGATGTGCTTTTGAATATGTACATAATATAGGTGGAAAATCTATATTTGTTTTATCAAATAAAAGCTCTGTTCAAAGTTATGAAGAATTAAACTCAAAACGGAATTATAGATAAATGTTTTGAAGCAGATTTCAGTTTGAATTCAAAAATAAGCAATTATGTGAAAAGTTTGGGTAAGTAAATAATAAAACAAGGTTAATTATATGAATATATATGTAGAATTAAATAAAATAATTGAATATATTGAAAATCATTTAGAAGAAAAAATAGAGTATAAGAAATTAGCGCAAATGATAGGAGTTAATGAATATACTTTTCAAAGAATATTTTCACTATTAAGTAATATATCTATTTCTGAGTATATTAGAAATAGAAGACTTTCAAATGCTGGTCAAGAATTATACATAGATGATGAAAAAGTAATTGATATTGCAATAAGATATCAATATAATAATGCAACAGCTTTTTCTAGAGCGTTTGAAAAGTTTCATGGAATAAAACCTAGTGAAGTAAGAAAAAATCCTGAAAAATTAAAAATGTATACAAGGCTTCACTTTAAAGAAGAAAATGGTGAGATAAGTAAAAACATTAATTATAAAATAATAGAAAAAGAAGAAATGACTTTATTTGGTATTTTTAAACTAACTAGTAATGAGAAAATTGGAAAAGATGCACCTGAGTTTTTTCAAAAAATTAAAAACAAATATGGCATGCCACGGTTATGGTATGGTTGAATATTTTGATGAAGAAAGAAACTTTGTTAAGGCTTATTGGGTTTTATATGATAAAGAAAAAACATTATTAGAAAAGATAACTATCCCAAAATCGAAATGGATTGAAATTAGAATTAATTCTCAAGAAGCCGAGAATATACAAGATGCTTCAAAAATGTTTTATTATGAATTTTTACCTAGTTCAAAATATAACTTGAGAAATTTGCCTGAAATAGAGTATTATCATGATAATATTACAGATTTTTGGATTCCAATTGAGTGAACTTGGACTTAGGGGACGTTCCTTAAAGTCCAAAAATTTGGACTTTAGGGACACTCTTGTAAAGTATATATACAATTTAATTTTAAAAAGTAAAGAAAAACTGACATTTTTTGAAATGAAAAAGTCAGTTTTATTTTTTGTAAAAGTGATATAATACATGAAATTATGTAAATGAAAAGAAAGGTATTTTAAAAATGAAAAAAAATATATTTGAAATATATTTAACTACAGATCATGTAACAGGTGATGAATGGCTAAGATTATTTTTGAAAATTTCTAAAATTAATGGGAGAATTGGCTGGTGGAATTTTTGGATACATATTGAAAATAATTATATAAGATATTTTGTTGAAACCAAAAGAACACTGCCACCAATTGTAGGAGAATTAGGTGAATTTCTTTTTAAAAAAACAAATATGGATTTTCGTGAATTTAGTAGACCTGGTTTGCCATTCTTTTTAACGAAAAATTATAAAACATTATTAGATGTATATGATAGATATGACACAAGAAAATCACAGAAAATAAGAAATGTTAAAATTACTTTTTTTAATATTAAATATGGGA
>DJXP01000066.1 GCA_002449785.1 Clostridiales bacterium UBA7001
TTCTTCTAATTCTATATATTGATAAGATGAAATATAATATTATTTTCAAAGGCGCATCATATAAAAATAGATGTATTGAAGTTTATTTTCCGGAATATAAGCATTCACAATTTATATTGAAACATCCGGTAGGATCAAAATATCTTTTTGGATTTATTTCAGATGAATTTTGGAGATCCCATCCTGATTTAGAAAAGGAAGTACGAGAAATATGTTTTGATATTGCATTTAAACATCTAAGCTTTATTGTAGGGTGGGATTTTAGAGAAAACCAAAATGATTATACTTGGTGGAGTTATGCTGTTAAAGAATGGAAAGATGAAGGTTATATCACGGTAACTGATGAACAATTTAATATTGCTTTAAAATCTTTTTATAATAAATATATAAGAAATAAAGGTAGTCGTAATTATCAATTTGTAGAACAATGAATTATTTAATATTAATATTTTAATAAGATGGCTAATTTTAAAATAGAATATAATATTTATATTGGAGATATTGTTTTTTTTAATGACAATGGTATAAAACGTCAAGGCAAAGTGCAAGATATTTCACAGATACCCGATATTTTTGTTGAAGGATTTAATGATGACAATAAATATACCAGATGGAAAATTGGAATTGATTCTCTTGAAGTAGTATATTCAGAATATTATAATTCAGGAAAACATTTTAGTTCAGAAATTGCGAAAGGAGAACCTATCGAATTTGTTCACGGTGAAAATTTTGATGATTTAATTTATACAAGAAATAAATGAACGTAGTCGTAAATATCAATTTGTAGAACAATGAATTATTTAACATTAATATTTTCAGTATTTTTTGTATCTATTATAATTTTTATGTTGTATGCAACATATAAAACTGATAAGAAAGTTCAATTAATTGCATTTTCAAAAAGACCTGAAAATATTTTAGTTGAATTACGAGCTTATAAAGATACTTATGGAATTACAAATACAAAATTTATTGATGATTTACCGTATTATTTAGAATATAAAACTAAAGATGATAAATATTGGAAGCCAATTAGAATGTTTCAAGATTTGATTCCTGGTGCAAATAAATATTCAATATCACGAATTGTAATTAAAGATAAAGAAGATTTAGAAAATTGGAAGCAAAAATTTAAAACATTGCAAGATGTAAATGATTTCAAAACAACACAAGAAGAATTAATGAAGTTGTGGGAAGAAAAAGAAACAGATAAAAATTGTATATATTAATATGAAATATCCAAGAACATATCATTTACCATATTCACCTGGAGCTACTAAAGATGACAAGAAGCTCCAGGATGGTTGGTTTGAATATTATCAAGGAAAAGAAATAGTAATAACTGCTAAGCTTGATGGGGAAAACACATGTTTTTCTTCACAAGATGTATATGCACGTTCGCATGGTGCTCCAACACGTTCTCCATGGTCAAGAAATCTTTGGGATCCTTCTAATGGACTGTATTGTAGAATTAAGCCAATGATAGGAGACTATGAACTTATATTTGGAGAGAACTTATATGGTGAACATTCAATACATTATGATAAATTGCCAGCATATTGGTTCATGTTTGCTGGATATGACAAAGAAGTAGATATGTGGTATTCTTGGGATGACGTTAAGTTAATGGCATCTTGTTTAGAAGTACCTCATGTGCCTGAATTATGGACTGGTGTAATTGAGATAGAATCACAATTAAAAGAACTTGTTGAAAATTTTGTCAATAAACCAGAACTATATGGGTCTCAAAGAGAAGGTGTAGTTGTAAGATTGAGAGATCAATTCTCTGGTAATGATTTTCCACATTATGTATGCAAGTGGGTTAGAAAAGATCACGTTAATACATCAATTCACTGGACTAAAACATGGAAAGTTGCTAAGTTAATTTCTTAGTTAACTTTCCTTTTTTATATCCAATATAATTTGTTATTAAGGTATTGCTTGAATCATTTCCGCCAAGGATATCCAATATTCTGATGCTGTTTTATATGCATTGACACTACCACTTGGAACATATATAGGACCAGGAACATAATTAAACACCATCATACCTTCCAATGTTGGTGGTATTGGGTTAAAAATAGTAACATTAATAAGACTACCATCCTCATCAAACGCCATATTACCAATATATGTTACACTACTTGGAATTATTACACTTTCCAAATCATAACAAGCCCCAAAAGCATTTTCTCCAATACTTGTAACACCATTCGGTATTATAACACTCTTCATTTCACTATCTCCGAAAGCATTATCACCAATAGTTGTTGGGTCTGATAATGTATATTTAACTGTATGTTCGCCTGTTGTATTAAATTGATAGTATTCTTCAACTGACGATAATTCTGTACCATCAATCTCTATTGCACTGAAACAATTTTCAGTTCCACTGCCAATTATACGTGTTGTGTAACTTATGTCTTCTACATTGAATATTGCAACTACCCTTGTTTCTACAGGAGTTGGTGGTGTAGATGGATTATAATGTACATCCCCTTCAGTTGTGCAGATTGATACGTTTGGTAGTATTGCATCACTACCGTTGATGTATGCATCATACTGTGTATGAGTTTCGAATTTCTTTAAATAGATTGCCATATCTGTTATATTGTTTTAATTGTTATTATTTTCATTATCTATAAATATCATAAGAAATAAAAAATGAGGAACTGTATAGTGCAATTCCTCATTTATTGTATATTTATGTAAGAACGTTATTTTGTGTCAACAAGTATATCGTTCCCCATATTTTTTAATTGCTGCTTTAAGTTTAATTCCTGAACCAAAATAATGATCGTTTAAATTATTTGTAGAATGTGCACCGTAATAATAATGATTATTTATGATATTTGTTATTTTATAAAAGTAATGATATTTAAATATAATCTGTTTATACATGATTTATTATTTAATTAAAAATAAATATTTAATTGTAAAAAAATCTATTTTTTTCTATATATATTTAATATAATTGAAATATTGGAAGAAAGCAGAATTGAATTATGAATAATTATTTGTTTGAAAAAATTAAAAAAATTGCAGAATCTTATGGAATTGACTCAGATGCATGGTGTAAAAAAGAATTAAGAAAATGGGAACATTATGATTCTTGGTCAGATAAATTTGATTTTGAAAAATTTATAAGAAATGATTGTAGAACAGAACGTGGATTTATGAATCATTATGGAATGGATTATAATGAAACAATACATAGCATTAGAAGAACATAAAGAATAAGGAAATATTATTAATTTAATTAAAAAATAATTATGACAAAGTATTCACAAGCATTAATTGATTATTTCACAGTAAATGGTCGTAAACCAGTCTTTATAGAAAAGAGCTTTGAAATAACAGAAGAAACACCAATAGAAGACATTCTTTATACATATAATGAAATGCCTTGTAGAGGATACTTAATAGAAGAGCAAGGATTTTTTCTTGAGAATGCTGCACACTTTAGTAAAAAACCTCCATTTTGTTTTTTATATCCTTCAGTAATATTAGAGGTGCCATTTGAAGTACATCCTTATGTTATTGCTATGAAAAAGGCTTTTGAGGAAGGAATAAAATGGGATGATCCTAAATGGAAAGAAATTCAAAAACTTAAAGATTATTAATTATGATTAGACCTTTTGAAGAAGTAAATAAAGATTGGACATTTTTTGATTGGGATGAATGGTCAAATGTTCGGAGAAAAATAGGGGAAGATAAATTTGAAGAAATTAAAGATGATCTTTATGGAATTATTAAACATATTTATGGTGCAGGCTTTGATGAAGGTTTTACTGATGCACGTCATTGTTGGTACAAATATATGGATATAGTCAGAAAATATGTATTAAAATTCTATAAAGGAGTAATGAAAGAAAATAAGAACACTACTGATGATATATCTGATTTTGTAACAAAGATGATATGTTTAGATGCTGATAATATAATAAAGAATAATTAAAAATATTTAAATAATTATGACAACAAATAATAAAGCTATGACATTAGAAGAAGCTCTTGGCTTGGTGGAAGAAGTAAAAAATTGCTCTCTTCCTTGGGATGATGCACATTGGGATGCATTAGGTATAGTAATTGATTATGTTAAAAATAATTTAAATAAAGAAGATAAATAATATTATGACATTTGAAGAGTGGAAAAGAGAAAAACATAAAGAGTCATGCGGTCTTAGTTATTGGGCTAAAATACCTGATGAATATCTTCATCCGCATGAATATGGTGATAGTTCATTTGACTATGTTGCTGATGATGATGATTAATTTATTATAATTATAACATCAAAAGACATATGTAATTAAAATAATTATATGGATATTAAAGAAAGAATACAAAATATTAAGACATTATTAAGCTATTGTCCACATTCAACAGCAGATGTAAAGATTATTGAAGAAAAGGTTGGTTTGTTCTTTGGTAACTTTTTCAATAATGATAATCGTTTTACAACGTTTCATTATGATCGTCTTTATCCTCGTATATATTTAAC
>DJXP01000074.1 GCA_002449785.1 Clostridiales bacterium UBA7001
CCTAAAAAATCTGAAAACACAAATAAAAAGGTGCAAAGTAAAATTGAGAATAGAAAAATACAAACAAGCAAAATAGTGGTTATCTGTTTTGCTCTTTTTAAGTCCTTTTTTGCATGATACCTTGAAAACTCAGGAATAAGTAAGCTTGAAAATGTTTTTACAAGTATATCTGGGAACATTATAATAGGAAGTGCCATTCCATTTATAATTCCATAATTTGAAAGTGCTAAGCTAGAGTTTATTCCACTTTTTTCTAAGCTAGATGGTATAATTAATTGCTTTAAAGTAGAAAGTCCTGAACGAATATATGAAGTTATGGCAATTGGAATAGATATTCTAACTATTTTATATGTATAGCTATTAGGAAAATTATGATTATTATAGTATGCAGGTTCTAAAAATTCATTGTATCTTCTTTTATCTAATAAAAATACTATGAAAATATATATAAATGAAATAATTTCTGAAATTAAATCCCCTAAAATAAGTGCAAAACACGCATAATTAAGCCCTTTTGGTAAAAATAAGCTTATTAGAAGCATTGTAATTATAACTTTAAATACATGTTCTATAAATTGTCCTACTGCATTTTTATATATTCTTCTTACTCCTGCAAAGTAACCAGCGATTGCAGAAGACATTGAAATAGGAGGAAGAGCTAAACAGAATAAATACACAACAGATTTACTAACTTTATTATCTAAACATTTTGAAACTATAAAGTTACTGTTTGCCCAAAAAACCAAGCTAGTAAAAATACTTGTAGTAAGTGTTATGTATAAGCATTTTCTCATTACAATTTTTACTGATGATTTATTTCCAAGTGCGAGTTCTTCTGAAACTACTCTTGTAACAGCTAGATTTATTCCAGATGTTGCAAGTGTAATTCCAAATAAATAAACAGACATTATAAGCTGATATACCCCTAAAAGGTGAGTTCCAATTTTTTGTGATACATATGAAGTAAAATAAATGTCAATCCCTCGAAATATAAGAGATGTAATTATTAAAATTGATGTATTAAAAATAAATAGTTTAAATCTTTTCAAACAAATCACCTTTTAGATTATATGAAGTATAATTAAAAAAATGTCCATTTGGGACCAGATCTTGTATTGACATTAAAATTCAAACATGCTATTATAATAAAACTATATTGTGGAATTATTGCAATTGATTTATTATTTATTTAAATTTATTCAAAATATCAATTTGATTGTTAAATTGATTCTAAATTGAGTGTTCACTCAAATTTTTCATAGGAAAAAAACTTAAAAAGGATGTGATGTTTATAAGCAGTTTAGAAAGAGACTCACAAAGATGTGAAGCAATATTTGCTACAAATGATTATGTTTTTAAAAGACTGTTTGGCAGAAAAGGTAATGAAGATATTACAATTGATTTGTTAAACTCGATATTATCAGATAAAATTGTAGAAATAAGTTTAGATGAAAATCCAATATTAGAAAAAGATATAAAAGATGATAAAATTGGAATATTAGATATTAAAGCAACAATTAATAAAGACGTATCCACAGATATAGAAATGCAAGTTGTAGAAAAATCTGATATTGAAAAAAGGTTACTTTTTTATTGGTCAAAATTATATATAAAGGGAATAGAATCAGGTGAAGATTATTCAGTATTAAATAAAACAATCTGCATTCTAATAGTAGCATATGAATTAGATAATTTGGAAGAATTAAAAAATTATCACACTGAATGGAAAATAATAGAAACTAAATATAGAAAAACCGTATTGACACCTGTATTTGAAATACATATAATAAATTTAAGGAAACTAGAAATCCTAAAAAAAGAAGAAATAAGTATTATCTCCCCAAAAGATAAAAAATTATTAGAATGGTGTAAATTTATAAAAAATTCAAATAAAAAGTATGAAGGTGAGAATGAAATGATAAAAAAAGCCCAAAAAGAACTAGATAAAATGAAACAAGATACGAGAGAACAAATGCTAGCAGAGTTAAGATTAAAATATATACTGGATCAAAATGCAACAGAAAAATACGGTTTTAATAGAGGATTTAAAGAAGGAATTTCTAGGGGAATTGAGCAGGGAATTGAACAAGGAAGCAAGAACAAATCCCACCAAATAGCCAAGAAAATGTTAAAAAATGGTGTAAAAATAAATGAAATAAAAGAATATACAGGATTATCTGAAAAAGAAATTGAAAGCTTAAATGAAAATGATTAGTAAAGATTAGCAAGATTTAATTTATATTAAACAAAAAATAATAAATTTAAAGAAATAATTTCATAAAAATATAGTTAAAAAGCAGACTTTTTAAAAATTAAGCTAAAAATGTAGTTCATAATAAAAAGTCTGTTTTAATTATGAGTAGAGATGTCATAAAAGGGACACAAATGTCCCAAACAGAAACGTCCCCAAAGGGACAAATTTTCCTTGCCAAATCGACATTTTTATTATAGAATATAGAAAAATGTCGAAAGACTACGGAAATAATAAAGGAAGTAAAATTAAGATGCATGTTAGAGAAAGATATACTTGGGTAAAACACTTAGATTTTATCCTTATAGATTTAATATGTTTGATGATATCATTTGTTGTTGCATATTACTTGAAATTTGAGAATTTCTTAATGTTTCAAGAGCGAGAATGGCTATCACTTTATATTATAGTTTGCGCTATAAATTTAATATTAACTCTATATATTAATCCATATAGTGGAATGATTAGAAGAAGGTATTATGAGCAAT
>DJXP01000030.1:0-3890 GCA_002449785.1 Clostridiales bacterium UBA7001
AAATTACTCAAATTAAATTTTAAATATTAAATCTGATTTACAATATAAATTTATCTAATTATTATTAAATCAATGTTTTTATAAAACTACTTAAAAATCAATAAAAAATTGGCTCACGAGAATCGATTTTAAGACGTTTTTATAAAAAGTTAATATAACTTGTTGTCTATAAAATTAGCTAATATTTGATTTTAATAGACTTTCAGGAATTTCATATAAAATTATATATAAAATTATGAATATTACCTGGAATATCAGAAATCGCTGAAAAGCCTGAAAATAACGACGCACGAGAATCGATTTTAAGGCGTTTTTAGAAAAAAGTAATATAGTTACTTGTCTCAAAAATTAACCTAATAATTGATTTTAAAGGGTTTGGAGATTTTTAAGAAAACAAATTATAAAATTCAAAATATAATGATTAAAAATTAGTAGTAAATAAAATTAATCAGATAAAATTATAAATGAGCTTAAAATTGAATTTGAAGAAGATCTAAATAAGGATGAATATAAAGTTATAGTATAAGAATATAACAATTTGACACATATACATATAAAAGGTAAAAAGTCTTGAAAGAGGCTTGATATAGCTGAAAGTGGAGGTTCGAAAGACCTCTATATATTTGTCCTACTCCTTTTTGCACAAAACTTTGATTTTGTGCAATGTTATATATTCCTTTTTATACTACTTTTGATCCATAACCCTCTGCCTTTCCTATCTTGTTTTATGGATTTTAAGTAGCTTCCAATTAAATCAATATTTAATTATTAAATTAGATTTTTTTCTTGACAGTTATTTATATTTTTTCTTTTTATAATTTCTTTTTCATAAAAACATTTTAATTATATTTTTCTAAAAATAATAAAATAATTTGCAATTTTAGAAATTATATTTTTCAAAAAATTGCAAATCAACTTCTATTCCCTATTCTATGTATAATCTTAATATAGATAAGTCAATTATTATTTAAAAATTTTTTGATTTATTGCTTGATATATCAACATTCTAATACGCGGACACTTTTATTTTGTGCAATATTATATGTTTCCTTTTATACAACTTTTAGTATATCTCTTCCAACTTTTCCATTATTATATGAATTATATTTAATATTTTCCATTAATTAAAAATCTCTTTAATTCAATTTCATCTTAAAAAATTTTATCAAAAATAAGATATAATAATGTATCAGCTAAGTTCTTATTGTTAATATCTAAATTTGCTTCTTTATATGATTCTTCATTTTTTAAAAAACAATCAATTATGTCTCTCTATTCTCTAATATATTTGTCATAACTAGAATCAGTTCTATATAGTCTTCCAGAATTAAACAATTCTTCTATTTTTTTAGCAATTATGCGTTCTCTATTATAACTCGTATCAATAAATTCAAAATCATGAATATGAGCTTCTTTTTGAAGTCGCTTACTTGATTCTATTTGCTGTTGTACCGTTACAATTAATTCTTCGTCAGATAATGTTCTAGTCCAATCAAATTCTGTGTCATATTGACGTATTTGTTTTGCTTTTTCCTCAGGAGTAATACTAGGGTATCCCATATAAATAACTACCGACTCATCACTATCAATCAATGTTTGAGCAAAATCTGGATTTAATACTTCAAGATCAATAATATTTGGTTTAGTGTATTTAAACAGATTTCTGCTGTAGGAAATCAGAAACTTTTGAAAAGCTTGGCTATTTAAATTACCATGCCTAATTCCTAATTCTGGAGCAACTTCTGCCATTGTTTCGATAACTGCATCCATTATAATATGTGTATAACCATATTTTTCCTGTAACATGGTAGCTGTAGTCGTTTTTCCACACCTTGATGGGCCTATTAAATAAATATTTTTTAAATTTTTCATATTTCACTCCTATTTATTATTTCTTTAACCAAATCATTGACTTCTTCTATATTATCTCCATTAATTTGAATAACTTGCTCTTCATTATCTATTTTTTGTAAATAAATAATCATTAAATCAGTATGTTTTTTTAATAATGCAATAGAATTTTTTGTTGAAAGATTATCTATATCTATTAGGTTTACTTCATTTTTGTGGGATAGCTTTTCTAATAATTTATTGAAAAATGATAAAAATATTTCTTTGTTAAATTCAGATATATTATCATCATATAATTCTTGCACTGTTTGAAATAGAACTTCTGCTTTTGTATATGAAAAATTAAGCTTTTGTTTTAAAATTTCCATAAAGCATTTTTTTCTATTCTGATTTTCATCAATTAAAATAATAGTACTCATATGAATATTCCCTTTCTATTTTTTATATTCTATTAAAACAAAACAATTATATCAAATTGTAAAATAAAAATCTATTCCCAAAAACATATTTTTTAAGTTTGGGGGAATAGAATATAAAATTTAAAATCTCTAAAAAACTGTTATATCAACATTCTAATCAGCGAAAACTTTTATTTTGTGCAATGTTGTATATTTCATAATAGATCTATCAAAGTATGCTTCTACTAGCATCCCTCTCTTTAATTTCAAAAAATTTTTAAGTTCTGTTGTTTTTATAATTTATATATTTTAAAAATATTTTATCAAATTTTTTATTTTCTATTTCTTTTTCTGTTTTATAAATTTTAATTTCGAAATTTTCAATTTTATCAAAATCTCTACAAATTTCAAAAAATCATAATTTTTTATAAAATAACAAAAATTTACAATTTTGAAGATTTTTAAACCACTACCTCCAAAACTGCAAATTTTACACTTTTCCCTATTTTATAATATAAATTGTAATTTATCTTTCTAATACTTGTTTACAATACCAAAATATTGCGAACATTTTATTTTAAATCAACATTGAAAAAGATAAAGTAATAATGCCATTCCTAATTATACTCATTTATCTGTTCTAAAACTAATTCTCCATTATTATCAAAATGATATTCAAACCTTAATTGTTCATCATCTTCACTAGCAATACCAAATTTATAGGTCGCATTTTTTATTCCAGTTAATTTTAATACATACTTTCCATCTTTTTCAATAATTTCAGCTGTTCCTTGCTCTGTACTAATAAATCCAGATACATAATATTCATCACTTAATGTAATATTATATTCTTTTAAATCTTCATACGCTTCGTATTTTTTATATGTATCAAATAGTATACCATTACTAATTAATACATATCCTATAGTAAATGTAATAATTATAGCAAATGATATTATTATATTTTTCTTTTTATTTAATACTCCTAGTATAATAAGTATTATTGCAGCAAAACAAAATATACCAGATAATAAATGATGTGGAAAACTTTCTAATGTACTACTTAAAAATCCTATACCTAGAATAGATAATAGTATAAGCATTGGAAGTAAAATTATTACACTTAATATATTGTCTTTTTTTATGTAATATCCAATATATCCCATTGGAATTGTAAGTAGTGTCCATATAAACCAATATTTATAATATGAAAACAAATTCCAGCCTTGCCAACTAAATGGAACCTGTAGCAAATATATTAAAGGTTGACTAATCAAAAAGAATGTAAAACATTTTAATGCTGAATCTTTTGGCGATTTACTATTACAAATAATAATTACACCAAATAATATCCACCATTCAAGTGTAGCAGCTATATCTCTAAAAGATGTATCTTTAGTTATTGGAATTATAGCCATAATTACTGTATATACTGCTGTAATTATTGCAAATATAATTAACTTTTTCCAACTTAAATCAATTCCTCCAAATAATTTTTTTATTTTTTCCATCATTTAATCTCCTCCACAAATTACTATTTATCTTCAACTTATATCTTTTTTTATTATATAATAAAAAACTGATAATTACAACTAACTATCAGTCTAAAAAAAACAAGC
Source organism: Clostridiales bacterium UBA7001 (assembly GCA_002449785.1). Classification (GTDB taxonomy): domain Bacteria; phylum Bacillota; class Clostridia; order TANB77; family CAG-508; genus Scatovivens. The sequence continues at coordinate 3,869 of DJXP01000030.1, forward strand.
GACTACTTTTATTTTGTGCAAT
>DJXP01000030.1:3958-39964 GCA_002449785.1 Clostridiales bacterium UBA7001
ATTTTGTGCAATGTTATATATTTCTTTTTATACTACTTTTGATCCATATTCCTCTGCTCTCCTATACTGTTATTATGGATTAGAATATCATCCAATTAAATCATATTTTTAATTATTAAATTAGATTATTAATCTCGTTAATTATTTATTTGTTAAACTTTTTTATAAATCCTAAATTAATTAATATATAAAATTCGCAATTTTAGAAATTTTATTTTTCCTCAATTGCAAATTTAGTTCTATTCCCTATTCTGCATTTTTTATTAAAATTCCTTTTCCATTTATTAATTTAGCAAACTGCATTGCTTTGTCTATATTTACATATGGATCATTATCAGAATAAAAACAATAAATATCTTCGCATAAATCAACAATTTTATTCAATTCGTTATCTTTCATATAAAAAGAATCATATAATGAATTATCTTCATCAAATTTTATTCTATTAAAACCTGCAACAGTTATAATTCTTTTCACTTTAATTTTGTTATCTATTAAAAATTTTACAATAAAGATACTGCCTAAGCTATGTGTTATAATTGTAGTATTCTCTGTTATATATCCAACCTTAAAATAAGCTAAAAGTATTGTTTCCCAAGAATTATAGTTTTGATTGTGTGGTGTTGGAAAACTTGGTATAATACAATTTAGTTTTCTAATACTTAATTTCCTTTTTAAATATGGAATCCAATTTTTATATGGATTACCATATGAACCATGAATTATTATATAATTGTCCATATTGTATCTTCTTACCTTCCTTAGTTAGATTCCTAAAATTTTTAAATGTTTTTCTTGAACCTGCTATAACATTTAACACTAAATTGGTAAGGATGCTAAGTTTTTATCTTTCAGATCCAATATTTCCATTTTTTAGAAATCTGTTTTCATATTTTCTTAAAACACTTTCAACGGCTTTATCCAAAGAAATATTCGCACCATTTGCTACACATATTAAAGAAAAAAGAACATCACCTATTTCTGATTCAATATTATCAGTATTAGAAAACTCTTTTCTTCCATAATCATTTCCTTTTAATATTTCTTTTCCTAATTCACCAATTTCTGATGTTAAATCAATAAATCTAATTTCATTTGAGCATTCTAAATTATACTTTTTTACAAATTTGTTTATTTTTTCTTGTATTTCATCCATAATAATTCTCCATAACATATTTAAAATTAATTTTAGGCAAAGTCTTCTACATATTTTAAAATATCTGTTTCCATAATTGCATTTTCACACGACATTTTCCCTTTATATTACTAACTATCTATTTTATTAATATTTATTCTCAATCACAATTTACATCATAATCTAATTCACCAGGTTCTTCATAAACTTTATGATTTCTGGATTTTATATGATTTACTTCACAATATTTATTTTTAAACTCCTCTTCATGTTTTAAAAGCTCTCTCATTTCACTTATAAATATTCTATAATCTTCATCTTCTAAAAACATATTTTCTGGTTCTTCTTCGCCATATCTTTTAGATAGTCTTTTATAAGTATAATCCAAATATTCCTCTATATTCATTTCTGGCATTCTTTCATGTGCTACAAAAAAGCTTCTAATAAATACAATTTCAATTCTCGTATTTCTATCTGCTGAAGAAATTAATTCACCATATTTCGTTCTCGGATGATCTTTTTTAGAAGAGCGATGATCTTCTATTGCTTCTTTTATAATTATTCTTTGTTCCTCATTAAAAAATAGTTTCATATTCTCATCTTTAATAAAGATATCTGCCGCAATTTTCTCATGTATATCACTATTAATATATTTACCTAAATCATGACATGCAGCAATTGTATATATCATATTAACATCTAATCCTAAGTTTAAGTTTTTATTTAGTGCAAAAGATCTTCTAATAACTTCAAGTATATGTATAAGTCCATGTCCTTTATCATTTTTTTTATATTCAGGGAATATACTCTCAGATATATATTTTTTTAGTAATGGATTTACATCCTTAGAATAATTATTTATTTCATAAAGTATGTTTTGAATTTCCATAATAATTAAAACTCTCCTTTTTGTATTAATGCTATGATAGCAAATTATATTTATATTCAATTTTTATAAAAATATTCAATATATTTTACATTAATGGTGCAAATAACCTAAGGAAAGCTTGCCAAATACTTTTAATAAACTTAAGATTCGCTTCTTTTACTATAATCTCTTGTGATTTATTTAATGTTTCAAGAAAATCATCTTTAATACTATCTATTATATTTACATCTTCAAAATAACAACCACATTCAAAATGTAAATATAAACTTCTATAATCTAAATTAATTGTTCCAACAGTAGCTATATGGTCATCTGAAATGAAAACTTTTGAATGGACAAATCCTGGAGTATATTTATATACTTTTACTCCTCCTTTAATAAGTGGCTCTACATATGATTCAGAAAGAGTATACACTATTTTTTTATCAGGTATACCAGGAATTATTATTTTAACATCCACTCCCCTTTTTGCTGCTAATGTTAAAGCATTGATTAAATCTGTATCGATAATTAAATATGGAGTAAATATGTAAACATAGTTATTTGCTTGATTTATAATATTTAAATAAATATGCTCACCATTTATTTCTTCATCTAATGGTGATTCAGCATATGGAACAACATATCCATTATTTATTTTCGAGTTCTTAAAGTTATATTTAAATTTAGTAAAATCATTATCATCATTTCTATATGAATTCCATAGACTTAAAAACATAACTGTATAATTCCAAACTGCATCTCCTAAGATTTTTATACAATTATCTTTCCAATGACCATATTTACTATTTATATTTATGTATTCATCTGCTATATTTATTCCTCCTGAAAAGGCAACTTTTCCATCAATAACAAGAATTTTTCTATGATCTCTATTATTCATTATTATACCAGCGATAGGATTCAATTTGTTAAAAACAACACATTTTATTCCATATTTTTCTAATTCTTTTGGATAAGAACTTTTTAGTGTAGAAATACAACCAAAATCATCATACATTACTCTAACATCAACACCTTTTGATGCTTTTTCTTTTAAAACTTCTAATATAGAATTCCACATTTTTCCTTTTGCTACAATAAAATATTCAAAAAATATATATTTTTCAGCTTTTTTTAATTCTTCAATTATTACATCAAATGCTAAATCTCCTAGTTTATAGTAGCTAATTTCATTATTTTTTGTAACTGGATAGCCTGAAAAATCTGATATATATCTTAATCTACTATTATTTTTAAACTCATCATATATTTTTTTATCTTGTATCAAATATTTTTTGTTTTCAGTTTCACTTTTAGTAATTCTTTTTAATACTTTACTCTTCTTTTTATTTCTTCCTAAAATTATATATAACAATGTTCCAATAATTGGAAACATAAGTAATATAACTATCCATGGTAATGTATAAGAATAGTTTTTACTATCTTTTATTAACCCCAAAACCAAAAGAAAGCCTAATAATCCATAAATCATACTAATTATTGTTATATGATCACCTAAGTATAAGTAAATAAACAAAGTTAATAAAATTTGTGCTAAAAATCCTATTAGAACAACTATTCCCCTTTTTATTGCATGAATCATAATTACTCCTTTATTTTCATTTCTTTTCTATTATAATCTCATTTACATGTGATTTATATTTACTATATCCAAAAGAAACTATATAATTATTGTCACTATTAATAAAGTTCTTAACATTATTTAGCTTACTTTTATATTCTTCCTTATTATCTACATTATAAAAATATTCAATTGTTTCAGAGCTAGAATTAATATTTCTAATAGTAACTTTAGTATTTGTATATAAATCATCATCTGCATTTTTAATTAGTTTATCTAATAAATCAATTATTCTATTACCTTTTTGTTCTCCTTCAAATAGCAAAATAGAATCATCAAAATTATAAGTATTATATTCTGCTGGAACATTAATATCATTATTATTAGATTTATTATCATCTTCAGTAAATGATGAAGCCTCTGATTTATCTTTTTTTCTATTAAAAAAGTTTTTAACATTATCTATTATCTTATCCTTATTACTTTTTTCTTCTTTTTCATATATTCCATAATTAGAGTTTTGTGTTTTCTTATTTTGACTTTGAGCTTTAAAATGATTATACGCTCCATATCCAATAACAGCAACTAATGTTGTAACTATTAGAATAAATATTACTTTCAAAAATTTTAATAATTTTTTTATCATTTTCACCTCATACAAATATAATAATTTTTTAAGTATTATATCATAATTTATATAATAAGTATATAAATTTGTGTTTTAATATAACATTAAAAAAGAAAAAAGATGACAATCAATTGCCATCTTTTTGGAATAAATTATTAATATTCTTTTATTTTTTTTGAGTATTAGTGTTAGCTTTTGATGTATTATTAGTTTTAGCTTTAGCTTTTGCTTCATCATTGTCAGCTTTAGCTTTTGCTTCATCATTATCAGCTTTAGTTTTTGATTTATTATTAGCATTAGAATTAGCATTTGATTTAGATGTAGTATTATCAGTAGTTTTAGTCTTTGTTGAACTTATAGTTTCAACTCGAGTTGACATTGTTTTTTCACTTTTAATACCTGATATATCTTCAGTTATTACTTTAAAATCATATGTTCCATCTTTGTTTTCCCTTTGTGCATTTTTTAATAATTTAGTGTCAATATTTTCAACTACCTTTGTAGGATAAAAAATTCCATCTTTAGTAATTCCTTTTTCATCTTTTCCTTTAGATTTATATTTACTAGCATCAAAGGTATATACTACTTCATTAGATTTTTTTGATACTATTTTAATATTTTTTATACCACTATAATCAATTGCATATACATTTAACTTGCCATCAACATCTTTAAAAGTTTGTCTTGGTGCTCTATTTACATTATAATAAAATCCAAGATGATTTGGCTTTTCATAGTTTTTAACTTTAAAAGTTTCTTTTACATAGCAAGTTTTTAAATAGTCATATGATAAAACACTTATATTTTTATATTTATCTGTAGATAAAGATGATCTTTTGATTTTTACACCATAATCATATTTCTTTCCTGAGTAAGACTCACTCTTTTCAAGATCTCTAATTCTTTTTCCCTTTGAAGTATATACACCATTTTTTACTTCAATAAGTTCTAATTTAATTTTATTACCATCAAATGTTATAGTTGTTTTATCTAAATTAATTCCATAATCATCATGTAAAGTTATATATAAATATTTTTTATCAGTTCTAAGGGGATTTATACGTGGCTCTCTATTATTATGTAACTTTATTGTTGAAGCATGTGAAATATTTATATTAAAAAAAAGTAAAAATAATATTAAAAATAATACAATTCTATTCAATTTTTTTAATTTATCCATAATAATACTCTCCTTTCACTCCTCAAATATTATTATACCATATTTTTTGAGTTATTGCAAATTTAACTCAAACTTTGATAATAAGAATTATATAATTTAGCATAATATCCATTTTGATTTAACAATTCACTATGGCTTCCCTCTTCTATTATTTCTCCATTATTTAATACTAAAATTTTATCAACATTAACTATTGTAGCTAATCTATGTGCAATAAATATAGCAGATGGAGTTCTAACATCTACAAACTCTTTTGTCATTTTTTGAAAAATCTCTTCTTTTTGCTTTTCAATATTAAATATCTTTATAAGTTTTGCACCATAAATAGATTCTGCTAAAAATGTACTAATCTTGTTATCACAATTTATATAATAAGTATATAAAAATATAAAACAACAAAAGTTAACAATAAAACCAACTAGAAAATAGTTGGTTTTATAAAAAATATTAATTTATTTTAATTTTAAGGTGCATATACAACTACAGTACATGTTGTTGATTTCCCATTTGAAGCTTTAGCTGTTATAGTACATGTTCCTTCATTTTTGGCTGTAATTCTTCCATCCTGGTCAACAGTAGCAATGCTAGTATTAGAAGATGACCAACTTAAATCATTATTGGTTGCATTAGAGGGTTCAACTTTAGTTTCTAATTTGTAGTCTGATCCAATTTGAAGATTTACAACTTTATTACAATTTATATTAGTTATTTTAATATCTGTAACTTCAACATCTTTTTAATCATCAGAAGCTATTACTGTTACAGTTCCATGACATTTTAGTGTTTTTACTATATATGAACCTTTAATAATATCTTTCTCAATAGTTATGTCTACTTTTCCTGGTTTTTTAGCTTTAAATATTGGATCATGTGAATCTCTAAAATCTCCTATGTCTTTATTATTTGAAGTATAATATGTCCATGAATAATTTTCAGTATAGTCTTCTTCGCCGTCACATAAAACTTGAAATTTAAAATCATCTCCTACTTTAATTATTGGATTTGCCTCTTCCAAACTTATTGAATCAGGTATTTTAATTTCCTCATCATCATTATAATCATTATCATTTTCGCTATTATTATTATTTGAATTATCATGTTTATCTGATATTTCTACTGTTGCAAACACACCATAGTATCCTTCATTATATCCAAAAGGATCTTTTGCATAAAATGTTATGAATAAATAACTGCTACCGCTCTTTTTAGCTGTAATTTTAAACGCATGATCATTAGTTTTCTCTACATCTATATAATTATTATCATATTCCATCTCAACATCTGAAAAATTATTTAAATGGCCTTCAATTGCACCATCTTTAACAGTTATATAAAAAGTTTTAGACTTCCCATTTAATAAATCAATTCTATATTTATTGCTTGAAGTGTTTCCTAAACTATACGTTGATAAATTAGGATGTTCTCTTGAACTGCCAGAGCCAGTTGTAGGTCTAACTATTAAAGTACAAGTATCTTTATACCACTGACCATCAATATAATCATAAACAGTAACACGTACAGTTGTTTTCCAAGCATTAATCCTTACAAAAAGAACTCTATTTTGAACCATATAATACTCTTGAACATTACTTTTATCACTAAATTCAACATTTTCAATATTAATTTTACCAACAACAGGACTAATATAAAAACCATCATAACGTGCATTTCCAGGTAAAGTCCATAAATATGCATCATATAGTTTTAATTTATGGTGATCACAAATTGCACTCTTTTTTGCTTCTTCATCTAATACTCCTTCAGAAGAATTTTCTAATGCACCATTATTCCATTTTTTTCCTGTCTTTTCTTCAAAATGTTCTGCCCAACTCTTTCCTGTATTTCTATAAAAATAGTCTTCCCAACTTTCTCCAGTTTTTTCTTGAAAATATTTTTCATAAAGATCTTCATATCCTTCTAAAGCTTTAATTTTATCATCATTATTAGGATAATTTTCAGATTTATCAGCTGTATCTTTACTTTCTACTTTAAAATCTGAATTTTGAGTACTTGATTTACTATTTTTAAAATTATTGTTTAATAAATTATAAGTTAAACTGTTTTTAATTATATTATTTGATTTTGACTGATATTTATAAGCTAAATCATTTAATGTATAAGCATTGCAAATATTTTTAAGAGAAATTATAATGAAAAAGATAACAACAAAAGCAATTGCTTTTCTAATCATTAATTTGCTTTTCATATTTTTATTCTCCTTTTTATATTACTTCATTTATAATTATATCACAGTTTACATAATACTGTCAACTCGATTATTGTAAAGTGAAGTTCTTCCACATAACTTTTTTACACTACTCCAAGCTTTGATAATAAGAATTATATAATTTAGCATAATATCCATTTTGATTTAACAATTCACTATGGCTTCCCTCTTCTATTATTTCTCCATTATTTAATACTAAAATTTTATCAACATTAACTATTGTAGCTAATCTATGTGCAATAAATATAGCAGATTTTTGTTTTGATAGTATTTCGATAGATTTTTGTATTAAGCTTTCTGTATATGTATCTATATTAGCTGTTGCTTCATCTAAAATAAAAATATCTGGATTATGAGCAAAAATTCGAGCAAAAGCTAATAATTGTTTTTCACCTGCCGAATATGATTCTCCTCTTTCTTTTGAAACTTCATTTATACCATTAGGCAATTCATTTACAAATTCGCTAGCAGAAGCCATATTTAAGGCCTTTTCAACTTCAACATCTGAAAGTTTTTTGTTTAGTTTTATATTATCTCTTATACTTCTTGCAAATATAAAAGGATCTTGTAACACAGTTCCTACTCTTTTCCTTAATTCTCTTTTATTTATATTTTTAATATTTATTCCATCTAATAATATTTCACCTTTTTGAATGTCGTAAAATCTATTAACAAGATTAGTTATCGTAGTTTTACCTGAACCTGTTTTTCCAACTAATGCTATTGTTTCTCCAGGCTCAATAACAAAACTAATATTTTTCAATACCCAATTTTCATCACTATAAGCAAACCATACATTTTTAAATTCTAGTCTTCCTTTTACATCTTTAATTGAATTACCAGAAGAAAAATCTTCTATATATTCTGTTTTATCAAGAATATCATAAATTTTATTTATTGATACCACAGCTTCCTGGACTATTTCAATATTATCAATAATTCTAGTAATTGGCTCAAATAACAATTTAATATAACTTACAAAAATATAAATTGCACCTACTTCAATACTAATTCCTAATATATGTTTCATTGATACAAAAATAATAATTGATATTGCAATATTTTCGAATAAACTTATTGCTCCAGGAAATATACCTTGTAATATAGCAGATGGAGTTCTAACATCTACAAACTCTTTTGTCATTTTTTGAAAAGTCTCTTCTTTTTGCTTTTCAATATTAAATATCTTTATAAGTTTTGCACCATAAATAGATTCTGCTAAAAATGTACTAATTTTTGATCTAATTATTTTAGATTTTTTATAAATATTATTTAACAAATTAGTAAGAATAATAGATACTATTATTACAAAAGGAAAAACTATAAATGTAATTAAACTTAATTTTAAACTAAAGTATAACATAATGCATACTATTGAAATAATAGAAATAATATCTTTGAATAAAGTTGTTACAACATCTTTAAATAATGAAGAGATATCTTCAACATCACTTGTAATACTAACATACAGCTTTCCAGCTGGAGTTTTATCATGAAAAGAAATATTAGCATATTGTGAATATTTATATATTTTATTTCTGATTTCATATAAGACTTCTTCACCCATTTTAGATGTTTTCATTCTTGAAATAAAATCTAAAATATTTCCAAGTATGACTATTATTAAATATGTAATTCCAATTAAATTTATTGAAACAAGACCTATTTTGCTTATATTAAAACTAAGATAATTATCTATTACAATTTTAACAAGATATGGCTTTAATATTTCAATTATATTTATTATAACTGCAAGTAATGATAATAAAATAATTGTTTTTGAATGTGGTTTTGCAATATCTAAAAAACGTTTAAATGTCTTACTTTTCAAATTATATTTCCTCCTTTCAACCATAATTTATGAAAATATTTCATTAGACTTTGATAATTGTCGTATGTAAAATTTATGATACAGTCCATTATTATTAATTAGATTTCTATGAGTTCCTTGTTCTACTATTCTCCCTTCATCTAATACTATAATTTGATCTGAATCTTTAACATCTGAAATTCTATTTGATATTATAATACATGTTTTATTATGTGATAGTTCTTTTATATTTTTTAATAAGTACTCTTCTGTTTTATTATCTAAAGCTGAAAAAGTATCATCAAAAATTACAATATTTTTATTATTTAAAAATGCTCTTGAAATAACTACTCTTTGCTTTTGACCACCAGATAAATCTATTCCTCTTTCACCAATAATTGTATAAATACCTTCTTTCATTTCTTTTATATCATCAGCAAACATTGCTTTTTCGGTGCTTAAATGTATTTGTTCATCATTAAATCCTTCTTTAAATAATTCTATATTATCTTTAATTGTTGTTGAAAATAAAAAATTATCTTGTGTTATATAACAAATACTATTTCTTAATGAAACTAAATCTATGTCATTAATATCTTTATCTCCAATTAGTATTTTTCCATTAGGAATGCTATATAATCTTAGTAATAGATTCATAAGTGTAGTTTTTCCACTTCCAATTGTTCCTATTATTCCTAAAGTTTGTCCCTCTTTTATTTCAATATTTATATTTTTTAAAACTTTGTCAGTATACTCAGGATATGTAAATGTTAAATTATTAATTTTAATATCTCCATGAATATTTTCATTAGACTCATTTATAAGTCTTAGAGATTCTTCTTCAATACTAAAAATATAGTCTAATCTTCTATATGAAATTTGAGCTCTTTTGAATCTAGCAATTAACCTTGGGATTGAAAATATAGGATAAAAGAATAAATCTATATATCCATTAAAAGCAACAAATTCTCCAACTGAAATTATACCATTTAAAACTAGTTTAGAACCATAAATAATTGTTATACCATAACAAAATCCAAAACAGATATTTACTGAAATAGATAATAATGTTGAATATAAATCAACAGCAATATTGCCTCTTTTCAATAAATTATTCTTTTTTATAAATTTACTTATTTGTGAATCCTCGCATGAATATGTTTTAATAGTTCTAATACCATCTGTACTTTCCTGAACATATTCTGAAAGTTTAGTATAATAGTTTTGAGATTTTTTAAAATATTTTTCAATATATTTTCTAATAAAAACAATAATGATATCTGTAATTATTATTGGAATAAGTACTGCAATAGTTAATGTTAAATTTACGTTTTTCATAGTATATGTTGCAATTAGTAGTATTGCTACTACACGTACTCCATCAGAAATGCATGAATAAACAAATCTTTTAACTTCATTAACATCTTTAATAAAATATGACATTAACTCTCCGTTTTTTATATTTTGGATACTATTTAAATTTATTTTCAAAAAATGAGAAAACAAATTATCTCTTAAATCTTTTTCAAGTGTACGAGATACAATTGCAGCTAAATACTTCCATACAATTCTTAAAAGAATAATTGCTAAAGCTGAGAATATTAAAAATGCAATTTTATTTACTATTAATTCTTCATTATTAGGGACTTGTAATAAATCTATTATGTTTCCTAAAATCTTAGAAGGACAAGTTTGAAAATAAATATTAATAAATATTAAAATAATTATAAAAAATATATGTATAGAATATTTTATAAAAAATTTTTTTAGTATTGTTAACATCGATTATCCACCTTTCATTTTTTCGCTCAAAAAATCGTTGTTAAATAAATTTTTATATTTATTATAACAACGATTTATAAATGATGATTAACTATGATGAATTTTCCAATATAAATCATATGAATTTATTATCTTATATTTTTAGAAATAATATCAATAAATTCTTGATTATTTTTTGTTTTCATCATTTGATTAAGAATTCTTTCAGTAAAATCAGCAGTAGACAAACCAGAATAATTTTTTCTAAGCATATTTACTATTTCATATTCTTTTTTAGTTAATAATAATTCATCTCTTCTAGTACCAGATTTATTTATATCTATTGCTGGAAATACTCTTTTTTCAGATAAACTTCTATCTAAAAATACTTCCATATTTCCAGTACCTTTGAATTCTTCAAATATTACTTCATCCATTCTACTTCCAGTGTCAACTAATGCAGTTCCAAGTACAGTTAAACTTCCAGCATCCTCTGTATTTCTAGCTGCACCAAAAAATCTTTTTGGCTTATGAAGAGCCGCTGGGTCAAATCCACCAGATAGTGTTCTTCCTGATGATGGTATAACTAAATTATAAGCTCTAGCTAAACGAGTTATACTATCTAATAAGACTACAACATCATAATTATGTTCAGTAAGTCTTTTAGCTCTTTCAATAACCATTTCGGCAACTTTAACATGATGTTCTGGTTGTTCATCAAATGTAGAATAGATTACATCACCTTTTATAGATCGTTTCATTTCTGTTACTTCTTCTGGACGTTCATCTATTAATAAAACTATTAAATAAACTTCCGGATTATTTGCTGTAATACTATTTGCTATTTGTTTTAGAATAGTAGTTTTTCCTGCTTTAGGCGGAGCTACAATCATACCTCTTTGGCCTTTTCCTATTGGTGACATTAAATCCATTAATCTCATAGTATATCCATTTGAAGAGGTTTCAAGTTTTAATTTTTCTTGAGGATATATTGGAATTAAATCATCAAAATTTTTTCTTTTCATAGCTTTTTCTGGATGCTCACCATTAACTTCACCTACATAAATAAGTGCTGGAAATTTTTCACCTTCTTTAGGCGTTCTCTTAATTCCTTTCACCATATCACCGGTATCTAGTTTAAATCTTCTTATTTGGACAGGTGAAACATAAACATCTTTATTTGTAGATAAGTAATTATCTCCTCTTAAAAATCCATATCCATCAGGTAATAATTCTAAAATTCCTTCAACATATTCATCATCTTCACTATTTAATTTGTAACCAACATCAGAATTTTCTTGATTTTTTACATTTGTTTGAGTTTCTTTTGTATTAGCATTTTTTTCTTCATTTTTATTAGAATCATAATTTTCTAATATTTTCTTAATTAAATCAGCTTTTTTTAATTTTGAAATGTTTTCTATTCCTCTAGCTTTAGCAAGATTTTTAAGATCTATTAAAGACAAACCTTCTAATTCCATTATTGCCCCCTTAAAATTTATTAAATATTTAATTAATTAACTTTGGATTTTAAAATAAGAAAAAGTAATTTAATATAATTAAATTACTCAAAAATAATATGAAATAACTATTTATTAGCATCAATATAAACTGTTTCATTAGGTAAATACATATCTAATTTTTCTCTAGCTATTTTTTCAATATATTCTTCAGAATTAACATTTTCCTGAGTTGCAATTAGTTCTTCCTTTTTTTCTTTTAATTCTTCAATTTGAGTATTATAATATGAAATATCTTTAGAATATGAATTTAATTTTGTTTGTTGATTAATAAATGTAATTAAAGTATATGTTATAACTGCTATTAATATGTAATTCATTAGTTTATTAAATTTAAAAATATTCATCTTTTAGTATCCTTAATTAATATTTTTCAATAGTAATATTCTACAAAATTCTTAAAAATCCTTCTTTTTACGTTTTAAGTATTTCTTAGCTAATACTTTATAAGACTTGATTGGATATTTTAATATATTTATAAAAATTTTAATAAATATTGTTAATATTATAGCACAAATGTTACTTATTGTCAAAAAATAAATTGAAATTCCTATTGTTATAGCTAAAAAAATATAAAATCTAATAAAACCATTATTAAGTTTTATAATAGAATATATAATCAAATTTCCAGATATTATTATAAATAGTAAGTCTTGAATAAAAGTAATTACATTATTAGATTTAATAACTTTTCTTATTGATCTAAATACATCAAATATAATTCCTATTATAATTCCTATTATAAAAAAGAAAATAAAAATTTGTTCTTGAGAATAATTATACATTACAATACACAATCCTTATTTAAAAATTTTACTAAATAAACTACTTTCTTTTTTATTACTAATATTCGAATTTGAATAAATTAAACTGTCTATTTTCCCATCAACTATAAAATCTGAAGTGTCTATGCTTAATTTATTTATTTTTAAATTGCTTCCTTTTATTGTTAATAGCCCTAATTCAGTTTCAATAATAATAATTTGGTCATCAAAGCTAAATACGTCTTTTATACCAGTTAAGCTTAACTTTTCTCTGTTTTCTAAAACAATATTTTGAAATGTTTTTTCGTTTTTATTATAATCGTCCATGTTTAAACCTTTCTAATTAAACTTATTTATTTAATTACTATTTATTCAAAAATATTTATTTTAGAACAAAAAAAGTGTACTTTAATGTACACTTTTTTAATCTATAAATTTTTCATGTATAGCTTTTACTGCTAAGTCAGCCATATTTGAATTAACAAGTACTGAAATCTTAATTTCAGATGTTGTTATCATATGCATATTAATATTATTCTCGTAAAGAGCTTCAAACATACCAGTAGCTACACCTGGCTTATTAGCTATTCCAACACCTATTATAGACACTTTTGATAAATTTTCTGTATGCAATATATCTTTTGCACCAATTTTATCTTTATTTTCGTTTAATACTTGAAGAGTTTTATTTAAATCATTCATTTTTACTGTAAATGCAATATCTTTTGTTATATATTCTCCGAATGATTGAACAATTACATCAACATTAATACGATTATTTGATAATATTTTAAACAATTCATATGTTTTTCCTATTTTATTTTCTAATCCTACAATTGTTATTCTAGAAATATAATCATCTTTAGTTACTCCGCTTATAACTAAATCTTCTAAATTATTTTTACTTACTAATGTACCTACACTTTCTTTTTCAAAAGTTGATTTAACATATATAGGTACATTATATTTTTGTCCAATTTCAACACATCTATTATGAAGTACTTTGGCACCCATACTAGACATTTCTAACATTTCTTCATAAGAAACATTAGATAATTGTTTTACATTTTTCACTATTCTAGGATCTGAAGTAAAAACGCCATCAACATCAGTATATATATCACATCTTTCAGCCTTTAAACTTGCCGCAAGTGCAACTGCAGTTGTATCAGAGCCTCCTCTACCAAGTGTAGTTATATTTCCATTTTCATCAACACCTTGAAAACCTGCAACAACAACTATATTGTCTGAGTTCAAATAGTCTTCTATAGTTTTGTTATGAATATATCTTATTCTGCCATTATTATATTCACTATTAGTTATAATAGGAATTTGCCATCCTGTAAGTGAAACACTTTTATAACCCTTTTTTATCAATAACATAGACAATTTTGCAATTGTTATCTGTTCACCAGTTGAAACTAAAACATCATGTTCCCTTTTATCTGGTTCATCTGTTATTTCTTTTTCCTCAGTAATTAATTTATCAGTTGTTTTTCCTTGGGCAGAAACAACAACTACGACTTGATTTCCTTTTTCTTTTTCTCTAATTATATGATCTGCAACTAGTTCTAATCTTTCTATATTAGCAACAGAACTTCCTCCAAATTTTTGAACAATAATACTCATTTAGTCTACCTTCTTTGAGTAAATGATAATAAAAGTTTTTAAATTTAAAATCTTCTATTTTATAATATTTATTTATATTTAAATTTGTCACAAATATTATTATAAATTTTCACCATTTAAAATTATTTGCGCATTATTTAATGTTAAATCATCCAAATAATCTTGTGAAATAATTTTTGAGATTTTATTTAAAGCTATTGGTATTTTAGGATATATTGTTTTTTCTCTGTGTACATCAGACCCCAAAAAGTTAGTTAACCTATTTTTAAGCATTTTTTTCATTACAATTTTAGCTCTAAGACCATATAAGCCTAAAATACTTGCATAATTTGACTGAAATAAGACTCCCATATCTCTTAATTGGTATAGCACATTAAAGTCATCTTGTATTAGTTTATATCTTTCCGGATGTGCTAATATTAATTTATAATTATTTTCTTTAATCTTATTTAAAGTATCTCTTAAATTTGGAAAATAATTTCTTAGTGGTAATTCAAATAGTATATATCTAGTATTATTAATACTAGATGCTTTATATTCACTTAATAAACCAAGAATATTATAAGTTAAGAATATTTCACTACCAAGTATAATATCAATATCATTCACTTCACTTTTAAGATTGTTTATTAATTCAATTCTTTTATATTCAGGCACTTCATAGGTGTTAATAGCATAGTGTGATGTTGATATTATTTTATGAAATCCATTTTCTTTAGCTTCTTTTAATAAATTTATTGATTCATTAAAATCTCTAGAACCATCATCAATTCCTGGTAATATATGAGAATGAAAATCTATCATATTAAAATTACTTCCTTTATTTTCTTTGCTTTGGTTTATATGAAGTTATTTTTTCTCCATAATAATATGTGTTTTCATATCTTTTTGATGTAATTTGAACTTTATTTAATACTACACCAGCTACTTTTCCACCAACATTTTCAATAGTAGTTTTTGACTTTATTAAATCTTCCATTCTAGTAATATTTTGTGCAGTAACTAAAATAGAAAAATCAACAAGTCTAGCTATCATTAAAGCATCTGCAACAATCAAACATGGAGGTGCATCAAAAATGATAATATCAAAGTCATTTTTTAAAGTCTCTATTATAGAATTCATTTTATTAGAAACAAGTAATTCTGAAGGATTAGGTGGCACACTACCAGCTGCAAGTAAATACAAATTATCAATATTTGTTTCTTGGATAAAACTATTAATATTTTCTTTATCATCTGTAAAGTTTTTTTCTACTACACCAGATAAATAATTGGAAAGACCAGGTTTTGGATTTAAGTTAAATAAACTGTATTGACGGCCTTTTCTCATATCAGCATCTATTATTAATACTTTTTTATCAATTTGAGCAAATGCTGTTGCTAAATTAGCACTTACATAACTTTTTCCTTCACCAGGTGCTGTACTTGTAATAAGCATAACTTTTTTATCTGAATCTGCATTCATAAACTGTATATTTGTTCTTAGGTTTCTAAACATTTCTGCATCAGGTGATTTAGGGTTTTCAAAAACAACAATTTCATTTCTCACTATTACTTACCACCTTTTCTTTTTTTATTTTTTCTAGCCTCATTAACACTTTTATATATATCTTCAATTTCATTATTATTTTCGTTGGCTGTATTTCCATTTATATAAGAATAAGCACTAATGTTTTCATCATGGGTATTATTTAATACATTTTTAATTATACTATTATTTTTATATAATATTTGAACATCAGAATTAGTTTCAAAGATTTCACTAGTATTATTTTTCTTTTTAATCTTCTTTTTTACATTTTCATCTGTTAATACTATTGATGCCAATACTGGCAAACCTATAGTCTTTTCAATGTCAGTATCTGTTTTAACAGTTGTATCTAACATATTTACAAGCAAAATATATGCTGAAACTAATATAAATCCCACAAACATAAAAATAACAATATTTTTAAGCAGATGTATATTAGAAGGTTCATTTGGAATTTCAGCTTTATCTAAAACATGAACATTACTTACTTTATAAATTTCATTTACTTTATCTTTAAACACTATTGCTACTTCATTTGCAATTGAATAAGCAAGTTCTGGGTCTGGATTTGTAACTGTAATTTTAATTACTTCCGTTTCTGAAATTGCTGTAACAGAAATACTTTCTTGTATATCTTCTATACTTTGTTGTAAATTTAAATTATCTTTTACAGTACTGGCGACAGTTTTACTTTTTGCAATTTCTCTATAATCATCGACCAATTTTGAATTTAATGTAACATCAGTTGTTGTAATAGAAGTTTGTTGAGATATATTATCTGATCCTATTTGAACTAAAACTAAAGTAGTAGAAGATTGGTAAAGTGGTGTTAAGATTTTATTTGTATAAACAATTCCAAAAATTGCAAATAATAATAATACAATTATTATTAAATATTTTTTATTTAAAAATATAGATATTAATTCTTTTAAATCTAATTCTTCCATTTTTCCTCCGTAATAATTTTGTTTCAATATGTTGTATTATACTATTAAACAAGTATTATTTCAATAGTTAAAATTACAATATTTTAAATACTCATACATAAACTGATTAAGATCACCGTTCATAACATTTTCTACATTTCCAACTTCATAGTTTGTCCTATGGTCTTTTACAAGAGTATATGGACAAAAAACATATGAACGAATTTGACTTCCCCATGCAATATCTTTTTGAATTCCTTTAAGTTCTGAAATTGTTTCTTTGTTTTCTTTTTCCTTCAAATTAATTAATTTAGACCTTAACATCCTCATAGCAGTTTCTTTATTTAATGTTTGAGAGCGTTCTGATTGACAAGATACTACAATATTTGTAGGTAAATGTGTTATTCTTACAGCTGAATCAGTTTTATTAATATGTTGTCCTCCGGCACCAGAGGCTCTATAAGTATCTATCCTTAAGTCTTCAGGTCTAATATCTATTTCGATATTATCATTAATTTCCGGCAGAACTTCAACAGATGCAAATGAAGTATGCCTCCTACCTCCACTATCAAATGGAGATATTCTAACTAATCTATGCACTCCCATTTCACCTTTCATATATCCATATGCATATTCACCAGAAATTAAAAATGTAACACTTTTTATTCCAGCTTCATCTCCAGCTAAATAGTCTAGTTCTTTAATTGAATAATTATTGCTACTAGCCCATCTTGAATACATCCTATATAACATTTGGACCCAATCTTGTGATTCTGTTCCTCCAGCACCTGGGTGTAGAGTAACAATTGCATTATTTGAGTCATATTTATTAGAAAAAAGTGTTTCTATTTCTAATTTATTAATGTTTTCCTCTAATTTATTTGAACTGTTTATTAATTCATTAAATAGTTCTTCATCATATTCTGTTTGTAATAAAGAATTCATTTCAATTAAACTTAATAATTCTTTATTTAACTCTTCATAAAATTTAACTTTTTTTTGAATGCTTTTCATTTTAGAAAAGATATTATTAGAATATTCTTTGTTATTCCAAAAGTCTTCTTTATTTACCTCATTTTCTAATTCTTTAAGCTCATTTTTAAGAGATTCAAGTTTTATTGAATCTCTTATACTCTCTAATTTATTTAATAATTCATAAAGGAATTGTTTATTATCTTCTAATTCAAGCACAGCTATACTCCTCTTTGCTTTACTGCATTATCTATTCTTTTTAATTGTTCGTTACATTGTCTTGCCTTAGCTATATCAGAAACCTTCATAAACAATCGAAGTCTGTTTTGAATATCTTTTTTTAGCAGTTCTATATTGTCAGGATTATCTAGTGATTCTGATAACATTTTTTTAAATCGTTTTTCTGATAATATTTCTGTTTTATATTCTTTAGATTCTTTGCTAAGAGTTTTGGCAATTTCATCTTCATTTAAAATATAATTAAACTCTTTTTTTTGATTTGACACTACAAAAATAATAGCTAATACTGATACTATTATAATTATACTAATTAATACAATTAACCAAATCATATTCTTTCCCTCACAATAATTAAAAATCATATTATACTTAAAGAATTACACCTTAGGATAAGAACAGTTATTATTGTTGATTTAAAATCCATAATATTTTTATTATGCCTTATTATTACTACAAAATACATCATTTATCTTGTGTAAAACTACTTTTTTTATTTCGTCTCTCGCTGCTCCCAAATATTTTCTAGGGTCAAATACTTCAGGTGACTCATTAAATACTCTTCTAACTTGTGCAGTCATTGCTAAACGCAAATCTGTATCAACATTAATTTTTGATACTCCATTTTCACCAGCTTGTTTTAACATTTCATCTGGACATCCTTTGGCACCAGGAATATTTGCTCCATTATTATTACACATTTCTACTAATTCAGGTATAACAGTTGAAGCCCCATGTAAAACTATAGGAGTATTAGGTAATTTTTCTTTAACCTTTGCTAAAATGTCAAATCTAAGTTTTGCTTCACCTTTAAATTTATATGCACCATGACTTGTTCCTATTGCAATAGCCAAGGAATCACAGCCTGTTCTTTGAACAAACTCATATGCTTGATCAGGATTTGTATATCTTGCATCATCATCTGAAACATTAACTTCATCTTCTACACCAGCTAAAGTTCCAAGTTCTGCTTCCACAACTACTCCATGACTATGAGCATAGTCAACTACTTCTTTAGTTATTCTAACATTTTCTTCAAAATCATATTTTGAAGCATCAATCATAACAGATGTAAATCCATTATCAATACACATCTTACAAGTTTCAAAATCTGGTCCATGATCTAAATGTAAAGCTATTGGAATTGTAGTACTCTCAACAGCAGCTTCTACCATTTTCTTTAAATAACCCATTCTAGCATATTTGATAGCACTTGATGAAACTTGCAAAATAACTGGTGATTTTGCTTCTTCAGCAGCATCAGTTATTGCTTGAATAAACTCCATATTATTAATATTAAAAGCACCTATTGCATAATGCTCTCTCATTGATCTTTCAAACATCTCTTTTGTTGTTACTAATGACATAATATATTCCTCCTTTAATTAATTCACCCAAAAAATATAGATGAATTAGTATAATTTTCTTACTATATTTTATATTCAATCAAAAATAATGTCAAGATTTAGTAAAACTTTATGTTAAAAAAGTTTAAAATAAAAAAGTGATAAGTTTAATAAATCAAATTTTGCTTTTAATTTCATTAAACTTAATCACTTTTATTTAAAATTTATAGTCATTTTTAATAATTATTTTTCTTATATTGTTTATATGAGTATATTCCAATAATAGACATAATAAGAATTGCAACAATAACTAGAAAACTAACTCCTGTATTAGGTAAATTTTGTGTAGCAATAGTTGGGTCAGCTGGTTTTGTTGGAGTTGGAGCTGGAGTTTGGTTTTGTGTTGGTGTAGTAACATTATTTCCTTCAAAAGTTTTCCATGAGAAATTGTCAGAACCATAGAAAAATAATGCATAATTATTATTATCAATAGAAGACTTATAAGCTCTAGCTAAAGTAACTCCTTCTGTTTTAACATATTTACCATTTTCATCATCTAATTCTGCATACAAAAAATAGTAATCATCCTTAGTAATATTATTTGTATCGAATAAAGTACCTTGTTCATTATATATTATACCACCAGCAGCTGATGAATCAGCATTTGAATTTACTACTTTATCATAAAATGCTGATGAGTTTTTGCTATAACTTAAAAGATTTTCAAATGCATTATTTTTTTTATCATAAATATTTTTTAGTATATTATCATCAGATATTTTTCCAATTCTAAGATGTATTTTTCTTACTGTTTTGTTTCCCCATGGAGTATCAAATAAAATTTGAACTCTTTGATTGTCTGAATCACTTGAAATAAATGTTGCAAAAAAAGCATCTGTATATTTTTTTTGTTCAGGTTTATCTAATTTTATTTTTTCTAGAACCAACTTATCTTTAAATTCACTATTTGAATTTAAAAAATGTTCAGATACATATACATAGCAATCTTGCTCTAATTCTAAATATTCTGAAATTTCATTACCACTATAAAAAACTTTTTTTGAACTATCATATGATAGTTGATGTGCATTATTTACTGAAAAATCTGGAGTACTTGTTCCATCACCAATCATATAGTAATAAACATGATTATCAATAGGATTTACCCCTGAAACACTAAATTTAAATGTCCTAACATCGCTTGTTTTTTCAAGGTTAACTTTAGCTTTAGAAAAATCTGTCCAAGTTTCGCTACTTTCTTCTGAATTTACTTGAGTATCATCTGTATCACTCGTAGCTTCCGTAGCATATGTAGAAAAACTAAATGTAATTATTACTAAAAATATAATACTTAAAACCAAAAAAATATTTTTACATTTCATTTTATTATTCTCCTTAAATTTGTTAATTTTTCATAATTATATTTTAGAATTAATTAGTTAATAATGCAATAGAATTTTTATTACATTTTTGTAACATTCTAAATATTATTATCGCAAACATAATATTAATTTAGCTTATTTCCATGTTTGTATGGTCTTGTTTCATTGTACTTCATTTTTTCAATTATTTTTTCTTCTAAATCAATATTTTTACTTTCACAAAAATCTAAAATCCTTATTACTACATCAGCTAATTCCGATGGTACACCATTTGGTTTCCCATCTTCATCATAATATGTTTCATTTAAATTATGATTATTTCTGTATTCCTCATATGCTTCAGTAAGCTCAGAATGCATAAGTGCAATAACATCTCCAAAAGCTTTTTCTGTCTTAAGTTCATGAAACCCATGATTTAATGAATTTTCATATGCTCTCTTTTGTAAGTTTTTAATTGAATTGTCCATAAAATACGCCTCCTTATAGAATACTCTAAATATTAATTTTATCTATTGTTACATTCAAGTTATATTTATTAATAACAATTCTTTATTATAAATTTAAATAATTGAACTATTATTATATATTAAATCTCTTAATAATTTCTTCTTTAAAATCTTTAGAACACAAAACTAAACTTACTAAAAAATTAAAAATTGAAATTACAATTGATATATTAATTAAAGCATTTGCTTCTACAAACCCTTTATAAATTAAATAAATTATAGATAAACTAAGAAGTACTATTATTAGTTGACTTATAGCATATTTCCCATAATGTTTAAAACTAAATAGTGTTATTATAAACATTGCACAATTTGATATTATTATTAAAATAGGTATCGAAATTCTAAGAGACCAACCTGTATATCCGATTCTATAATCTATATAATACATTAAGATAGCTATCAGTATTGTTTGAATCATTACATGATTTGCAATATTTGTTGTTTTAGTAACAGAATAGCTTACTGTTAAATAAATATAAATAAATCCACAAATACATAAATGACTCCAATAAATATTAGGTGTAGTTATTTTATTTATATAAAGTAATATCAGTGAAAATGATATTACAATAATATTAATTATCATAAAAATTCTATCAATTTTCTTACTATTGATTTTTTTCGGATATAACATCTTCTTCTCCACTTTCTATAGAATCTAATATACCATTTGACTCTACTTCTACATTAATATTTTGTATTTTTAAAAATTTATAAAAATATTTTTCAATACTATTGTCATTAAGTACCGATGTAAAAGTAAAAATTACTTTATCTATATATGTACAACTTGAACATTTTATCTTTTCAATTTTTTCAGGTGCTATTAGTATTAAAAAATAATCAATATAATCTTGATATTTTCCTATGATTCCGACTTTTCCGACATTTGAATAAGTTATTGATAAATATTTTTGAATTTCACTATATATACTTCTTATAATTAATTTCTTGAGAAACAATGGAATTGAACTAATAAATAAATTATTTCCTATTTTGACATTATCTGACATAGTTTTTGAAATTTCTTCTTCTGATAGTTTTTTTTCAAATTCTTGCCTAACAAAATCAGTAATATCTTTAAAAGAAATACAAGTTTTCATTTCTGCATCTACACTTATATATGAAAAAAAGTTTGACATAGTTTTAGACTTATAATATTTTTTTAGATTTACTGGAATACAAACTTTTATTGGTTTTTTATTTTTTATTAATCCATTATTTTTTAAAACATTTGCATTATATATAGACAATATAAGTACAGAGGTTAAGTATTGAGTAGTAGATATATTATATCTACTACATTCGCGCTTTAAATCATTAGTATCAATTAACAAATGATTTACACTAACTTGGTTAAATTTAAGTTCTTTACCTTTTAGTAAATATGCTCTTTTACTTTTTCCATCTTTTTTAGATTTTTTATTATAGTTTTTCATATAACTATCTTCAGTATTTAAATCTATTTTTCTTGCTTTTCTTTCTTCTTTATCTATTAATTCATGATGTTTCATTTCTAAATAATTATAAATTATTTCTCTAAAAAATATTAGTCCACCATTTCCGTCAGTTAATGAATGAAATATTTCAATATTTATTTTTTTCTCAAAATATGTAACACTAAACAAATAGTCATTATTATAAACTGGATCAATTTTTTTGCAAGGAAAATATATTTCTTCTTTAACTACTGGTTTTTTTGAGTTTTCTTCTAAATAATTCCAAAAGAAGCCTTCTTTCATTTTTACTTTAAATGCTCTATATCTTGTAAGTGCTCTTTCAACAGCTTTTTCTAAAGTTTCTTTATCAATTTCTTCTTTAAGAACTGCTGAATATCTGAATACAGTACTATATTTATTGCTCTCTTGAAGAGGAAATATTTTAGCAGAATTATCCAATTTTCTCCATGTTTTATTGTTTTCTTTTTTACTCATTATATTTTTCTTATTAACTCCATTCTCTCATTAATGATTCTTCTAGTTATTTTACCATTTTTTATATCAAATCCATGCATTGTTTGTTTAGTTTCATTAACAATTACATCTATATTTTCTTTTTTTAATTTTTGTGAAAATTCAATACCTTCATCATGCAAACAATCATATTCAGCAGTTTCTATATAAGTTTTTGGCATGAATGAAACATCTTCCATTTCACCAGGTGAAATATAATCTTTATTATCTCCCAAATATAATTCCCACATTTTTTTGTTTAATACTGAATTCCATATTGGTGTATCAGTATATTTTTTCATTGAATCAGTATTCATCCTCTTATCTAGAACAGGATAAAGCAAAAATAAATAATTTGGGAGAGGCAGATTTAATTCATTTGCTTTTCTAATTACATCTATTGCCAAACATCCTCCCGCAGAATCTCCTCCAATAATTATTTTATTATATTTTTTTCTATTTTTTAAAATATATTCATATGCAGAAAATGCATCTTCTACTGGAATAGGATATTTGTATTTATATGCAAGCCTATAATCTACATATACTACTGTACATAAGCCTTCTTCTGCAATTTTTTTGCAAAAACTATAATGATTTTTTGCTCCTCTATATACAAATCCACCACCGTGAATATATAAAAGTATCTTTTGAGTTTCTAACTTTTTTGGCTCAAATATATAAATATCAATTTTTTCATTATCAAATGACTTTATAGTTTTAGTTTTAAAAGAAATTTTTTTATTTTCTTTTACTGTTTTGGGAATCATTGACATAAGCTTATCTGCATTAGCAAAAATTCTATCGTTAAATGGAATTTTATATAATTTATATATACCAAATTCATTGCTAATAGGATATTTATTAAATTTTAAATTAATTTTTTTTGATTTCTTCATATTTTTATTACTTCATCTATTTCTTAATAACTAATTATTTTTCTTATTATATAATAAAAGACTGATAATTTCAAATCATTATCAGTCTTATTTTTTTATTAAGTTACAGTTCAGTTATTATTTAATTTATAATAGATTTTTCTATTCAATTTTATTTTTTAATTGTATTATTATTTACTTTTTCAATATAATCACAAATTATATTTACTGCTGTTTCATTTCCAATTTTGCAATTCAAACATAAATCATAATTTTCTCTATCTCCCCATTTTTGATTTGTTATAACTTCATAATAAGAAGCTCTCGATTTATCTGAATTTAATACATGCTTTTTGGCTTCTTCATATGTATCATTATACATTTCTTTTATTTTATTTATTCTATATTCTTGAGGTGCATATAAGAAAATTCTTATTATATAAGGGCTATCTTTTAATATGTAATCTGCTCCTCTACCTACAATAACACAATTTTCTTTTAATGCTATTTTTCTTACTGTTTCTGATTGTTTTATTATAGAATCTTTTTCTGCATCTAATGATAAATAAAAATTATATAATTCATCCTCTTTTGTATCTTTGTTTATAAGCTCATTATTTAAAGCAAAATTTTTAATTTCTTCTTTATCATAAAAAGCAAGTTCCAACTTTTTAGCAACTTGTCTTGCAATCTCTTTTCCTCCTGTACCATGTTCACGAGCAATTGATATAATAAGTTTTTTGCTTGCTTTCTTATTTTCTTCTACTACATTTATTATATCTATTTTTTTTTATATGATTTTTTCAAAATAAATAATGATATTATTGCAGTCAATACCTCTGCTATTGGTAAAGTCCACCAAACAGCAGTTGTAACATTATCTGATAGAGTAAATAAATATGCTATTGGAAATACGAAAATTACTAATCTTAATAATGAGATAACTAAAGGTCTTATTGCATAACCTATTGATTGCAAGATTCCTTGTACTGCAACTGAAAATCCCATAAATATATAACCAATACTTGCTATTCTTAATGATATAGTACATATTTCAATAATTTCTGTCGTACTTCCACCAGTTAAGCCAAATAAGCTTGAAATTTGTTTAGCAAATAATTCAAAAATACATGTTAAAATTAAAGTTATAATTTCTGTATCTAATATTCCGTATTTAATACAATCATTTATTCTTTCTTTATATTTCATTCCATAATTAAAAGATAAAATTGATATTATTGTATTTGATAGTCCAAATGCAGAAAACAATGCTATTTGTTGTATCTTATAATAAATACCAAATGAACCTACTAAAACCACCGGATCTGCTTTTGACTGACCTAGTATTGCATTCATACCTGCCATCATAACTGAAAGTAATGCTTGCATTATTGCAGCCGAAATTCCTATATTATAAATAGCTTTTATTAATACAAATTCTGGCTTTATATATTTAGGATTTCCATTTATTTCTCTATTAAGTTTATAATGAAAAATCATTGCAACTACTAGTGAAACTATTTGCCCTATTATTGTTGCCCATGCTGCACCACTAACCCCCATCTTTAATGGATAGATAAATACATAGTCTAAAACTATATTAGTAGCAGCGCCTGATATTTGTGCTATTGTTGAAAGCATTGTTTTTCCTGTACTTTGTAAAAATCTTTCGTATACAGTAAATCCAATTGCTCCGAATGATAAACATGAGCAAATTCGCAAATATGTTGTTCCCATAGAAATTACATCTTCATTTCCTTTTGCAAAAAGAGATATAAACCAATTTGAGCCAAATACTCCAAATAGTAAAAAGATGGCATATATACAAACACTTAAGAATATCCCATTACCCGCAACTTTATTAACTTTTTCTATATTCTTTTCTCCTAAACTTTTTGAAAGTAAAGCATTTAAGCCTACTCCTGTTCCAACTCCTACTGCTATTATTAAAATTTGTATGGGAAATGCAATAGTTAGAGCTTGATTTGCGAGTCCGACCTTGTTCTCCCATATTAGTTACAAATATACTGTCAACTACATTATATAATGCTTGTAATACCATTGAAATTATCATAGGCAATCCCATTTTCCAAAATAACTTTTTCATAGGTGTACTTGCCATTTTATTTGATTTTTGTTCATTCATAAAACTACTCTCCTTCTAAAATCACGCAAAAAAAAATAGTGCATTACCTTTTAAAAGCTGGATTTACGCCCTTAAAAGACTACACACTATTTAAATTCACTTATATAATTTGTAATTATTATAGCATTCTTTTAAATTTTTTGTAAGTATTTTTTAAAATTTTATTATTTTTTGTAATCTATTTTTTTACTATTTTAAATTTTTTCTTATAAATTCTTCTATTTTATCAAATGGTATAATATCTTTTTGGTCATATAAATCACAATGTGAAGCACCTTCTATTGAAAGGAATTCCTTTAATATCTGCTTGAACTTCTGAATATTCAAATGCTAGATCACATTCTTCGGTTTCACAATTAATTATTTTTAAATTTTTACAATAACATAATGGTTGTGTACCTATTATTTTACAATTATTCTATACTTAATATTAATGTTACATCTCCTGAGCCTAATATATTCTTTAATTCAGCCCCACTTACATTTTGAATTTTTCCGAGTTTTGTGTAACTCCATGAATTTGAATTATAAAATAATGAAATTTGATTTCCTTGAAATAAAACTATATCACCTGATGATGTAGTTATATTTTTATCATTACTTGGTAAACTAAATCCCAAATTACCTACTTTTTCAAATCCACCATATTCACTTGCATTTACACTAATTTCTCCATTTTTTAATTTTTCTACCAAACTTTTTGTAGCTTCATTGTCTTCTAATTTAACTTCTAAAACATTGTTATTAACTTTAATTTTTATCATATCTATATTTTCCTCTTTTATTTTTTCAGTATCTTGTTCTTGTGTTGAAGTTTCTGTGGTATTTCTATATATTTCTTCAAATTCAAAGATTCCTTGTCCAGGATTAATTGGGAAATATTTAGGCCCTATAGTAAAACCATGATTATTATTATCTTTATCTTTGAATGTTATTATATAATCATTATGATATTTACTCCATTCTATACTGACATAATCTAATTGCATTTTAGGGAAGTGATTAGTTACATAAATATTTCCAGATATTTTTGCTATTTGCTTGGGAATTATTCCTCCTAACCATAGAATTGTAATAATTATAGAAACTAATATAATTATTAAAATAACTATTTTCTTCATAGTAATTTCTCCTTTTTACATCATCTAATAATCTATTCTTTATATTCATTGAATTTTTCAACTCTCATTTTTAGATTATACTTATAAATAATATATCCATACTGGATTCTACTCACCTTATTTTCTTTAATCATTTTTTTGCTTCTTCCCATTTGTATTTTTTAAGTACATTGTCATAAGTTGTACCATGTACAAAATAGACTATTTTCTTTTCCATTAATATTACTTCTCTATTATAAAAGGTTCGCTATATAGAGTAGATAAAGCATTATATTTAACTATTCTATATGTTCCTGGACTTAATTCTCCATATATTTCAGACCAATCAAGTTGCATTTGGGTTATTCCATCTTCATTAGGCTTTTGAGCCATCTTAAGCCAAGTTACAACCTCTTTTGTAATCATATCCACCCATTTATCATCTTCTCCAGCCTTTTGAATAGCAAAATTCATTTCCAAAGATACTTTTTTTTCATTCTTATCTTCTATTACAATTATTGCACCTGTTTTGGTTATTGAGTCTTTATTTACAGTTATATTAACATTTTCTATCTTCCATTCACTTTCAGATTTTATATCATCATTTAATTCATTATTATTACTTATTAAAGAATTATTTTCTTTTTTATTTATATCATAGCTATCGCTTTTCACATCAATTTCAAATATTTCTTTATTCCCATTTTGATCCTCTAGTATTAAATTAGTTTTACCGGCTTTTTTAAATTCTGCATATACCATTTAAGCAAGATTCTTTTGGAGATTTACTATTCATTATTATTAATATTCCAAACATAATCCATACTTCAAATGAAATTGTTATATCTGCAAAGGATGTATCTTTTGCTATTGGAATCATAGCCATAACTCCAGTATATAAACCTGCAAAAATTGCAAAAATAATTAACTTTTTCCAACTTAAATTAATTCCACCCAAAAATTTTTTCATATTTTTCTCCTAAAAATTATTAAATAAATATTGTAGTAATACCAAAAATATTGCTAAAAATATTATACAAAAAATTACTATAATATGTTTCTTCTTTTCTGAAAAAATAGTTGCAATAAATTCCCTTATAAATGCATTAATCCAAAAATATGTTTTTGTTTTTGCACCAATTCCTTCTATATTAATATTTTGATTACTAGCTATTATTCCTGCCCTAAATACATGATAATTAGTAGTAGAAAAAGCTATTTTTGCATTTTTTATTTTATCATTTATTAATTTATTCGAAAATTTAATATTTTCAAAAGTATTACTAGACTTATCTTCAATTAAAATATTATCTTTTTTAATACCCTGCTTAATTAAATAATTTTTCATTGCTTGTGCTTCAGAAATTACTTCATCATTTCCTTTTCCACCAGAAACAACAAATAATATATCTTTTCCTACTTTTTCTTTTTGCATTTTACTAAATTCTATTGCTCTATCTACTCTTCCTTTTAATAATTTAGTAAGTGAGCCATCCTTTTTAATTTTACATCCTAGTATAATAATACAATCCTTATCAAATTTTGGAACATACTTTGCTGCTTTAACACTCATTATAATAGTACCAAGTAATAAACATTCTATATATGTAATAGTAATATATATGATAGATTCAATTAAATTATAAATATATAATCCTAATCCTCTTTCATTATGAATATCAATCCAAGTTACAGAAAAAAGCATTCTATATAACATGTCTGGTAATATAGAAGCAAAACAAAGTGTAACTCCTAATAATATTCCTAATACATTTCTAAATCCAAATCCTTCTTTTTTTATTAGTAAAATATTGCTAATAATAACAAGAATTGAAACTATAAATGCTATCGGAAGCAAAAACATTGTAAAAGAAAACATATTAAGTAAAGAATTTATTGTTGAAATAAATCCTTTATAATTTGAAATTGCAAATAATTGACTAATAATTGTAAATATTATAAATATTATTAGTCCTAAAAAAGAAATATTTTTATATTGATATAAATTTTTGTTTTTACTATTCTTATATGATATTATCAGCAAGTATAAAACATATGTTGAAAATATAACTATTGATATTGGAATTATTATACTTCCATTACTATCTCCCATATATTCATTAAATGTAATAATTCCAAAGCTATGAACATATAAATAAAACATTGTAATATCATTATTTTCATATGAAATTTTCACATAGCTTTTTCCTCTAGATACTGATTCGAATTTTATTTTTAAAACACCGTTTTCAATATCTTTATCTACATATTTTATAATATTTTTATCTTCTATTTTAATATCTATATCTTCTAAACTACTTATTCCGCTTATATCATCAATTTTAACTGTATATGTATTAGCATTAAGAGCAATAAATATTAAAGAAACTACAAGTAAAATAATTGCTAAAATAAAGCATTTTAACTTATTATCTAAATTTTTCAAAATTATTTCTCCTATCAAACTTTCAATTTACTTCTTTATAAATTATTAGAGTATTTTATTTATTCTATTTATTAAAAATATAACATATAAATTTATGAATATCAATTATTATATATGAATATAATTTAGTTAAAACATAAATAAATTTTAACACAAAAAAAGAAGGCCTCTGCCTTCTTTAAATATCTGTTAATAATATAAATTATGACAATTATACTATATTTTACCAACCTGTTCCTAAATCTCTTATTTTATATTCTTCATCTTCATCTGGTGTTAGAATACCTAATCTGTGTACATCTGTAACCCATCCATTTTCTTCATTTACCTCTCCATTTGGAATAGTAAATATATTTGGGTCTACACCTTCTGCTGGTTCAAAATCTATTGAAGCTTCAAAAGCAAGTTCATCTTTTTTTATATTTAGGCTTTTTAATGCTTCATTTTTTTCAATTTCTTCAGGTGTATAAATTTTGTCTACAACAATTTTAGCACTAGCCATTTTGTCTCCGTAATTGTCTTTAAATACTTTAAATAGTGCATGTTCAATTTTTTCTTCATCATTTAAATCAGAATATTTTATATCTGATGATGAGCTTTCATCTTCTATTTCATAATCTTCTTTCTTAGAAATTGATGTAACATCAAATTTATCATCAGCTTCATTATATCTCATTACACCAAATCCATGGCAATCTTTAACCCAACCTGATTCTTCATCATATTCCCCAAGTACTTCTGTTAAGTCTGATACATATTTTTTATCAGATGGTTTTATTTCATAATCAATTTCAAATGCATAATCATTTTCAGCTAAATCAACATATTCTAATGTTTTTGAATCATCTGGGCAAACTTCGATATTATTAATTTTTGTTTCTTTTGCTTTATCTTCGTAAATCATTTCCCAATATTCTTGTACTGAAACTTTTATTTGTTCTTCAATTTCTTTATTTGTTTTTAAAATTGAATTTGTTCTATCAATTTTACTTTCACCTTGCTCTTCTACACCACCTTTAGCTTTGATATCCATACTTCCTGTAGAACTTTTCTCTGCAGTAATACGAATACTGTACTCTCCAGATGGTAATTCAAATTCACGAGCATCAATAGATGTAAATGTTTCTTCCATTAATACTTTTGTTGTAGCATCTATATTTTTAGGTAGCACTTCTAGTTTTATTAAACTATTATCAGTTAGATTTGCTCTTACTTCAAGTTTTTGCCCTTCTTGAAGTGTAATATACCCCATACCAGATGCATTTTTATCTGAATTCTGAGCAGTAACGGTAATATTTCCGTTTTCATCATTTTCTACACCAAATATAGAACTTGTACGATTAAAACATGTTAGTGCAATTATAGCAGCTGCTATAATTATTAAAAGAACAACAATTAATATTTTTTTATTATTCATTTAAAAATCCCCCCTATTTTAATATTACTAATTCTTTGCACATTAAATGTACGTTTGTCCACTAAATTCTGTATCTTTAGTAAATATTTTAAATTTAATGTTTTCCACATCTATTACATGCTTAGCAGTTAATATATAATATGTATTATCTTTTTTATCAAAAATAACTCCAATTCCAATTCCATTATGATTAGATAATCCATTTATTTCATTTTCAGGAATTATACCAACTATTCCTCTAACAGCATCATAAGATTTATCTTGCATGTCGTTAAACACTCTATTTTTACTTTCTTTTTCTTTAAATATTGGGATTACTTCTTTAATAAAAATAAAGGTAATAACTACCACAATTATTGATAATACTATAAAAACTAAATTTTGTTTTTTCATATTTTTATCTCTTTTCTTATTTATTCCATTTATGTTTTCCTTTTTTTATAACATAAATTTTATAATTATTCCGGCTAAAGAACAAATAATCAATGCTAATACTTCTCCAATAAAAAATCCCTTAATATGAAACCAATAATTGTGATATTCTTTTACCATATCTTCAGTTCCTTTAAAAACAAAATATTTGTCATGGCAAAACCATATAATATCTAAAACTATAGCATCATATAAATTAACTATTGTCCATAACAAAAAGCCATATCCAAAGCTTTCTATAAATGTTCTATAGCCATTTATATATCTTAATACAACACATATAATTAATAAAAATATAATTGAAGCAAATACTTTTGCTACTATCTTATTTTCTTGTGTTGGAATTTTATCCTTATATTCATCTAATGACTTTACTCTTTCTTGTATTTTAGGTGGATAATTATATAATGTTTTAATTGGTTCTCTTGATATAGCATAAACCATTACAGTAAATAAAACACATAAAATTATACTTTCAATTACTATTATCATTTCTAAATTACCTCATATATTTTTATTTATCTTACTAGCATTACAAACATTTAATTTAGCTAAAATATTTTATTATTCTTCAAACAAAGTGTCTTGCATTCCATAAGGATTATTTAAAAAATCTTTATAAATTCTATAAACTTCTGTATCTTCATATTTTATTTCTTCCATATTATTATTCATATCAATTATTTTACCATATTTGTATGATAATAATATTGGTGAATGAGTTGCAATTATAAATTGTGATCCATTTTTTGCTAAATCATGTATATAGCAAAGTAATGTCATTTGTCTTTGTGGAGATAAAGCAGCTTCTGGTTCATCTAAAATATATAATCCTTTATCCCAAAATCTGTGTTCTACAAGTTTTAAAAAGGATTCTCCATGTGAACAAGAGTGTAAATCTTCTCCACCATAAGTTGTATAAATTAAATCACTATTATTGCTAATATCAGTTGCAACATTATAAAATGATTCTGCTCTTAAAAAAAATTTTGTTTTAGGCATACCAAACTTGCTAATTATTAAATGTTTATATAATTCTGAATAATCATCATAATTTGAAAACTGCATATTATTACTGCCACCTTCTGGATTTAAGCCTAAGCTAATTGCTATAGCCTCAATAAGTGTAGATTTTCCGAACTCCATTTTCTCCATAAAACATAGTAACAGAATTATCTATTTTTAGCTCATCAAAATTACTTAAACACTTTATATTAAAAGGATATTTGCTATAATCTATATTATCTTTATTTAATCTTATTCTATTTACAAATAAATTTTCCATTTAACCTCACTTATAATCAACTTAACTTTGTTATTTTTCATACATTTTTCTTTGTCTAATATATATCATATAAGTAATTAAATATCCATTATATCTCAAATCTATAGTTTATCATACTCTTCATTAGTTACAGGTTCACACCACTCATTTGAAGCATTTTCTCCTGGTATTTCAACTGCAATATGGCTAAACCATGAATTAGACTTAGCTCCATGCCAATGTTTTACATTTGCAGGAATTACAACAATATCTCCTAGCTTTAGACTTCTTGGCTCTTTTCCTTCTTCTTGATACCATCCTTCTCCTTCAACACATATTAAAACTTGACCTCCACCTTTACTTGAATGATGAATATGCCAATTATTTCTACATCTTGGTTCAAAAGTAACATTTGCAAAAGCCACACCAGATTCAGTTTTATCTAACATTTTCAAGTAAGAGTTACCAACAAAATACTCAGCATAATTTACATTTGGCTGCCCCATACCGAAAGCTCCGCCATGTGTTGTTCCTTTATCTGTATTATTTTTTTGTATTTCATCTGCATATACTTCTTTTACAAGATTAAAAACTGCCCAAGCGTTTGACCATCCACTATAGAATGCTGCATGTGTTACAATTTCAACCATTTCTGATAAAGTAATGCCATTCTTCTTAGCATTTAATATATGATATTTTAAGGAATTATCAACTAATCCTTTTCCCATAAAAACACATATTGTTACTAAACTTCTGTCTCTTAAAGATAGTTTATCTTCTCTTGACCATACCTCTCCAAATAATATATCATCATTTAATTCTGCAAATTTTTCTGCGAAATTTCCTAATTGATCATGTCCTGCTGTTTGTTTAACCATTTTATTATCCCCCTTATAAATTATTTATATTAAACAATCATTCGTTAAACTATTTAGTTTCTTTTAATTTAGATAAATTCTTTGATAAACTTATTATATTTATTGGTATTTCAATTAGTTTGTTATCTACCGCAACATAGTTTATTATTTCTATATTGCTTATATCAATAGCATTTTCTAACTCTTTTATAACATAATGAAGTTGCACACAATGAGGAGATTTATCGACTGTAGCAAATACAATCTTTTTTATTTTTCCTCTTGCTACCATGCCTATAATCTTTGTAACAACCATATTCAAATGCTCTTTTTCCAAACATACATCATAAATATTACTAGATATTTTTTCCAATTCTTTATATGCTTCTGGTTGCATTCTATCTAAGCAACTTCCAACAATTATCATTATTTCTTGAATATCAAAACAATTTGTTTTTAATAAATCTTTCATAAATCCTCCTTAAAATTATGGTTATAAGTCTTTTTTATTGTATAGCAAAAGGAGCAAATTTTCAATATCTGCTCCTTCAGAAATAGTGTCAATTTTTTCGAGTAATTTTTATAAAAGAATTATCCCACAACTTAAACTCTATACAGTTGTTCCATTTTACATATATAAAATACTATTCTTGGTTCTTCGATTCTACCTTTTTGTAAATGTACATGATCTTCATCTGCTATTACATGTATCGCTTCAACTTTTTCTAATTAATTAAATTGCTTATCATATTTTGAGTTTTTATAATATCTTGCAAACCATTGATATTATTAACTTTTACCGCAACAATTCTTATATTCTTACCACTTCCACACGTATGAAAAAACTTGTAATAATTTTTCTATTTACTGACAAATTGTAATTTTTTGTTCTAATACTTGTTTACAATTCCAAAATCTTATAAACAAGTTAGAAAGATTTTACTTGTTCTGAATATCATAATCTTCCGAACTTTATGATAAATTCAGTTTATCATATTCTAATATTCATTTAAAATTCTATTTTAAATTTTTTCTTATAAATTCTTCTATTTTACCAAATGGTATAATATCTTTTTGGTCATACAAATCACAATGTGAAGCACCTTCTATTGAAAGGAATTCCTTATTATTTGCATATTTACTATCTTTAATCATATTTTCATAAGCATCTTTTCCAAAATAATATGAATGCGCTTTATCTCCATGCACTATCATTACTGCATTTCTTATTTCTTTTGAATAATAGAATAATCTTGTATTTAAAAGTGATGTTCCTGCTGTAATATTCCATCCTCCATTAGAATTCAAACTTCTCTTATGGTATCCACGAGGAGTTTTATAATATGCATAGTAATCTTTTACAAACCCAGGAGCATCTTCTGGTAATGGGTCTATTACACCACCTCCAAGTTTATATTCTCCTGCTTTAAAATCTTCTGTTCTTTGATTATTTATTGCTACTCTTTTATTATATCTTGCTTCTTCACTATCTTCTTCATCAAAA